>CAKSPC010000027.1 GCA_934481445.1 uncultured Oscillospiraceae bacterium
GTAACGCCGTCGCCCATATCCAGCGTGCCTGTAAAGCTGCTGTTGTCCATGACAGCTTCGGCCTTGCCGAGGTCCTTTGAGAATACGGAAAGTTCTGCGCCGAAATTGAGAGAGCCATCGCTGCCGAATTTAATGCCGTCTTTGGAGATTTCGCCGTTGGTCGCCTGCGCCTTGATGTTTTCGAGCTTCAGGACGTCGAAGAAATTAATGGTGTCCTTTTCGGCGCTTACGGATTTGAAGCCGATGGTGCCGTTGTTGTAATTTATGCCCTCGATACCCACGGACATGATGTCGCCGAGCTTTGCGGAGATTGTACCCTCGGTTTCAAGGCTCATGCTGCCTTTGCCGATAGTCAGCACGGCGTTCAGATCGTTTGCGGAAAGGTTTATCGGACCGATATTTTTGATGGGTTCTATTCCGTTTGCCGATACGGTGAGGGAAATGTCGTCCCCCTCGGGCTTGGCAAGCGAAAGCTCGGCGTTGTTCGCAGAGATGACTCCGCAGAGATCAAAGCCGCTCTTGCTGATGGAAACTTTGTCGAACGCGGTACCGTTTTTGTCAACTTTCAGACCCTTGATTTCGCCGGTTATTCCATCGAGCCCCTTGATATTGTTTATTGCAAGCTTCGCGGAGGTCACGGAAAATTCATCCGCGGACGCACTGCCGCCGATGTCGGTGAGGGAAATGTTCTTATTATTTCCGATAACGATGCTTTCCGCGGAGAAATCTATCTGTTCGGCGTTTGCGTCGTCCTTGGTGATATTCAGCTCGTTTACGGAGAAGCCTTTTATGGAAGCGGAGATGTTACTGATATTGTCGATGGCGGGGGCGTAGTTGTTTTTCTTTTCAAGGGAGATATACGCGCTTGCGCCCGCGGAAAGGGCGCCCGCCTTAAATGTGGCGGAAAGATTCTTGTTCTCGATTTTATCTGCGTTGCCCTCGAACTGACCCTTGCTGAAAGACAGCATTCCGCCGAGGAGGTCGAATTCTTCGTATTTTGCGGTCAGCTTGTCGAAGCTGTAGTTTCCGTTTGTTATCGCGGCTTTTTCGGCGGTGGCGGAGAGAATTTCCTTGTCGCCGGAGAATATGGAGCCGCTCATTGTTTCGGCGGAGAGCGCCTTGTTGTCCTTGTCGATGGATATGTTTTCGGCGGATACTTCAAGGCTGTTGAACAACTTTGCATTTATGCCCGCATTTTCCGTCACGGGGGAGAGGGTGCCGTCGGAATATTTTCCGCCGATAACGCCGCTGAGGGTAATATCCATGTTGCTTGCGGGGGAGAATGTAACGCCGTCGCCCATATCCAGCGTGCCTGTAAAGCTGCTGTTGTCCATGACAGCTTCGGCCTTGCCGAGGTCCTTCGAGAATACGGAAAGCTCCGCGCCGAGGGTGAAAGAGCTCTCGTTTCCGAATTTTAAGCCGTCCTTTGAGATAGTTCCCGCGCCGGTTTTCGCATTGATCTTGTCGAATTTAAGAACATCAAAGAAGTTGATGGTGTTTTTTTCGGCGCTTACGGATTTGAAGCCGATGGTGCCGTCGCTGTAGCTGAGCCCCTCAAGCCCCACTGATATGATATTTCCAAGCTTTGCGGAAAGTATGCCGTCGGTTATGTCAACCCTTAAAGGCTCATCCGTAAAGAAAACACTGCCCGAGATATTTTTGGTGGAAAGCTCCAGCGCGCCGACGGAATAATTCAGCGCGAGGTTTTTCATTGAGGCTGTGACGGACAGCGGCTTGCCCTCTGGCTTTGTAACTCTGAGAGAAGCGTTGGATATAGTAAGAGTATCGTTGATTTTTATATCGCCGCAGGACGCGGTCATCTCCGCGAAGGACATATTATTGCGGGCTACATGGACATCCTTAACGCCGAAATTAATTCCGTTTATGGGGCTTTTCTTGTTGAACTTGATTTTACCGTCGAAGGAAGCGCCGTCGCTGTTTAGCGATGCCTTTATATCCGTAAAGTCTATGATATCAACATCGTTTATCTCCGCCCTCTGGGTGGAAAATCCCGTTTTCTCCAGCGTTTCGTCGGAGAAGTAATTAACGTCGTAGAATGTCATGCCGCCGATGGTGATGCGGTCGACATATTCGTTGGGCTTGATGTTCTCGTCGATGGTGAGCGGTTCTTCGTTTACCTGCTCCTGCGGCTTTTCATCTTCCTTTTCGTCGGGGTCGAAGGGCACGCTTATGCCAAGGCTGTTGTCCTCGTGTCTGATAAAGTGCGGTCTTCTTCCGTCCTCTGCGGTGGGGTCGGGTATGGTGATGCCGCTGTCAGTAAGGGATAACCCGCCGCCGATATTAAATTCATTCCTGCTGCCTATTTTTTCGGCGGTGTAGAGCTTTATAACTGAGGCGGATATTGCTCCGTTTTTGTATTCCAAGTTTGAAAGCTGCACTGCGAAGCTGCTTCCGATGAGCTTTATCCCGCCGCCGTTGAAGTTTATGAGGGGCTCCGCCGCGCCGTCGCGGATAAAGAAACTGTCGGTGAGGATGTTCACTTTCCCGTCGTTATCATAGAACTTCGCGGAAGCTATCGCGCCGAATTTATCGGTGCCGTTGGTGTAGTTGTGCAGCAGCGTAAGCTTTTCAGAGCTTTTGAGGTCAAGCTTTCTGAAGCCGCCCATGAGGTTAAGGCTGACTTTTTCGGAGGAATACTCCGCGGTGCTGTCGCCGAGTATCCTGTGCTTGAAGTTCGCTCTGGCATTGATAAGGCGCAGCCTGCCCTTGTATGTGACGTCGGTGGCGGCTGTGATATCCTGCCCGTTGTCGCTGCGGGTGGCGTTTATGGCGGCGGAGTCATTCTGGGGGATACGTGAGGGGTCGTTCGCTTCGCTCTCGCTGTCGTCGGATTTTGTAAATTCAAGGCCGTCGGTGCTTTTGCCGTAGTCGGACGCACCGTTCTGGTACGCGAGCTTTGCGATGAGAAATTCCTCGTAATAGTTGTCGGAGCGCTGTTTGCTTTCGCCGTTGCTCATGCTGCCGGATTTATATTGGCTGTTGAATTTGAAAAAGCTGATTATCCTGCTGAAAAAACCGGGCTTTTCGCGGGTGGGCGCGCGCATCTGTTCTTCGGTCTTGTTTCGGATTTCCTCCAGCGCCTTTATATTGCTTTCGTTTTCCTTGGTTTCCTCGAAAATATCTTTGTTCTGGCTGTCGATCTCCTTGCTGAGGACTTCGCCTGCGTTTGTAACGTCCTGTTCAAGTGCCGTAAGTTCCTTATTGTTTGGCATAGCGCGCCTCCTTTCTTGGTTTATTCAAAAAAGAACGAGTATTTTCCGAAATCGTCCTTTAACATCAGCTTGCCCTGCTTGGAAAGCTGCTTTCTCACTGCGCGGAGAATGTGCGACATATTCACCGCGGCGTCCTCCTCGGCAGCGAGGAATGCTGCGGACATCACGGCGTTCTTTATTGCCGCGCCCGAAAGCTCAAACTGCTGCGCAAGGTAGCCGAAGTCCAGCGAGGGATCCCGCGGCATTTCGTCGGGGAACATATTCTTCCACAGAATCAGCCGCTGTTCGGCATTCGGGAGCGGGAAGTTTACGATACAGCTTATGCGGCGGATGAACGCTTCATCAATATTCTGAAGCAGGTTCGTCGCCATCAGCACTATCCCGTCGAAGCTTTCCAGCCGCTGCAGCAGGAACGAGGTTTCGACGTTGGCGTATTTGTCGTGGCTGTCCTTTATTTCGCTGCGTTTTCCGAAGAGCGCGTCGGTTTCATCGAAGAAAAGTATCGCGCTGCATTTTTCGGCGGCGTCGAATATTTCGCCGAGGCTCTTTTCGGTTTCGCCGATGTATTTGGACATTATCTGAGAGATATCCACGCGGTAGGCGGGCAGCCCCAGTTCCCCCGCGACCACCGTCGCCGCCATGGTCTTACCCGTTCCGGGAGGGCCTGCGAAGAGCATGGTAAGCCCCTTCCCGTAGGCAAGACGGCTTTCGAAGTTCCATTTATCGCAGACGATGTGGCGGTATTTTATCTGATACAGTGCTTCGTTTATCTGCTGCTTTTCCGCCGCGGGGAGGATGAGGTCGTCCATGGTGAAACGGCTCTCTATCCGCGTGGCTTTTCCGCCAAAGGCGCTTTCCGCCACCTCGGCGCAGGCGCTGTTTATAAGCCTTTCGGACAGCTCCGACAGATCCAGCGCTTTCATTTTTTCCTGCGCGCGCTCGGCGCTGAGAATTATGTTTTTCGGCGTAAAGCGGTACTTGTTCGCGGCGGACTGCGCCTGCTCCTCCGATACGCCGAACTGTTGCCACAGCCTGCTGCGCACGGCGCGGGGAAGTTCCGCAAAGCGGATGTCGAGGGGCGGAGCGCCGTCTATCGCGGGCACGCTGCCGACGTTATCGGTGCATACGAACACATTCCGCGAGGCTTTCAGAACAGCCGACAGAAGCTGCTTCAGCACAGCGGGGTCGGATTTCTCGCCCACGCCGAAAACGCAGGGAATGCTCTGCCCGATAAGCAGGGCGCACACGATGTCTTTTTCGGCGGAGGTGCGCTCCGCGGAGGAATACTTCGCGAGGTCTATCATTAGCACGCTTCTTCCGCTGCGGGCGGCGCACTGTTTTACAAGATGGCGTCTGCCGCTTCCGCTTTCGCCGGAAAGGCAGACAACGCGCTTTCCCTCGGAGCGGAGGGCGCGTTTTATCATTTCCGCCTGCTCTTCATAGCAGACAAAACCCTCGTCCGAAAGGAACTCGGGCGACATGATTGCGCTCTCGCCAAGCTCCCCGAGGGAGAGCAGCGAGATAAAGCAGCGGCGGAATTTGAGCGGGGTGTTTAGCGGGTTTCCGTCATACGGCTCGAAAACGTATTTCAGCAGCCTTTCCGACAGGGCGGGCAGCAGCGAGCCATCTCCCCCCGCAAACAAAGCCAGCGCGAGTGATAATGTCGGGGCGGTAAGGCGCACGTTGTCGCAGATATAACCGAAAGTCTTTTCGTATTCGGAATTTACCAGCGGCAGGGCGGCAAGCGCCATCGTAAAGCGTTCCGTCATGCCGAAGCCGAACGCCGCGCATATTCTGTCGAGGGGGAGTATCACGCCATTTTCCGCGGCTTCGTCCGACTGCGCGGAGATATCCGCCCAGATATCCGCTGCGGCATTCATGCCTTTTTCGGACAGCAAAAACGGGATGGGGGAGAAAACATTCTCCGCCTCCTCAATGGAAACCACAAGCCCCTTGTATTTTTCAAACGGCGTGTCGGTGACGGATCTTTTTCGCACTATGCGGTCCATATATTCCGAAAGATATATGCACATGAGCCTTTCGTAGGCCCTGAGCTGTTCGGTTGTGTCGGAAAACATATCTGCACCTGCTTTTTAAGGAATATTTATCGTTGCCTGCCCCGGGAATGACACTGAAATGACCCCGCCCCACATACACATCAGCTTTGAACTGTTGTTGAGCGCGGGCTTTCCGCCGATGAGCACCGTCGGGCACCCCGGCGCCCATGGCGCGGCGATGCTGGGCATACACGGCTGCGGCGTGAGCACGCCGAGGGCGGCGGCTGTGGCTGCGGCGACCTGTGGGTTGGCAAGGCTGGTGCACATCCCGAAGGGCATTATGTTCACCATCGGCTTGTTGTCCATGATGGTGGCGCAGGGCTTGTTGCAGCCGAATGTCTTGCTTTCGGGCAGCACCCCGAGCTGCGACGGCGCCGCGCCGAATGAGCAGGCGCACATTGCGCCCTGTGTTACCAGCATTCCCATAAATTCACCCCTGTTTTGATGTGATGATAATTCGGCTGCCCTTTGCGAGTTTGCGCTTCAGCGGCTCCGCCGTGGTTATCGCCGCGCTTATGCTGTCGTAGGCGGAGATGGTAAGTTTGTCCCCGTCCGCTTCGATGGCGCAGCCGTCCAGCACCCGCGGCACAAAGCCGCCTATGAACGCCGCGCGTATTTCGCTCGCGCCCGCGGCGGCGGTTTCTGCCGCGAGAGCCTCCAGCGGGAGCGGCTCGGCGCCTTTCGGCGTGAGATACACGGTGCTCCTGCCGGCGGGGTCGGGGGTTATTTCCGCGTCGGAATAGCCCGTGCAGGATATCGTGATGGTTTTTCCGTCCGTCGGGTCGAGAAAAACGTAATATCCGCCGTCCTTGTGCAGAGGGATAAGCGCTCCGCAGCGCACCTGCGCCTTTTCCAGCGGGGCGTAGGTCTGCGAGGAAGCCGCCCTTACGATATATCGTGCGGAAAACTTCATTGACCTTTCCTCCTCTGCCGCAGCGTGATGTCCGCGGAGGTTACGCGCTTGACCTCGCGCACCTTTTCGGAATCTATCAGCAGCGCGGAAACCTTGTAGAAAAGCGCGGGCTTGGGTGAGATGTTGTACGCCGCCCATATGCGCAGCTTATCTTCGTAGGAAATGTTTTCGAGGGTTATGTTTACCGCCTGTCCCGCGTCGGAAAGGCTTCCGTAAAGCCCGTCGGATATCATGCGGCTGTCGTTCAGCTTCTGAAAAATGCAGCCGAGTATCCTGTGCTCATCCTGCGCCCGCATGGTTATGTCGGATTTCAGCGCGGTGAAAATCATATAATGGAGATTTATTGCGGAGGGGGCGGCGCGGACATGGGTTTCGTCCACGGCTATCTCCCCGCGGTCCACCGCGGTGCCTGCGTCCTGCGAGATATCGTAAAGGCATACGCCCACCTGAAATCCGCCGGTTTCGTCGGGACTGCACAACCCGATGAATTCGGGCTTTTCCACGGGAGGGATGCAGCTTCGCCGAAGAAATTCAACTATCGTTCTGCCCGCGTCGGAAATTGCCGTATATCCTGCCATAGCTTCTCCTATCTGATGAAAAGTGTTCCGTTTTCGGTCTGCTCGGTTAGCCCCAATCCCGCCGCCAGAAGCTGCGGGGAAATATATTCCGCCGAGCCTATCTGCTTCGGGGCGGCGTCGGTCATGAGCAGCTTGTCGCCGACATATGCGGTGCTGCTTCCGACGGTAAATTCGATGAGGATGTTGTTGCCCTTTATCACGAAAACTCCGTCTGCGGAGATATACTGCGCGCCGATAAGCTCCGCAATTTCGCGGGCGTTTATGTATGTCGTGCCGTCGAGGGTGAGCGAAAGGGAGTTTGAATAGATATCGTATTTCGGAATGACGAGGGCGTAGCCGTACAGCTCATCCACGGCGGAAACGGTGCCGCCGGAGGGGGTCATGCCGCCGTTTCGGGCGGAGATGATGTCCGCGGCTATTCTGTCGGCAAGGCTGTCAAGGCCGCAGGCGGAAAGCTTTGCGTCGGCATATTCCAGCGCCTTTGCCCGCGTGGAATTATCCATGCAGTCGGCGGGGACATTTTTCAGTGCATTGACAAGGCCGTCGTATCCGTCGGCGCTGCCGCTTTCGGCGGCACTGTCGAAATTATCAAGAGCGCTGTCGAAGCTGTCCATGGCTGCCTTATCCGCCGAGGGAAGAAGCTCCTTTATGCCGTCCTTTTCGTATGTCAGCTTCTTCACCGCGTCCTCGGAGCCGATGTTGTTCAGCATTTTTTTCTTCGCTTCGAGAAGCTGACTGTATTTTTCGTTGAGCTTCGCGGCGGTCTGCGCGCCGCTTGTTGTGCCCGATGAACCCGAAGAATCAGCCGAAGCCGACGGGCTCATGCCGCCGTTTTGTGCGGAGGAGATGTCTGCGGCTATCTGACCCACGATATCGTCGGCGCCGCTGTCGCGGAGCTTTTCCGCCGCAAAGGAGAGCACCTTTGCCCTGTCGTCGTTCGTCATTACGCTTTCGGGGACGTTTTTCAGCGCTTCAACCAAGTCGGAATATCCGTCGGAGCTGCCGCTTTCGGCGGAGGATATGAAATTGTCCAGTGCTTCGTCAAAGCTGTCCAGCAGGGCGGAATCCGTTTCGGAGAGAAGAGTTTTGAGGGCGTCCTTTTCGGCGTTAGCCTTTCGTATGGCCTCACTGGAACCTGAATCTGAACCCGTTTCCGAGCCGTCGTTTTTCAGCCTGTCGGTGAGGGCGTCTATCAGCGCGGAATACTTCCCGCCTGCTTCTGCGGCGAAGCCGCTCTGCATTTCTGCGAGTTTGTCGGTAAGCGCGTTCAGCTCAGCTTTTTTCGTATCCGCGAGTGAATTGCTGCCGGAGGATATGGCGTCGATATATTCGTTGTATTTGCTGTCGATGTCCTTTTGGATGTTGTCGAGCTTCTTCCGCTCCTCCGCGAGGTAGCTGTCGGAAAGCGCCTTTGCGGACTCCGCTTCGGAGAGAAGTTCATCGGAACTGTCGGCGGATATCTGTCGCAGGTCGTTCAGCAGTTTGTTCCCGCCGCTTCCCGTGGAGAGCGCCGCGAGCCTGTCGCCGAGCTGTCCCAGCTTATCCGCGGCGATGGAGTTGTATTCCGCGGAGGAAGTGCTTCCCGTGGTGTAGTAGGCGCTGTCCTTGGCGTAGCCCTGCGCTTCCTTTATGGCGGTGGTGAGGGCTGTTTTAACATCCTCGGATGTGGTGGCGCTTTCGTCGGAGTAGACGTCGTTAGTGCCGTTTTCCACGGAGGATATCAGCGCGTCGATGCTCGATACGGCTTCATTGTAGAGTTCGTCAGCCATTTCTGCGGCGGCTGCGGGGTCGGTCTGTTTTCCGTTTGTCATGGCGTCGAGGACATCCAGCTTTTCTTCTGCTTTTTCCGCGGCGGAGGTGTTCCCGCTCGTCAGCGCGTCAATGAGTTCATCCTCAAGCTTGGACTGTTTCTGCGCGGCGGTGCCTGTGCCCGAGGAGGTTTCGCTGTCGAGGGTGCCGATGTCCTCCAGCAGGGAGGACTGCACATCCGCAAGGGCGGAAATAAGGTCGGCGTGGGATGATTTGTCGGGGCTGCCGAGGGCGGACATCTGATCCTCAATACGGGCGTAAACCACCTCGCTGCAATGCTTGTCAAGCTGCCCGCGGAGCTTTACCCGCAGGGAAGCCGCGGCTTCGGAATTGCTGCTTTCCAGCGCCTTTAATTTTGCCGTAAGGTCGGCGGTGGTCCTGTCGTTTACGGGGGCGAGGATGGCGTTCAGCGCATTCTGCTCGGCGCGGTAAAGCTCGTACTTTGCTTTCTTTTCGTCATCCTTGCCGTAGTCGGAGGTGGAGTTCACAAGCTCGTTGGTGATGTTTAGCTGCTCGCTGAGGGTCTTGCAGGCGTCGATGTTGGCGGGGGAGATGGTGCTTTCTATATCCTTTACGGAAACCGTGCCGCCGTTCACAAGGTCGACAACGGTGCCGTCAGCCTTGAAATACAGCGTGAGTTCCAGTGCGTTTATCGTTTTTGCGTCGACGATCTTATTGTTGGAAAGGGTGATGTCGTTGACGTTCTCGGCGTCGGTGATGTCATACCATACGCCGCTGTTGAGGTCGGATTTATAGTATATCCGGTTCTGGTTGGTGTCCTCGGCATTCTTTTCGGCGAGGGACTGGTTTTCCTCGTTAAGCGCGTCGAAATCTATGAGGTAGGTGCCGATGATAAGAGAGGCATTGTTTATCTCGTCGGCGGTGGGGCGGGTCTCGCCGTAGGTGAAGATACACGCTGCCGCTGTCACCGCCGCGGCAGCCGCTGCCGCCGATATGATATAAATCCGCTTTCTGCCTGCCATTTCATCGCCTCCTTTTGTGAGTGAAGTGTTATTGAAGCGTAAGAAGCTTCTGTCCGTCCGCGGTGGTGGTCACGGCAAGTTCTGCCTGCTGTTCCTCCCCGCTGAAAAGATTCACGGTAAATCCCGTCATGTCGCCGAAGGTGCTGCTGAGATGCGAAACGCCCTTGGCGGCGGTGCCGTTTCCGATAAGGTTTCCGTCGTGGTAAAGCGCGAAGCTGTCCCATTTGAAATCGTCCGATTTTATCGAGAAAACCGCCCGCAGACCAGAAGCGGAAACATTCCAGCTTCCCGCGGTGTATTTTGACGTGCCGCCCTGCGCGGACTGCATATCCAGCGTGCCGCCGTATTGCATTCCGTCGAACGTCGCGGTGTATTTCAGTTCGTTATCCTTATAAAATTTCAGCGTGAGCAGGGAGGTGTCGGAATAAATCGTGCTTATGCCCGTCATGGCCTTGCCCACGGCGGTGCGGCTTCCTATCTGCTTTCCGTCGGTGGTGAAAAGCTCGTAATCGGTGACGTCGTAGCTTTCGGGGATGGATACGCCGAAGCTTACCTTATATGAAGCCCCGCTTACATTGATGTGCCACGACGGCTCGGAGGAGGAGCTTTCCTCCCCTGTGGTTATGCCGTTTTCGTAGTTCTTTATGGAGCCGTTTGCGCCGCCGCTGAGCTTGTCGGAGATATACCCCGCGCATTGCAGGTTGTACGAGGAAAGGCTCTTCGCATAGTCCGCGCGCATTTCAAAAATGCTCTTCTGCTGTTCCAGCAGCGCGACCTTTTTATCATACAGATCAGTAAATGACGTAAGCCCGTTTCTGTTGTCCGCGAGGGCGCCTGCGTAGTCCTGCTCGGCGGTGGAGAGATATTCAACGGCGGAGCGGTAGGAGCTGCGGGATTCCTGCAAGGCATAAAATCCGTCAGTTATGGCATTGGTAAGGGTGTTATAGGCGGTTTTCCTGTCCTGCTCGGCCTCGTCCAGCTCCGCAAGGCTTACGAAAAGAGCGTAGCGCTCGTCCTCGAGATACCTTTCCCCCGAATAAGTCTTTTTGAACCATTCCTTGGGAATTTTTATCTTGAAGAAAAGCAGTCTTATCACATAATTGCCCTCCCACGGGCGCTGAATGGTGGAAAGGAAGCTGTGGTAAATGTTGATGAAATACTCATAATCCACCGCTTCTCCGCGGGCGCGGCAGGAGTTGAGATATGACATGATAACGGACGCGTCCCCGCCGTATCTTCCCGAATAAATGCTCTTTACGGTTTCGGTGCTGCTTTCGGCGTTGAGCTTGGTTTGCAGCGCCTTGTAGTAGCCGTAGTCGTATTTCAGGGCGTAGTCCTTTATATCGGAGAGCATGGAGCGGGTTATCTCCGTTTCGGGAAAGGTGCAGGAAAATTTGTATCCCTTGGAAACATCAATGCCGATGATGGAGGAGAGCTTTTCCTTGTCGCGCTCGTAGGTGCTCCGCGCTTTCGCGAGGGAATTCTGCGCGTCGGATATCTGCTTATCCATGTATTCAAGGTCGCTTTTCTTGGCGTTTCCCTGCGCGTAGGCGGATATCACCTGCTTTTTTGCGGACTGCGCTTCCGAAAGCAGGTTGGCGTTGTATTCGATATCGTATGCGTCGAAAACCACGGTGTAATACTGCTGCTCGCAGTTTGCGATGACGGTAAGGCGGGCGTTTTCCTGCTCGGCGTTGAGGATTTTAAGCTCGCTCTGGATATCGGGCACCTTGGTCATAAGCTCGATCTCCTTGGGCATTCCGTGCTTCTCGGGGAATTTTATGTTGAAAAGCAGGGAGAACCGCACGGTGCTTTCGTTCTTCCTTGTGTCCGCGATGGCGGCATACGCCTGCTTCAGTTCTATCTGCTTCTTTACCTTGCTCAGTGTTGCCTTGCGGATACTGTCGCTGTTTTTAAGCGCCAGCGAGATCGCCTGCGGCAGGGTGAGGGATATTTCCTCGGCGCGGGCGGGCAGACCCGAAAACACCGTGCAGCACAGCGCCGCCGCGGTGAGGAGGGATATTATTTTCGTTCTTATCCGGGTCATGTTTTCTTCCTCCTTATATCATGCCTATCTCCATGTATTCGAGGCTGCCCATGATGGAGATGGTTTTCACGAACATACCGCTGCTGATGTATTTCCTGCAGACCATCGAGTCGGATGGCTCCACGCCGATGTACCGCATCAGCTGCCTGTCGGCGGCGGTGGTTTCGCAGACATAGGCGCTGTATGGCTCTGCCCCGAGGGGGACGAAACTGTCGAGGTTATCGAATGCATTACTGCCCGAAAGCACCATGCGGTCGGGCTTCCCGTCGGCGCCGAATATAAACCCGACATTCAGGTCGGCGCAGAATACAAGCGTTCTTCCGTCTATATCCCGCTCGCCGGAGGCTGTGGGGAATGCCGCAGCGACGGCGGATCTTTCTAAGCTGATAAGGCTGAACCAGTTTATTTCGCCGTTTATCACGCTGCCACTGAAAATCTGCTCGCCGCTGCTGCGGTATATCGAGCATACGCCGTTTGCGGCGCCGTTTTCAAACTGCCCCTCGATGGTCATGCCGTCTTTATATGCATAGAGCTTTCCGCTGCCGCTGTATACTCCCGCGGAAAATCCCCCCGAATACACCTTGGAACCGTCGGGGGAATACTCGGTGCCCTCGCCGGACATGGCGCCGTCCACGAAGCTTCCGACGTATTTCAGCACGCCGTCCTCATAAAGCTCGCCGCTGCCGCTGTATATACCGTTGACAAATCCGCCGCTGTATATCAGCTTTCCGCCGTCGGCGTAGAGCTGACCCTCGCCGTTGAGCACGCCTGCGGTGAATGTGCCGCGGCGGGATACGCTTCCGTCGGGGAAGTATTCGGTGCCCTCGCCGTCGTACAGTCCCCCGGCGAAATCCCCGCTGTATATGAGCACGCCGTCGCTGTCGTATAGTTTTCCGCTGCCGCTGTAAAGGCTCGCCTCAAACCCGCCGTCGTAAATCAGCACGCCGTCTGAATAGAGTTTTCCGCTGCCGTTGTACTCGTTGTCCGCAAAATCGCCGAGATACACCATCTCGCCGTTATCGTAGAGCTTTCCGCTGCCCTGCGCGGCGCCTTTTGTGATATTGCCGCGGTAGAGAAGCGTGCCGTATTCGGTGTAGACCTCCGCGCTGCCCTCCGCCGCAAAAAATTCGGCGGTGTTTACGGTGAGTTTCCTTGTGAAAAGCGTACGCTGCAGAAACGGCACCAGCAGCCATATTACCAGCAGCACCGCCGCCGCGATGAGAAGCAGCACGCCCAGCAGCGCGCGCTTCGCAACGTATGTATTGCCAAGCTTGACATAATCGCACAGCTCCGACGGCTTTTTGATTATAAACGTGACCATGCCGCGGAGGATGTCCTTTGCTTTTTTCGCCGCGGTGACGGGGAGCTGCCTTATCTTGCTCAGTTTTGCGGTGACGCGGCTCAGCATTGACTTGAAAAAGCCCTCTATCCGCCTGAAAAGAATATCAAGAAAATTCATGCCGTCACCGCCTTTCGTATGGAATGATTTAGTTTATTTTTACCGCCGCGCCTTTCAGGGAAGCCTGCCCGCCGGAGCTGAGCTTCAGGCTGCTGCCTCCCTTGACTTCGGCGCTGTCGCCGCTTACGGTTATTTTGGAGGATTTAATTTTTGCGGAGCTGTCAGAGCTTACGGAGAGGCTTCCGCCGCTTTCCATTATTATCTTTGTGGAGCCTGCGCTGATGTTCACTTTTTTGTCCGCCTGTATGGTTATGGTGCCGTTGGCGGAGTCGACCTTTATAAGATTTTTGCCGCCTTTATCCTGCACGGTTATGCAGTTTTTTTCGTCGTCAAGCTTTATAAGAAGCTCATTTTTTGTTTGCAGGGTGATTTTTTCCTTGCCGTCGCTGTCGTCGAAAACAAGCTTGTGCCCCGCCTTGGTCTGTATCATGCGAATGGGGTTGTTTTCCTTTATCTCGGCGGGGGTCTTGAAATTCTTGTTCCAGAGCGAGCCTAGCACATACGCGCGGGAGATATCACCGCCGCAGAACGCCACCAGCACCTCGTCCCCGACATTCGGGAAGAACAGCATTCCCCATCCCGCGCCGGACATGGGGGTCATAACGCGGATGAAATCCGTTTCGTAATCGGGCAGGTCGAGGTTAAGAAGCTTGACTTTCACCCTGCCAAGCTTGTCGGGATCGTTTATGTTTGTCACAACGGCGGGGCATACCCCCGCGAGGGACGGCGCGTCGCCGCCGCCCATATAATCAAGCAGACTCATTTCGGGTATTTCCTTTAAATATCGTTTCCGCCGAGCTCCGCGGAGGTGGTGAACCTGCCGCCGACGAGCCTGTGCGTTACTTTTTTGATGAAGTAGCTTTTTGCGGGGCTGCCGAAACCGCTCACCACGGCGAATTTTCCCGGGACTACCTCGGGCAGCCCGCTGAATTCCGCGTATCCCTCAACGGAAGAGTAGGACATTCTGTCCAGTTCCGCCTGTGCTATCTGCTTTGCAGCTTCGCTGGTGGACGCGGCGGGGTCGGATATGGTCTTTACCATGCCCTGCTTTATCGCGCTGCTTGCGGCGGCGCGGGATGTGCTCCCCGTTTCGAGGATGTTTACGGAGGAAACCTCGCTTTTTATGCGCTTTTTCTCGTCGGTTTCGTCGTTGTTTACAACTACGACCTTTGAGATGCGGTTTTTAAGGCTGGTTTCGAGGGAGAAACGCAGCAGCTCCATATCGGGGGATATTTCGATAAGCTCCGTGCGGTCGCTGCCGACGGGGACGAAATACGCCTTTCCAAGGCTGATGAAGAAGCTGTAATTAAGCCGCTTCGCGAGCCGCACCACGAAGTCGTAGTCGCTTTCGGCAAGCTGCGAAAACGGCTGCGCAAGCTCGGGGGTCTGCTGCACCTTTCCGATGGAGAAGAAGTCGCCATAGGCGCCGAGGGTCTTTTTCACTGCGTCGCTGTAGCGCTTCATGCCGGTTTTTATTTCGGAGCGGGCGCTGTTCATCATCATGCCCTTGCCGTCAAGGCAGGTGACATACAGCAGCCAGCCGTCGCTGTGGGAATATTCAAATCTGACGGAATCTATGTATCCGCTGAAAACGTCGGTGAGTTTACTTCCGTATCCCATGCTTATGCCGACGGATTTTCCGAGCTTCATTTTGCCCATAAGGCTGCTGTCGGGGGAGATTATCCCCGCGCTTTTGGCGGAGCCGTCGAACACGGTAAATTCGGCGTAGCCCGCTTCGTACATGGCGGAAAGCTGCACCGTCATGTTGCGGATGCTGTATTTCGGCAGAAGCCGGAACCCGTCGATGTCTATGGAACATCTTCCGTCGTAGAAGCCGCTGTATTTCTTTTCAAGCTGCGCAAAGGTGTATTTTACCATGGCGGCTCCTTTCAGCGCTCGATGGGAGCGGTTTCGGTTTCAGAGGCGGCTTCGCTGCGCTTACGGCGTATATCTTCGTTGTGCTGCCGTATGCGCTCGATATTCGCTTCGGAGGTGCCGCTGTTTTCCGCGGCGGCGGAAAGCTGCTCGCGGTAGGCGGATATTCCCGTCCTGCCCGAAAGATCTATTTCGGTCGCGCTGTCGTATATGATGGTTATGCTGTCTATCATGGTCTGCGAGCTTTCCGCGTCGAGGTCGGACACCGTCACCTGTTCGACATATGCGTTGCTGAAATAGTACGCATGAACTGGCTTGTGGTATTCATCCATGACCATTAAAATAAGCACGGTTATTTTCGACATGGATTTCGCGGGGTTATACGACCCCACGCCCTTTGACAGCGTCATGCGGCAGGGTTCCTTTTTTTCCTCCCGGAGGATGGACAGCCCGAAATTCGTTCCGCCCTCGTGGAACGCCGTGTAGGCGTCCTTTTTCAGCGTAAGTCCGCTGACGGATCTGAAGCCTATTTTAAGCGCGTCGATGTACAGGCAGAAGTTGTAGCCGGGGAAAGGGTATGCCGTGTTGTTCGTTGCCGCCACAGAAAACGCTCCTTCCGTCAGGTGATGTCAAAGATATTTTTCTTTTCGGTTTCGCCGTTGAGCTTTTTGTTTATCTTGGAGATCTCACGGCACCAGCGCAGGCGCTCTTCGTGCTCCATGTTCATGATGGATTCGTACGACCAGTGAAAATAGTACGCGATGAACGCGACCTCCTCGTATATTTTATCGGCGGGATAGCCTTTTATCACTTCGTACGCCTCCCTCAGTCAAAAATGACCGGCGCGCGGAACTGCCTGCCGCACTGCGGACACACGCATGATATCTCGGGAGGGTTGGCGCCGTTTATCTTCTGGTAGAAATCCTGCAGGAACGCAAGGTCGGCGGTGAACAGCTTTTCGACCACCTTTGCGTCCACGATGGGCAGATCGCCGAGCTGCGTTATCACCCTTGCAAGCAGGATTATCGTAAGATAGCTCGGGTTCTGCTGAACGCGGGGATCCTTCAGCGGGACTATCTCGTCCGCCGCGGTTGCAAGGCGCATGACGCCCTCCTTGTGAAGATCTCCGTTTGCGTCTATATATCCTTTCGGAAGTATGAATTTATATTCGGTCTGAAATGCCATATCGCTTTTCGTCCTCCTGACAATAATTCATTATTATTATAGCACAAACAGGGAGAAAAAAGGAATATTTATCCGCGTTTTTTTGCACGCCTTTTGTATTTTTGTGAGAAATGACAAAAAGCTACAGAAAAATTTATTTTATTTGATGGCGGTATTCTAATTGAAATAAATGGCTGAATATGATATAATGAATTATAAGCTTGCAGACTGACGGAGTGTAATTATGCATAAATTTACCGACAGACAGCATGAAAAAGCCGTTCGGCACGATCACGAGCCGCAGCGCGGCAATGCGCTGGACGAGGTGCTCTGTGTATGTGACATCAACTCCGAGCTTATCGGAGAACTCCGTGACGAACTGCACGAACGCTCCAGCGAGATACGCAACACCGAGCTTGATACGGAGCAGCCCGAGAACGAGGAGCAGCGCGAGGACGCGGAGCGCAGGATAGCCGCGCGGGACGATGACGAAGCCTTTGACGACAGGATGCGCTCCGAGGTGGTGAAATTCGCCGACGATGGGATAAGACCCGAGCGCGACCGCACCCTGCTTGCGGGCATGGAGGAAACGGCACAGTCGTCCGTCCGCAGGATGGAGTATCTCGAGCGCGAGCGCAGCACCAAGGAGCGCGTCGCGATAGAGCGCATCCCCGTTACGAAAATGGACGCGGACAGGTTCGATTTCCTGCTTCGGCGCAGAAGCGGGGAAGAGGAAGAAACAGCGGAAGATCCCCATAATAAGGAGGATAACGAATGACAGAACTGATAAAGCAGGTGCTGGAGGAATATCAATGGAAGTATTCCGAGAGCGGAGGCGTTCTGCGCATCGAGGTGGACGGCGAGAATTCGTCGTGGTCAGCCTTTGTGCGGACGGAGGGCAGCGACAGCTTTTCCTGCTACGCGGTGCTTCCCGTAAGGGCGGAGAAGGACACGCTCATAAGCGTTATGAAGCTGCTGCACGACATAAACTATGCCGTGCGGATAGGCAGCTTTGAGATAGGACTTTCCGACGGCGACGGGCAGATAATGCTCAAGACCTGCGGAATTCTTTCGGAAAGCCTTATAAAGAACGATCCCACCGAGGCAAAGGAGATCATCCGCAGGGTGATCGCCTACAATATGCTGACGATGGATTTCTACGCGCGCCACATCATCAAGGCGATATGCGGCGGCGAGGTCGATCTCGGCACGATACTTAACAGCGGTAAAGAAAATGAAAGGGGTGAACAGATTTAACGCCGGCACAGCCGAGCGCTTAAATCAGACAGCATGGCAGAATATTTATCACCGGGCGTATACGTTGAGGAATTTGACAGCGGCTCCGTACCTATGGAGGGCGTTGGCACAAGCACCGCAGGCTTTGTGGGCGTTGCGGAAAAGGGCCCCGCTGAGGGCGCTCCCGTTCTGGTCACCAACTTTGCGGATTTCAGACGCATTTTTGGCTCCTACCTGTCCGAACGCGAGTTCGGCGAGTACCGCTATCTTGCGTATTCCGTGAACCAGTTCTTCACAAACGGCGGCACACGCTGCTTTGTCAAGAGAGTTGTTCCCGCGGACGCCGCATATGCGGGCAGCACGGAGGACTCTAAGTCCGCTCCCGTGGTCATCTTCGCGAAGAACCCCGGCGCATGGGGCAACAAGGTTACCGTAAAGGTAGCTCCCTCCGTAAGCTTCAAGACGCAGATCCTTGAAATCATAAAGGCTGCGAACGATAAGGACGCAAAGTACCGCGTAAAGAACGCTTCCGGTATCGCCGAGGGCGATGTCATCGCATTTACGGACGGCACAGCTTATGTCGAGAACGTTGTAACCGCGGTAGACGGAAACGTTATTTCCCTTGCGAAGCCATTTGACGAGGGCGTTGTTGACACCAATCTTGTTCCCAAGAAGATCGTCGGCGTATGCACGGCGGATATCGAGGTGTCCTACGACGGGCAGGCGGAGAAGTACGAGTTCGTTACGATGAACCCCGCTTCCCCCGACTACATAAACACTAAGCTCGCGAAGAGCGATCTTATCACCGTAAATGCCGTTCAGCAGGCTGAACCCGTTTCCGTTTACGAACTGTTTACGGGCATGAAGCAGGGCGGCGAGGCGCTTATCAATCTCTTCGGCGGCACAAACGGCACTGCAGGCGCACTCAGCGCAGGCGATTTCATCGGCGAGGACAAGGGTCCCGGCAACCGCACGGGTATCCAGGCGTTCATCGACAACAGCGATGTAAGCGTAATGGCTGTCCCCGGCGTTACCGATCCGAATGTTCAGATGAGCCTTGTTGCGCACTGCGAGAACGCGGGAAGCAGATTTGCTATCCTCGACCTCCCGAAGGACGTAAAGGGCGTTAACGACATCATCGCACAGCGCGATATTTTCGACACATCCTATGCGGCGATGTATCATCCGTGGGTAAAGGTGTTCGACCCGCTTACCAAGAATTCCGCGGCGATACCTCCGTCCGGTTCTGTAGCCGGTATATTCGCACGCTCCGACAACTCCCGCGGAGTTTGGAAGGCGCCCGCAAACGAAGTTGTAAGCGGCTGCGTCGGTCTTGAATGCACATACACTTCCGGCGAGCAGGATATCCTCAACCCCCGCGGCGTAAACCTCATCAGAAGCTTCCCGGGTCAGGGTATCAAGGTCTGGGGCGCGAGAACCCTCAGCTCCAACGGCCAGTGGAAGTACATAAACGTTAGACGACTGTTCATCTTCCTTGAAGAATCCATCAAGGCGAACACGAACTGGGTAGTTTTCGAGCCGAACGACACCACGCTCTGGCTGCGCGTAAAGCGTACAATAGAAGTGTTCCTTTCCGGTATGTGGAAGAACGGCGCGTTCGCCGGCGGCTCCGAGGACGAGGCTTTCTTTGTAGACATCGGTCCGAATACCATGTCGAAGGACGACATCGACAACGGCAGACTTATCTGTGTTATCGGCGTTGCACCCGTCAAGCCTGCTGAGTTCGTTGTATTCAGACTTACTCAGAAAACTTCCGATTCTTCGGCAGAGTAATTGAAAGGAGCATGAAAAATGGCACTTGAACAGTACCCCTACAAGAACTACCGATTCAAGGTTGAGGTAGACAGCGTTATGGTGGCGGGCTTCAGCGAAGTTTCGGGCTTTGACGCAACGATAGACGTTATCGAATACCGCGAGGGCGACGCAGTGGTGAACACACCAAGAAAGCAGCCCGGCCTTGTAAAATACAGCAACATCACATTTAAGCGCGGAGTTATCGACGACATTGATTTCTATACATGGATAGAGGAAGCTTTCTCCGGCAACCTTACAAGAAAGACCATTGTTGTAAACCTGTGTGATGACACCGACGCGGTTGTGGCTTCGTGGCAGATAATCAACGCATGGCCCGCAAAGTACACGGGACCCGACCTCAACGGTCTTGGTTCCGAAGTTGCGGTGGAAACCGTCGAGTTTGCACACGAGGGCTGCAGCAGACTTGCTGTCTGATAACTGATCTCTACGCACTGCATCGCATGGAACGGTGCAGTGCGCTTTGTGCTTTATTAACGAAATTGAAGGAGGGGCGGCATGAACAGCGTAAAGCCGTTTCAGCCCAGACAGGGGCTGAAACCCGCGGTGCGGAAAATATCAACGCTGGACGAAACGCCGTCCCCGTTTCCGTTCGAGCGGGACAGCGAACTTACGTTCAAGGCGGAGCAGCAGGGCATGGGAGAAATGCTGCTTATGCTCCTCGAGGCGCTGAGGCAGTTCCGCGCGCAGAGCACCACCAACATTTCCGTCGGCGGGAGCACCACGGTGGTTCGGCAGAACATCTGCAATATCATAAACAATTTCCGCGCGGCGGCTTACGGAAGTACTGATATCCGCCTGCGGTCGCTTATAAACAGCCTTGAAAGCAGCTTTGCGGAAGGGAGCACGGTTTCCCTTGAGCAGACGGAGGAGCTTATAAACAACGTAGGGAGCTGCCTTAATGACTTTCGGCAGTATTTGCGGCGCAGCGCTTCCGTTTCGCAGATAACCGAAAATATACTGAAAAGCTCCGAAAAGGACGCGCGGAAGTATATTTCGGAATTAAAAAAAAACTTTGAAATAAGCAATTCCGCGGCGCAGTTTCTGAGTGTTTTTGCGGAGGGCGCGGATGGGCGCTTAGGCGGAAAAAAGTCCGTCGGCATTACGGAGCGGCATGATATAACCGAGCGGAATTTCTCCTCGGATACGCTGGTCTATTCCCTCAGCGGGAATGGCGCAAACATTGCAAGCAACACGCAGATTTCCCACCTGAGCGAAGCCGAAAAGACTTTCAGTGTGCCTGCCGATGGCGGGAATACTGGAAATATCGTAAACAACACGCAGACTTCGCACCTCAGCAAAAACGAAAAAACATTCGTCGCGCCTGCCAACGGCGGCAATATCGAAAGCATCGTAAACAACACACATATCTCCCACCACGGCAAAACGGAAAAAACATTTGGTGTGCCAGTTGGCAGCAATATCGAAAGCATCATAAACAACACAAAGATTTCCCACCTCGGCGAAACCGAAAAAGCGATCTTCGCGCCTGCCAACGGCGGCAATATCGAAAGCAGCGTAAACAACACGCAGATCTCTCAACCCGGCGAAATTGAAAAAACATTCGTCGCGCCTGTCAACGGCGGCAATATTGAAAACATCGTAAGCAATACGCAGATTTCTCACCTCGGCGAAACCGAAAAAGTATTCAGCGTGCCTGCCAGCGTGGTGAATACCGAAAACATCGTAAATAACACGACCTCCCGCTTCAGCGAAAACGAGTTGACGTTTGCTGTGCCCGGCCGCGGAGCGAATGCGGTGGACAGCGTTTATAACACGCGGAATTTCTATCGCGGCGAAATTGAAAAAACGCTCGGCATATCCGACGTTGGGTATATCAGGGAGCTTATTTCGCAGAGGGAGCTCTTTTTCGAAAGAACCGCGGTGAGCCTGTTCGAGCGCGGCGCGGATATTTCTTCTGCGGGCAATACGGCGGCGCGGGAGGGTTCGGAAAGGACATCAGCACCACGCGGGGGCGCTTCGGGCGAAAACGAGTATTATCACAGTGGGGAGCATTACGAAAGTAATTCTTCCGTGCACGTTGTCATTGCGGAGCGCGGCAATGCCGACGAAACCGCGGGTGCTGCCCGCGACAGCGGCGCGGAATATTCCGTTTTGATCAGAAACGGCGGGGCGTTTGCAAAGGTGCTGAATATTTTCGGCGGCAATTCCTATGCTTACGAGAAGCGCTCGCTGACCGGCGGGGATATTTCGGGCGGTGATGTTTCCCAGGCGGAAAATAATGCTGCTTTTTTCGGCGGGAGCATGGCTTCTTCTGTGCACAGCAATATGCGCAATGAAATTAATATCCCGCGGGGGAATGCGTTTTTCGGCGGGATCTCGGGCGGGGTGAATGTTTTTGCGCCGATTTCGGTGGATAAATATTTCGCGTCGGGCAGTGCGTCCTCGGTTTTTGGGGGAGATACGCTGGTTTATTCGACGGCGCTGAATTCGGAGATACTGCGGGATGTCCTGCGGGAAAAATTCGCACAAAATTCGGCGGCGCCCGACGGCGCCGAAACGATACCCGCGCGGCATGAGAACAACAATTCCGAAACGGAAACGAAAAGCGCCTTTATTTCGGATAATGTCACCGAAAAAAACAGCGTGACGAGCAATACTTCGTCAGATGTTCTGCGGGAAAAAACCGCCGCATTTTCTTCGGGAAAAACCGAAAACACCATCGAAAAATCGACGTCGGATATCATCCGCAGCGCAGTTGTTAAAAGCGCCTTTGCGGAGTTTGAACGCGATGTGCTTCATCTTTCCGAGAGCCGCGAAACGGCTTCAACAGACAGTCCGCTCATATCAAAGCAGGACTTCGCGAGTGTTTTTTCGGAGGTCATCAATAACTCCGCCGAAAGGCGCACGGAAAATATGCGGCACTATCTGAAGGAGGTTTTCGGGGATAATTCGGCGGAGAGAATATTCGATACGCTGACCCTGCGCGACCGCAGCAGTATGGAATATTTCGGCGATTTGACCGAGAAAAACGAATATCGTTACGGCGGGAATGTTTCGATGGGGGATATCCGCAATTCCTACGAAAAGGGCGAGTTTATCAGGATCAACTCCATTTCCGAAAACGGAGCATTTTCGGAAACAAATTTGCTTTCCGAAACCAACATACTTCCCGTGATAAATACTGCGGAAAACACACTTTCCGAAAACAATTCATTTTCCGAATCTGACCTGCTTTCCAAGAGCAGCGCGGTTTCCGAAAGCCGCACGGAGCAGCATCTCGAAAACGCTGCCGAGATGGTTTATAAACTTGCGGATGGCGGCGCGGCGCGGTATTCCGCCTTTCGCGGGGAATACGGCGGGGTAGCGGTAAACCGCTTTTTCGGCGGGAGCAAACTCTACGAAAGCCTTTCTTCGGCGCTCGGCGGGAATGTTTATTCGGGCGGCTTGACGCTTGGCGGCGCGGAGCTTTCAACAGAATATGCGAGGGGCAGAGCGGTAAATTCCGCCGATGTGCGCCGGGATAATTTCTCCTACGGCGAGGAAAACACCTACCTGCAAAGTGCGGCAGAAAACACGGTGATCCGGCGCGGCGGCGCGGATATCCGCAGGATGCTGCGGGGGGCGGATGCGAAAAATCTGTTCCTGCGGCAGGCGGGGGACAACATCCTGCGCGCGACCACGGAAAAAACAGGAGGAAGCGGCGCGGGCGGCAACGTCGGCGAGGTAAGGCTGTTCGTTTCGGGGAGCACGGCGGCGCAGGACAATGCAGACCTGACGGTATTTTTCAACGGCGCGGATAATAATTATTTTGCAGGGAAGGCAATAGTTTTCCGCGGCGGAACAAATTACCGCGCGGGCGGCGGCAGCGTGATCAATGGGCAGGCGGAAACAGAGCGCTTGTCGGCGGGAACAAGCCGCAGCGCGGGCAGTAATGATGTGCGGAATTATTACGAAACGCTCGGCGGCTATGTACTGCGGAATTATCGTTTTTTCGATTTCAGCGACAACAGCAGGTTTTACGGCGGCGGCGCGGAGGAACGACGCTATTACGAAGCAGTTGACAATACTGATCTGCGAAACGAACTGCGTGTGCATAACGGCGGGGAGAACAGCGCGTACTTCATCGCAATGAAAGGCAATGGTTCGAGGATATATAGTCGGGCGGCGTTCATCAATCTTTCTGACCGAAACGAAAAATCCTATTTCGGAAATACGGAACTGAATTACGCCGAGAGCCGCGTTTCAGAGAACAGCTACGCGGAATTAAACACGGAAAATATACAGGTTCAGACGACGGGCGGGGGAGAAGTTCCGCAGGACGGCGCGATGATACTCGCCGTGATACCGCGCCGCGGGGCGGAGGAAAGATCCGCCGCCGGGGAAAGCAGCACGGCGGAGGTATCGGAAAAACGTCCCGCCGAGGATACGCGCGGCTCTGAAATCAATGCAAAGGCGCTTCAGGCGGACGAGCGGGAGCTGAAAACCGCCGTTGCCGAAACGGTGCGGGAGCTTGCGGCAACGGACAGGGAATTTATACAGAATGTCAGCGGCAGCGTTTTCACGCGGGAGAGCACCGAGCTGCTGTGCGATATCGTTATCGAGCGGCTGGAGAACAGGCTGCGAACCGAAAGCAGGATAAGCGGACGATAGGCGAGAGGAGGAGCATGAATGGAAAAGGCGGCTTTATACATCTACAAAAACGGCAGGTTTGCGCCGCATATGGACGTCATGTTCAATCCGTCGTCGTATTCGGTGGAGCATACGGTGGAATACAGCACCGCCGCAGATGCGAAGCGGCATACAGACAGGCTGAAATTCACGAAAGCGGGGGCAAGGCAGCTCAGCTTTGAGCTGTACTTCGATTCTTTCAACGGGTCGGGGAAATTAAGCCGGATAAAAAACGCGGCCGCGGGTCAGCTCAAGGATTTTTTCGCGGGGAAGAACGAGGATATCTCCGAGCAGCTTGAAAAGCTGCGGGAAACCACCGAGCCCGCTAAAATAGGCGCAAGCGACTGGGGTATGCCGCCGCCTGTTATGTTCAGCTGGGGCGGATTTTCGTTCACGGGGGTGGTGACGTCGCTGACCGAAAGATGCACCATGTTTCTGCCCGACGGACGCCCCGCAAAGGCTACCGTCAGCGTTACGATGAAGGAATACAGGGTAGAAAATGCGGCGGCGGACGCCGCGTCGCTGATGAAGCAGGCGTCCGCCATGCTGGAATCTTCTGCGGCGGAGGATAACCTCGCGGCGGCGGAAGCGGCGGTCAAAGCGGTATTGAAATGAAAGGAGGGAGCAGCATGAGAAAGGCGATAATTTCGGCTGTGGCAGCGATCATGGCAGGACTGTTTCTGATGCTGAATTACTGTATGACTCCCTCAAAGCAGGTGTATTGTTATACAGTGGACAGCAGCGGCACCCTCTATACCGTGGCGGAATACAACGCCACCAGCGGAATGCGTATCATAGGCGGAGAAAACAACGCGGACTACACTGTGAACCTCGAAAAGGTCATCGGCAGGGGTATTCAGTATAATGATATCATCTGCGTAGGTGACAACGTGTATCTTTTGAGTGAGGGTTACAACGGCAGCGAAAATGTCGTGCAGGTGAACCGCTTCGGAAAGGACGGAAGCCATCTCGGGCCGGTACTGGCATTGACGCTCGACCCCGATTACGCATATTATACGGCGGCATTCTGCGAAACCTATGATTATTCAAACAACTGTGCAAGGCTGTTTGTGACTTTATGCACCGGCAAAACCATATATCTGGAGGAGATAATGTCGGACTCCACTGCGGGCGACCCGAGCCGCTATACCCTCGGCAGCGGAAATACTGCAATCTGGGCAGGAGTGTACGGACAGGCGGTGATATATCTGGACGCAGACAGGCGCGTCCACGCGATAAACAACAATGTAAACGACACCACGCTGGATATCGAGTCTGTTAATTTCGACTCGCCGTTTATGATATCAAATCTGATATATGGAGTAGACCTTTCCGACGTTTCCATGTCGGGGATAGCCTTGAGTGAGGACCCTAAAAGCAAACTTGTCTTAGGCGGCAAATATATGGACGACCTTGGAGAAATAAATTCAGACACAGAGCTTGCACCGGGCGTCAGATTTTCCGACCTTAGAAAAATACGCTACACCGGGTGGGCAAGCGATGGATTCAGATACCACTTTCTTGGTATACAAAAGAACGGCAGCGAGCGCGGAAAAATTTATGAATTCAACCAGGGCGGAAACCTCGTCAACGTGTTCGACGAGCCGCTTCTTCCCGTTGGGCGCGGATTGCTTATGTCGGGTCTGCTGGCGATAGGCGTTTTTGCGGCAGCTTTTTTGCTGCTGTGGATAGTGGAGCGGCTGCTGGCGCTCAGAAAGGTCGTTATAAAGCAGGCGCTGATATCCTGCGTGCTTGTGGCGGTTTCATTCTGCCTTATGCTTTTCAGCTCGCGGCAGCTTATACGGGGGCTTATCAACAACACGGAAACATCCGCCCTCAGTGATATACTGGACTACATCGCAGAAGAAATAGACGTGGACAGCTTCGCGGAAAACGGTATATCGGATGACATGATGGAATGCATCCGCCGCTTCGAGGAGAGAGAAAGCTCATATTACGGCGGGAACAAAGGGTATTTCCTTTCGCATATGAAAACGAATGTTTCGGTGGAATTCATACGCGTGGCGAGAATGGTGGACGGGGAATATTACTATTCCTACTACTATGGCAAGCAGACACCGGAAGCGCTTGCTTCTTACCATACATCGGAGAAAACACTGAACGCGATAAAGCAGCTCGACAGAAAGCAGGTGCTGGTGACACAGTCGTTTGCGCTGGACATCGAGTGGTATGAAGTCAGCACACCGCTGTACGACAGCAGCGGAAACAACGTCGGCTTCCTTATGACGGGGGTAGAGTACGACAGCCTGCAAAGCTCGGTGAAGAACGTTTCGGTGTGGCTGACGTCGTTCTGGTGCACGATACTGTGTGAAATTTGCGTGGTATTCCTTCTGTTCCTTATAAAGCTGCTTTCACCGATGAAGAAGATAAAAAAGGCGGTTTCGGAGATATCCGAGGGCAGGATAGGCACCCGAGTTACCCTTAAAACCAACGACGAGCTTCAGGATATCGCGGCAAGCTTCAGTGAGATGTCCGTGAAGCTGGAGAAATACTTCAACGACATAAATCTTATCAGCAAGGCTTACGAAAGGTACCTGCCGAAGGACTTTTTCCGCCTGATGGGCAAGGGCAGCGTGCTTGAGGTAAGCCCCGAGGACAGCCGCGACGTAGTGCTGGTGTACCTTTTCATTGCGATAGACATGAGCGGGGTGCACTGCGCGGGGGCGGACGGATTTTCGGCGCTGAACAGAATATACGGGCTGGTTTCCATGACGGTATCCGCATTCGGCGGCGCTGTGCAGAGCCTTGACGACAGGCAGATGACCTGTATTTTCAGCGAGGACACCGCTTCCGCGGTGGAGTCTGCGCTGACCATAAGGGAGAAGCTCACGGCAGAGGGGCTTTCCGACGCGGACGTGAGGATATCCCTCCAGCGGGCGAAATCCACCATCGGCGTTATAGGCACGGGAGAGGCCATGAAGCCCGTTACGGTATCCTCGGCGATAGAATTCAACAGATACATTTCCGCAATAATGGAGCAGTTCGACCTTTCCTGCGTGATAACCGAGCACGTTGCCGAGGCGCTCTGCGGCGTGAACATAACAACGCGGTATATCGGGCTGATGTCGGAGCTTTATGGGCTGAGCGGGAGACGCTTTGATATAAAGCTTTACGATGTGCCCGAGGGATGCATGGGGGAGGAAAAGCAGCTTCGGCTGTCGACACTTTCCGCATTCAACAGCGGCATGGAGGCATACGCGCAGGGAAACACCCGCGAGGCGCGTAGCCGCATGATAGAGGTGCTGCGGGTGAATCGCGGGGACCTTATCGCGCGGCATTATATGATGCTCTGCGAGAAGCAGGTCAGCCTTCTGAAGGAGAATAAGGATGAACTCAGAAATAACTGATATCGCGTTTCCGCTGACATTCGACGAAAACGGCGGGGCGCGGCTTAACGGACTTGACGAGGATATACGCCAGTCGCTGGTGCTGCTGCTTTCCACCCGCAGGGGTGAGCGGCTGCTCCGCCCCGAATACGGCTGCGACCTTACGCAGTTTGCATTCGAGAGCGTTAATTACTCGCTGATATCCCGCATAAGAAGCGAGGTAATGCAGTCCATAGCGCAGTTTGAGCCGCGGGTGGACAACGTGTCCGTAAACGTGGATGGGAACGGCGGCGACGCGGGAGCGCTGGTTATACTGATAGAATACCGCGTGAGGGAAAACGCGCATGAGCAGAGCATGAGCTTTGTGCTCGGGGATAAATTCTGAAAAAGGAGGGGTGCGGCATGAAGGAGCTTCCCGCTTCGCGAGAGGATATACTGAGAGAGCTTGTTTCTATGGGCAGGCTGTATCTTCCCGAGTGGAGATATTCCGAGGGGGAATATATTTCGGCGCTGACGGATATCTTCGCAGACATGACGGCGGAGAACAGGGCGCTTCTTCCTGCGGCGGCGGAGCGCTGCCGCGTGCTGTACCTGAGTATGTACGGGCTCACCCAGAGGGACGCGGTGCCTTCCAAGGGGTATATAAAGGTCGTGCCTACATCGGAGAACGCGGTGCATATAAGGCGCGGAACAAGGCTCGGCAGCGAGGAGCATGAGTATATCACCACCTCGGAGCTGCACGCTTCGGGGGCTTCGGTGAAGGCGGTGTTCTGCACGGACGGCAGGAAGCTTTGCAGGAGCGGCGGGAATTTCTTCGACCTTTCGGGGGAGGATCTTTCGGACGCGTACATCTGTTTTTCGGCGGACAGACTGCTGCGCAGCGAGGGCGCGTTTTCCTGCGAATGCATGATATACGACGTCAGCCGTTCCGATCAGCACGGGGTAAGCCCTGAGGCGGTTATAAACGGCTCGGTAAGGTGGGAATATCTCACGGAGAACGGGTTTGTTTCCGTGGAAAAGGCGGAGTATTCGGATGGGAAATTCACGCTGCATTTTTCGGAGAGCGTGCCGCAGACGGAGTTCCGCGGGGAAAGCGGAAGATGGCTTCGCATGAGGTATATCGGCGCGGATATGCAGCCGATGTACTCGCAGAAAAGCGTTTTCATAAAAGGTTCCGCGGAGGAGCTCAAAGTTCAGGCGGCGTATTTTAACGACGAAAAGCTTCCTGACGGAGATTTTCTGCCGTTTGGCGCCGTGCCTGCGGCATACGACGCGCTGTACATCCGCTCGGACGAATGCTTCAGCAAGAGCGGCGCGACGGTCACCATCGGCGCGGATATGAAATTTGAAACGATATCGCAGGCGTCCGAGCCCGCTGAGGTGCAGTGGAAGAACGTTATGCCCGCCGCGAAGCTTCAGCCGAAGCCGCCGCTGCGCAAATTTATCGAAAGCTGCGTCTGGGAATACTGGAACGGAAAGGGCTGGAGCAGGCTCTTCAGCGACGACGGCAGAAGCGGCGACTTTGCGGACGAAAATAAGTCGCAGCTTAAAATAACATTCACCTGCCCAGACGACATCGCGGCGGTGACGGTGGGCGCGGACGAGGGGCTGTTTGTGCGCTGCCGCATAAAGGATATCACCCGCGGGTACTCCGACAGCATGGAATATGTCATGCCGAGGGTCGCGTGCTTTACGGCGGGGTATGATTACAGCGAGGGTATACGCCCCGACGCGCTGTATGTTTCGAGGGACCTCGGCTGTGCGCGGGTAGAGGGGGAGCACCGTCCGTCGGTAAGTTCCCCCGCGGGGCAGAGATGCACATACATCTGCCTTGACAGGGCACTTCCCGTGGGATACAGCAGCATGATGTTCGACGCGGAGGTATCTTCGGCGGAGGGGGACATCTGCTGGGAGGCGCTTTCGCGGGACGGAAGATGGTTCGGCGTGAATGTTTCCGACAGGACGGATGATCTGCGCAGCGGTGGTATAATCACGTTTTCCCTGCATGACAGGATGGAGCGGGCGGTGCTTTTCGGCGAGGAGGGCTGCTGGCTGCGGGCTTCCTCGGCGGGGAATGCGGAGCTGCGCCGCGTCGGGAAAATCACCGTGGACGTCGTGCCCGTTATACAGACGGCGCGGTGCGACAGGATGACGTTTTCCTATTCCGGCGAGCCGCTTGAACTGGCGCAGGGGAATGTTTTCTCGGCGGAAATAAGCGTGTTTGCGGAGGACGAGTGGCGGGTGATAAGTCCCGAGAAATACACCCTCGACCGCCGCACGGGTACGATATCCTTTGACAAGGCATTCCGCCCCGAAACGAGCGGGGAACCGAATATCGCCGCGGAATACACGACGACCGACGGCGCCGCGGGAAACGAACCCGCGATGAGCATAGATCATTTCCTTGACCCCGTGCCGTTTGTGGACAGCGTATATAATCCCGAGCCGACATTCGGCGGCAGCGACGGAGAGACCCCCGGGGAATGCACCGCCCGCGGCGCGGACAATGTGCGTACCCTCGGACGGGGGATATCCGCGGGGGATATTGAGAGCATTGCGCTCAATTCCGAATACTCCGTGCACAGGGCGCGGTGCATCGGAAGCGGGGACGAGATACTTCTCGTGCTGCTGACGGAGGGCGTTGACAATAATGCTTCCCGCCTTGCGGCGAGGGGGATTTCCGAAAAAGTCAGCGGCGCAATGCCGTTTTATATGCGGGGAGCGCTGCGGGTCATCGGCGCGGAGCGCGTTAAGGTGAACATAACCGCGGACGTCACCTCCGACGGAGAGGTATATCCGCAGACGATACACGCGGACATTTCGGAAAGGCTGTCGCGGTATCTCGACCCGATATGCGGCGGCGCGGCGGGAAACGGCTTCGACATCGGAAGCTTCCCGACGGCGCAGGATATTTCGGCGGTGATACTCGGGGCGGCGCACATAAAGCACATTGACAGGATGCAGCTCCTTTTTGAAAGCGGCGGCAGGCTTATCGGCGGGGAAAACTGCGACATTCCCTGCGGCGTGCCCGTTTCAGGGGAGATCACCCTGAGAATACGCGAGGAGCAGATAAGAATTTAACGGAAAGGAGCGTCGGCAATGGTGGAATTGCCCGAAATAAAAGCTTTCGACATAGAAAAATCGCTTTCGGAAAGAGAGCAGGAGCTGTATACACTGACCGACGGGAAGAGCAGCTTTTCCGAGGGCAGCGTCGGGGTGACGCTGCTGGAGCTTCTTACCTGCGTCCTTTCGGAGCAGCGGCGGAACATGGGAAAAGTGAGCGGGGGGATACTGAAAGACCTCTGCGCGCTGTACGGATATGCTCCGCTGGAGGCGGCGCCTGCGCGGACGTATGTCGTTTTTGATGGCGGCGAGCCCGTCCCCGCGGGGACGAAGCTGCGCGCTGACAGCCTTGTTTTTGAAACGCAGGAGAATGTTTCCCCGAGTGGGAACAGGGCGGTGGTTTTCGCGAACGTCAGGGACGGAAAGGCGGAACGCTGCAGTATCGACGGCGGCTCGGTCGAGATATTCGGCGGCGGGGATCAGTTCGTGATAGGCTTCGAGAAGCCGTTTTCGGCTGGTCGGGAGGAGCAGCTTCTTCTGTGTTTTGACGGCGCCGGGAGGATAATTCCCGAAGATATGAGTTCGTTCGAACCCGGAACGGAGATACTCTGGCAGTATTTCGGCGGCGAGGGAGGCAGGAACGGATGGCATGATATTGATGTTATTTCCGACGGGACCTATGGCTGCTTCTGCACGGGGGTGTTGCGCTTTTCAATAAAGGGCGCGCACAGCTCCAACGGAAACTTCTACCCCATCCGTGCGGTGGTGAAAAAGCGCGGATTTGACAGGCTGCCCATGTTCCGCGGGGCTTATACAGACATCTGCACGGCGGAGCAGCTCGACAGAAAATGTGCCTTTGCGGAGTTCAGCAGGGATGAATTCCAAAAGAACGCTATGTATTTCGGCGGCATGCTGGCGGTGGAGGGAGTTCTGCGGCTGTTCGTGCGGAAAAACGGCGGCTGGACAGACGCGGAGAAGCTTGGAATTGCTTTTGCAGCGGACAGGGCAGGGGATAAATTCCGCCTTGTAACATCCTCGCGGGAACAGCTTTCTGCGATGTTTGCGGAGCATGACGGGGATAAAGAGCCCGTGTTGCTGCTCGCGGCGTATGAGCATGAGCACATCCGTGATTTCAGCGTGTATGCATCCGACGGCACCTGCGGGCAGCGGATAACCCTCAATTTTGCGGGGGTATGCCCGAGGTACACGGAAATCCTCGTCGGGAATGAAAACGGATACGAACGGTGGACAAGGACCGACTCGCTTTCCCGATGCGGCGCGGATGAGCGCGTTTTCGCGGTGGAGGGCAGCGAGCTTGTGTTCGGGGATAATTTCTGCGGAAAGGCGCTGCCCGCGGGGCAGGTGGTGTTTGTTTCCCTCGCGCTGACGGCGGGGGCAAGGGGCAATATCCCCGCAGGGGCGTTTACTTTCGAGGGAACAAAGGCAATGCGCCCCGCTGCGGCGGCGGGAGGAATATCCTCCGAGCGCCCCGTTGAAACCTTCGCGAGGGTGCTTTCCGAGCCGAAGGAGAAAACGCTGCTTTCGGAGAATGATTTCATCGAATACGCGAAGAATACGGCGGGGGTGCTTATAAAGGACGCGGAAGTCTACCCCACCGAGGGCAGGGACGGCAAGGTTATACCCAACGCTGTTACGGTGATAATTCACCCCGATGTGCCCCATCCCGAGCAGGCGGCGGAGTCGCTGGGGTGGTACATCGCGGCGGTAAAGCGGCGGATGGAGCGGCTCTGCGCGATAACGCTGGCGCTTACGGTGAGGTTTCCGAAGTACGCGGCGGCGGATATCAGCGTGCGGGTACGTTCGGATGATTATTATATCTCCGCAGAGGACACCGTCCGCAGATTCCTGGAGAATTATTTTGAAGAAATACGCCACGGCATAGACAAGGGCATGCTGCTGCGGGAGCTGAGCGCTCTCCCCGAGGTGACTGCGGTCAGCTCGCTGAGCATACGTTGCAGCGCGGCGGAAGCGGTGCATCAGCCCGACGGCGGGATAAACGTTCCCACATGGTGCAGGATGTATCTGCGCTCGGTCGATGTCAGGTGCGAGGAATACTGAGGAGGGCCGCAGTGGAAAGAAAGCATTTTACATTTTCGTGCAGCGGCATTCCGCAGGGGATAGTCGGCCGCTGCGAAAAAGCGGACGGCGCGGCTGCGTTCGGTGAGGGTGGACTTTGGGTGTCCCCCGCGGCGGACAGCGGCGAGGACGGCACAGTATGGGACACGGCGCTGATAGACTGCATCCGCCCCGAAAAGGGCAGCTTCAGGTTTATCGCGGCGGCTTCCGACAGCGACTATATTGAGCATGACGGCGGCAAAATTCCGCTGACAAAGGCGCTGGCGGACTATATACGCGGCGGGGCTTCCCCCGTTGAGGAGCTTGACGCGGCGGTGTTTGTGGACGCGGACACCGTGCCGCTGCACAAGCTGCGGGGCAGGTGGCTGCTGTTCGCGGTGCAGTTTTTCCCCGAGCAGGGGAGCGCGTTCATGATGAAAAGCGTGAGCGTCAGCTGCTCGGCGGCCTCGTATATGGAACTGCTGCCGGAGGTGTTCGCAAAGACGGACAACGGCGCGCTGAACGATCTGCTGGCGATGTACCGCGCAGTAACGGACGAAACAGACCGCGCTATACTCGGGCTGGAGCGGCGGCTCGACCCCGACCGTGCGACGGGAAAAGATCTCGAGCGGCTGCTTGCATGGCAGGGAATAGGCGTTACGGCAATATGGGATGAGCAGCGGCTGCGGGAGCTTATCAGGAATTCCGCGCGGCTGGTGCGGCTGAAAGGCACGCAGGAGGCACTTTCGGAGCTTTTCGGGATACTTCTCGGGGAGAAGCCGATTATTACCGCAGAAAAGGGCGCGATGTCGTTTTCGGCGGAGGTGAGCCGCGAAGCGGTGAAGTCGGGCAGGCACTATGCGGAGCTGCTTCGGCTGCTGAAGGACTTTTCGCCCGCGGGGATAACCCCAAGGCTTGTTATAAGGCGCGCAGGCGCAGAGGATATGACGCTCTCCGACGACAGATTCGGAAGCGGATTTATCATTTGAGAACTATACCCAAAAAGGAGCAGCCATGAACTATAATGAAATATTTCCGTTCATAAGACCGAATTACTACAAAGGAAAGCAGCTCACGGTGCGGGATTTTCGCGAGGAGCACGGCTATCTTGACAGCAAGCTGCGGGCGCTCCGCTGCGGAGTGTGCGGCGCGGGGGTAGTAAGCGGGTTTGATGTTGTGGCGGTGGATGATGAGAATTACTCGGTGGAGTGCGGGTACGCGTTTGACCGATACGGGAGAGATATCTGCATTGATGTTCCGGTGCTTCGGAATATCACCGCTACGGACGGATTTGATGCCGTTGACACGGGCAGCGAGGTGTATCTCTGCGCGGAATATTCCGAGCTGCCGATGGATAAGACATCCCCTATGTACGACAGCAGCAGGACGGAATACGACCGATACAGAGAGGGCTACAGGCTGTTTTTCACTAACGAGCGGCCGCGGGGCAACATAAACGGGCTGTCCGCCGTGGCGGAAACGGTAACGGAGTTATACCGCGCGGAGGGGCTGACGGTGTATATCGTCGTACCGAAATATGTTAGCGCCGGGGAGAGCCTTGCGGTGACGGTGGCGGTGGATAAACACGGGCTGGATAAGAGCGTTTCGGCGGAGATAAACGTCCACTGCGACAGCTTCAGCGACGGCACGGGCGTTATTTACTACAACGCTGAGGACACCTGCGACCACTGGGAGCAGCGCATATATCTCCCGCCGCACAGCAGGAATGCGGGGATGAACAAAGTAACAGCTACGGCGGCGGATATAAAGATAATCGTCGGGGAGGAGCAGGTGCCCTGTCTTGGCGCCACTGCGGCTACTGAGGTCATTGACGAGCCCGTCAGCGAAAGACTTCGCAGGGAGTATTTCCACCTCGATGTAATGAACGACGATTCTCTGCTGTATCTCGCGCAGTTTTACCTCGACAACGGCGGAAAGCGCATAGGGATGATACGCACGCTTCCGTTTGACCAGTACATACACAGCGCACCGATAGATTTTATAATGAGCAGGATACCGAAGCAGCCCGAAATGCGGCAGCAGTCCGCAGGGATAAACGACGCTGTCCTTTCGGCGCGCGAGCCCGCCGCTAACAACATTTCCAGCGGCGTGGAGAGTATCGACATAACCAATGACTACCGCGGGAAGATATATTATTCATCCGAGATAGTGCACGGGCTGGGCGAGGGAAGCGTTTCATACAGCGTCGGGTTTGAGTGCGTGGACAGCTTCTCGGGTGACGCGGACGACACGGTTGTTTTCGGCGACCCGTCGCTGTTTGAGGGCACGCCGTACAGCATGGATTTCCCGAAGATACAGCACAGCATTATTTCGTATAATTCCAAGGGAACGTTCAGGATAGCGGTGCGGCTTCTGGACAGGATAAATGCGGGCAGCATACGGCTTCACTGGGTCGCGGTGAGGGCGCAGGAGCAGTCGGCAAAGGATATGATGGACGTGGAAAAGGTTTCGATATCCATCAAGCCCAACCTTGTTAACATCGAGCCGCGGGAAACAGTGGGGCTTGAGTGCATTATCGAGGGCACAGACAATACGAACTGCATATGGGACGTCGCGGACAAGAACGGCGGCACCATCAGCAGGAACGGTATTTACAAGGCACCGTCTGCCGAGGGCGTTTATACGGTCACGGCGACCAGCGTGAAGTATCCGACCAAAAAGGCGGTAAATTATATTATCGTAAGCAAGCGCAAGGAGATTTAATGATAAACAGCCGCCATTTTTGGCGGCTGTTTTGTGGTATGGGGATATCAACGAGAATAAAATCCAACCTTATTTGGCGGCGACTTGAAGAAGAGAACTGCGCAGGTTTCATTATATTATTGTGTACTTGTGTTTGGAGAGGTATTGTCAGTGATCATCCATTCTCCGGTTTCTGCATTCTGAGTCAGATAGAAGAATTGTTCCGTATAACCGTCATCCAAAAAAGTTTTGGTGTGGTCGTACTCAACGTAGTATTTCGCCCATACGACAATAAAGTGTTCGGCGAGAAATTCGTCCGTCCATCCCCGTGCTTCCGCAAGGTCGCTGCCAGTATATTCTGCCCTTATGCGGGCTGTTTCGTCTTCGTCAATTTTAATTTCGTCAACGCGGACGGTGATCGTGTATTCTTTGTCGGCCTGCCCCTCGATAGCGCTTTGAACGGTTATTATCGGATCGACAGAGTTTTTTTGCAGCCACGGGTCAAACAGCCCCGATTCATAAGCGGCAAAACCGCACAGCGCCATCAGGACTACCGCGGCGGCGATCAATACGGCAATTCTTCCGGGACTTCCGGACAGGCGGATCTTATTGTAAGAAAGTGCTTCGTCAACATATTTTGTGCCAAGTTCGCTCATAGCGTCGGAAAACGTTTTTGTGTTCATACGAGTACCTCCCTTTCGATTAAGTATTGCCTCATTTTCCCGCGAATGCGGGTCAGCCGGACGGAGATGTTTTTTTCCGAAAGCCCCATCATCTGTGCTATGTCCTTGCAGCTATCGGAAAACCAATAGCGGCGCATGAAGATAACGCGGTTTTCGATGGTCAGTGTGTCCAGAAAACTTTCGATGATACGGGCTAACTCCCTGGCTTCAATTTCTGTTTCTACTGTGTTCGGGGCTGCTATACAGGCTTCGATTTCCTCTAAAGCTATTGTGTATCGGCTGTTTCTTTTGGCTGCTTTGTTTCTCCAATATGTTTTCAGCGAAATGTTACGAACGATTTTCAGAAGATAGGATAACAGCGGATCTGGACGGGCAGGAGGGATGGCGTTCCATGTGCCTAAATAAGCGTCGTTGACGCATTCCTCTGCATCCTCTCTGCTTCCCACAATGTTATATGAGAGTTTGTGACAGGCTTTTCCGTATTTATTGTCTAGTTCCCGCAACCCTTGCTCTGACCGTTCAAAAAACATTTCTATGATTTTTTCATCATCTGTCATCATACCGCCTCCTTTCCGGCTTCACCTATATACTACGGTTTTAGCGGCGAATACTACATCAAATCCAAAAGTTTTTAAAAATAAATAATAGATAAACATGAAGAGTAAGTAGGTACACGCATCGTTTTTCATGGTTTCACTATGCGAAATCGCGGACGACCGTCCGCGAAATGAAAAACGATGCCACCAAATAATAAAACCGACCCTACAGTCGGATTGTATTTACTGCTTAAACAGAAAAGATAAACATGAAGAAGAAGCAGGCGCACGCGTCGTTTTTCATGGTTTCGCAATGCGAAATCGCGGACGACCGTCCGCGAAATGAAAAACGATGCCACCAAATAATAAAACCGACCCTACAGTCGGATT
>CAKSPC010000028.1 GCA_934481445.1 uncultured Oscillospiraceae bacterium
CCCGAAGCTACCGCGGGGTCTATCTTTATTTTCTTAAAGAACAGCGGAACGAGCGTTCCCACCGCGCTGGAAATAAACATCGCCAGCATAAGCGCCGCGCCGATGCACGCGGAAACCGCAAACGAAAAACCTGCGTCATAGCCCTTTATCAGCATGATGTACAGCCCAACGAAGATGACCGAAAGCACCCCGAGGATAAGTCCGCTGCAAAGTCCCACGCGCATTTCCTTTACAACGAGCTTCAGCTTCTTCATGAAAGTCAGATCCTCGTCGGTAAGCACGCGGATGGTCACCGCCAGCGACTGCGTGCCGACGTTACCAGCCATGTCAAGTATAAGCGACTGGAACGCCATGATGAGCGTAAGCTGTGAAACTACCTTCTCGAACGCGCCGACCACGCCGGAAACCACCATTCCCAGCACCAGAAGCACCAGCAGCCACGGCATACGCTTTTTAAGGCTTGCGTGAAGCGGCTCGGAAAGATCCTCCTCTGCGGTAAGACCACCGAGTTTTGCGTAGTCCTCGCCCATCTCGTCGTCAACGACTTCCAGCAGGCTGCGCAGGGTGATAACGCCCAGAATATCGTTGCTGCTGTCCAGCACGGGAATGCTGTCCTCGGAATAATTTTTCAGCCGCTCAATGCAGCTGTCTATGCTCTCGCTGCCGTATACATATGGGAAAGACGTCGTTACGAACTGCATTACGGGGGCGTTATTGTCCGCGGTGATAAGGTCGCGGAGATCCGCCGCGCCGTAGAAGCCGCCGTCCTTTGCGGTGACGAACAGTGTGGAGATGTTGTCGTTCTCCTGCGCCTGAGAAACAAGCGCGTCCATCGCCTCTGCGGCGGTCATTTCAGAATTTATAACGATGTAGTTCGTGCTCATGCAGCTTCCGATCTCGTCCTCGTCGAAGGACACGATAAGCTCCATTTTTCTTCTGAAATCGCCGTCCAGAAGCGCTATCACCTGCGTGCGCTTTTCCTTGGGAAGCTCCCGCAGGATATCCGCCGCTGCGTCGCTTTCCATGCTGCCGATGAGCGCGACAGTCTTTCTGATATCAGTTTCGCCAAGATACTCTGCCGCCTTTTCCGACGGGATATACTCGAAAACATCCGCAAGCTCCGCGGTTTCGAGTATGCGGAAAAGCTTTATTCTCTCGGGGGCTTCGAGCATCTCCGCTGCTTCGGCGATGTCGCTGTCGTGGTATCCGAGAAGCTTTTCATGCAGCATTTTCGGGGAGAGATCGCTTTTTACGAGCTGCGCGATCTCCGCTGTAAAATCGGGTCTGCCGACGGTTTCGGCAGTCTGTGCGGTAAGAATTTCCTTTTCATTGATCATAGCATGACCCTGCCTTTCAATTAAAAATTTCGCTGCAATCCTAATTGAAAGTGAAGCCGGGCATGGTATGGCACCCGTATTTAATTATATATTCCGCGCTTTATTCCGCGCAGAAAAACAGGCGGCAGAGTGTGCCGTCCGTTATGCGGGCGTCATGCCGTTTTCGCCCGATACTGTCACTGTTGTTCACTCTGCTCACCTCGCATTATTATTCTGAATTTGCAACGGTGGTATTATAACACATTGATTTCGTTTTGTCAACAAAAAGATCGACATTTGACCGACATTTCACGAAAATTACACATAGCGTTTACGGAGCGGGGAGAATGCGGCGCAAAAAAAGCGACGGGAAACATAAGCTTTCCGCCGCGATTTTTAATTTATACCTTTGCTTCCTCTGCTGCACGAACTTCTCTAAAATGCCATGCGGAGCGGTTTGAGCTTTTCGGTATTTCCGCAGGAAATCAAAATCCCTTTAGGGGATTTTGAGAAAAACTCTACCCGACGCCCCTCGGGGAGCAGTAACAAATTTAAACTTTTGCTTCCTCCGCTGCACGAACCTGTCTGAAGTGCCATGCGTCGCGGCACATTTCTTCAATACCCAGTTCTGCTTTCCAGCCGAGTTCCTTTTCAGCCAGCGACGGATCCGAATAAGTCGTCGCTGCGTCGCCGGGGCGGCGTGCGCCGATGGTGTATCCGAGGTCAATGCCGTTTACGCGCTGGAATGTGTCGAGTATCTCCTTTACGGAATAGCCCTTGCCAGTGCCGAGATTATATGCGGGGCAGCCGCCGTCCAGCTTGCGAGCCTTTCTTACAGCCGCAACATGACCCTTTGCAAGGTCGACAACGTGGATATAATCCCTTACGCAGCTTCCGTCGGGGGTGGGATAATCATCGCCCGCTACCTCAAGCTTGTCGCGCTTGCCGGACGCCTTGTCGAGTACGATGGGCATAAGGTTGTTCGGGATTCCGTTGGGATCCTCTCCGATAAGACCGCTGCTGTGCGCGCCGACAGGGTTGAAATAACGCAGGAGTATCATAGTCCACGTCTTGTCTGCGTTGTACATCTCGCGGCAGAGATTTTCGATGATGAGCTTTGTGCTGCCGTAAGGATTGATTGCCGAAAGCGGGAAATCTTCCTTTACGGGAACAGTTTCGGGGATGCCGTAAACCGTCGCGGAGGAGCTGAACACGAACTTTATGCAGCCGTATTTCTTCATCGTTTCAAGGATGTTGAACGTTCCACGCAGATTGTTGGAATAATACATCAGCGGCTTGGATACGCTCTCGGGAACGCACTTGTAGCCCGCAAAGTGTATCACCTGCTCTATATCGTTTTCTGCAAATATTCTGTCCACCGCTGCGATGTCCAGCATATCCGCTTCATAGAATTTGAAATCCTTACCGGTTATCTTTCTGATACCGTCCAGCGCCATGGAATTGGAGTTATAGAAATTATCCATAACAACGATCTCTTCGCCTGCATTAAGAAGCTCCACGCAGGTATGAGAACCGATGAATCCCGCGCCGCCCGTTACTAAAATAGCCATATCAATGACCCTCCGAAAACATACTTCGGCCGGCAAAACAACACGACCGCATAATAATATTATACTCCTTTTTTCGCCGCGTGTCAATCACCCGTGGTATGTTTTTTAGTCGGGATGCTATTTTTCAAGGCGAATAAATTCGCTTCCCGCCGATATCTTACCGCTTTCGAGCACCTTTAACTCCGACCAGTCCTCCGTGTTACAGATTATCATCGGGGTTACAAGGCTGTATCCCGCCTCGCGCACCGCCTTCATATCAAAGGATATCAGCATATCGCCGCGGTCCACCCGCTGCCCCTCTGAAACGTGCGGCTTGAAATATCCCTCGCCGAGCTTCACCGTGTCAATTCCGATGTGCAGAAGCACCTCCGCACCATCGTCCGTTTCCAGCGTTACCGCGTGTCCCGTGCCGAATACCTGCGCGACCTTTCCGGCACAGGGGGAATACAGCTTGCCCTCGGCGGGGTCTATCGCTGCGCCGTCGCCGAGCACCTTCTGCGAAAACGCTTCGTCGTTCACTTCTTCCAGCGGTACCATTGTTCCGTTCATGTGGGCATACAGCGTTGTTGTCCGCAGTGCCCTGTCTATCTCTGCAGCCTCCGCAAGCTCGTTCTTTTCCGTGCCCGCAGGAGGAATATCGTTGTGGTCGTCGCGGGATGTCCTCATATATTCATCAAGGTCGGATTTTATCACCGAAACCTGCGGGCCGTATATGACCTGCACGCCGTTTCCCCTGCGAATGACCCCCGAAGCGCCGCTCTGCTTCAATATGCTGTCGTTGACAGGGTCGGGATCCTTCACCGTTACACGGAGCCTTGTAGCGCAGCAGTCGATATCCGTAATATTGTCCCTGCCGCCAAGCCCCCGCAGTATCAGAGCGCTGACGCCGCCCTTTTTCGGCATATCAGCGCGGGTGTAGAGCTTCGTTTCCTCGTTGTCCGCTTCCCTGCCGGGGGTTTTGAGGTTCAGCTTTGTTATCATGAAATAGAATGCGAAATAGTATATCACCGCATATATCAGCCCGACAATAACTATCCATATCCAGTTGGTTTTCGCGTTTCCCTGAAGCACGCCGAACAGCACAAGGTCTATCGCGCCGCCCGAAAACGTCATACCTACGCCGACATTCAGTATATGCATCAGCATATACGACAGCCCCGCAAGCACGCAGTGAACGCCGTACATCAGCGGCGCCACAAACAGGAACGTAAATTCCAGCGGCTCCGTGATGCCTGTTATCGCAGAGGTGAGCGCCGCGGACAGCAGCAGGCCGCCAACTGCCTTTTTCTTTTCGGGTCGAGCCGCACGGTACATCGCATATGCCGCCGCAGGAAGTCCGAAGATCATAAACGGGAATTTGCCCGCCATGAACCTTGTCGCCGAGGAGGAAAAATGCTCCGTCGAGCGGGAAGCAAGCTCCGCAAAGAAAATGTTCTGCGCGCCCGTTACGACCGTTCCGTCTATCACCATTGAGCCGCCGAGCTCCGTCTGCCAGAACGGCATATAAAATACATGGTGAAGCCCGAACGGTATCAGCGCACGCTCGATTATGCCGTATATCCATGTCCCCGCATAGCCCGAATTGAGCACCAGCGTGCCGAGCGCGGATATTCCCCGCTGAATGACAGGCCACACAAAGAACATCAGCACGCCCACGCCTAGGAACACCACGCTGCAAATTATCGGTACAAACCTTGTCCCGCCGAAAAACGAGAGCACCTGCGGCAGGCGGATATTGTAGAACCTGTTATGGAGCGCCGCGGTGCCAAGCCCTACGATAATGCCGCCGAAAACGCCCATTTGCAGCGTTGTTATGCCAAGCACTGTGGTCGTGGAATTTGCGGGCATGGCGGCGATACCGCCGCCGGCGGTTATCAGCGCTGATATCGCGGTGTTCATTATAAGAAACGCTATCGCGCCGGAAAGCGCCGCGACCTCTTTTTCCTGCTTCGCCATACCTATGGCAACGCCCATCGCAAACAGCAGCGCAAGGTTATCGAACACAACGCTTCCCGTTTTGCTCATGATATCAAGGATGGTGTATAGCACGCCGCCCTCTGTGATTATATTTGTAAGGTGATATGTTTCCAGCGTAGTTGGATTTGTAAACGAGCTGCCTATCCCCAACAGAAGCCCCGCCGCAGGCAGCAGCGCTATCGGCAGCATGAACGACCTGCCCACACGCTGGAGAACTCCGAAAACCTTGTCTTTCATTATGTTCCTCCGTTTTCCGCCGACAAGCGGCGTTTTTTAACTATATTCCGCAGAAAACGGAGAAATTATTCACTTTTTAACCGCAAAATGCGGCTCGGAAGCACAAAAAACGGCGCCTGCCAGGCAGACGCCGCATTATATTCAATTACTTTATCTCCGCCGCGACTTTCTGCGCATTCTTTGCGCAAAGTCCGACCATCGCCGCCGCAAGCTGCGCGTGGCGCTCTATCGGCATATCGCCGGGTTTGTTGTGCCACTCGAGATATGTATTGAAAAATCCCCCTACGATAAACGCGGAAACCACCGCCGCGTCGCTTCCCGGTTTGTGCGAAAGCGAGCCGACAAGGCTGTCCGCCGATATCTTGATGACATTCTTCAGCCTTGACATCAGCATACCGCGCATATCCACGCGCACAAGATGGAAATAATAATCGAAATCCACCGTTATCAGTCTGTCAAGCCCGAGAAACAGATTATATGTGCTGGTTTCAAACTCGTTTTCGTCGAATTTGTCCACAAGCTCCTTCAGAGCCGCCACAAGATCCCCCTCTATCTCATTGAGAATATCCGTGAGATTGCGGTAATGTGTGTAGAATGTGCGGCGGTTGACGTTAGCCTCTGCGGTGAGCTCGCTTATGGTTATCGCCGATATGTCCTTGTTTTCCATTATTTTGAAAAGAGCTGCCTTAATAGCCTTTTTTGTGCGGATTACTCGTTTATCCGAATCGTGACGCGCAGTATTTGACATATAAAGTGTTTCCTTTCGTTAATTCATTAATTTCAGTATAATTGTGTTTTAGTGCACACTTGAGAATAGTAATATTATATAATATTTTTACAGAAAAGTCAAGTGCCGTTGAACAAAAATCACGGGATTTTCACATAAGATAATAAAAAAGCACCCCATATAGGGTGCTTTTGATTTTACTCTGCAAGTATCTTCTCGATCGCCGCAAGTTCTTCCTCCGAAAAATCGAGGTGCTGGATGCACGCGGCGTTTTCGGTTATCTGCTCGGGGCGGCTAGCGCCTATCAGCACGGTTGCCACCGCCTTGTTATGCAGCACCCACGAAAGCGCCATCTGCGACAGCGACTGCCCGCGGGACGCAGCGATATCATTCAGCCTATTAAGCCGCGCTACCATTTTCTCTGTAAGCTGGTTTCCTATCCACGTTGCGCCCCTGCCTACCCTTGAATCCTCGGGGATACCGTTTAGGTACCTGTTCGTGAGGAAGCCCTGATAAAGCGGCGAGAACACCGCAAGGCCTATGCCGCTCTCCTCGGCATAGCGGTCAAGACCGTCGTCCTCTATCCAGCGGTTGAGCATGGAATATGACGGCTGGTTGATTATGAACGGGGTTTTCAGCTCCGCAAAAATGCGGCTTATCTCCTCGGTCTGCGCAGCGTTGTAGTTGGAAATGCCGACGTACAGCGCCTTTCCCTGCCGCACCGCATTGTCCAGCGCCAGCGCGGTTTCCTCGAGCGGGGTGTTCGGATCGAAAATGTGGTGATAGTAAATATCCACATAATCGAGCTTCATGCGTTTAAGGCTCTGATCAAGGGAGGCTGTGAGGTACTTGCGTGAGCCGTTTCTGTCGCCGTAGGGACCCGGCCACATCTCATACCCTGCCTTGGTGGAAATGCAGAGTTCATCGCGGTATTCCCGCATTCCCCTGTCAAGTATCCTGCCAAAATTCTCCTCGGCGCTGCCGTTATAGGGATGGCCGTAATTGTTCGCAAGATCGAAATGGGTTATGCCGAGGTCAAAGGCAGTATGCACCATGTTTTCCATGTTTGCAAAGCAGCCGCCGTGCCCGAAGTTCTGCCAGAGCCCCAGCGAAACCGCAGGAAGCTTCAGACCGCTCTTTCCGACGCGGTTATATACCATTGTATCGTATCTTTTTTCGTTTGGTGAGTACATATTCGCTCCTTATTCAAAAATGCTGCATATCTTCGATGTTTTGGCTATGCCGTTTTCGCCATTTATAAGCTTCTCGCCCCAGTCGGCGGAAAGCACCGAGCCGTCCCACTCATTTGCAATGTCGAGATATTCAACACCGCCGCCGTTGCCCTTCCAGCTCCAGCCGAGGTAGCCGATGTTGTTTTCGGTGCAGTATTCCATGATGTAATCTTCATCAACGTCGCCGTCGGAATGGGTATAGCCGAATTCCCCGACGATAACGCACAGCCCCTTATCGGTGACGCCGGTAAGATTGCGCTTTATGGAAGCCTTGTTCTTTCCCGCGGAGCCGTACATATGTATTGAGAACATAGTATTAGCATCGGGGTCCGCCGCGAAAACTTCCTCGCCGTAGTCCGCGATGCTCTGGCCATACTGTCCCCAGCCCGCCGCGTCTACGAGTATCGTGTTCTTTATTCCCGCTTCGCGCAGCTTGGGTATTGCGGAAACATAGCCGTCGCGCCATACCTCGCTCTCCCACTTGCCGACCCATTCGTTGGCAATGTTAAGGATTACATTCGTTTCGTTTCCGATGAGTGCGTCCTTTACATCTATCCAGTAATCTACGGTGTTTTCGAGCAGTGAGATATCGTCCTTGCCGGTTATGTCGTGTACCTCAAGTATCGCGATCATTTTCAGCTCTTTGCACTTTTCAACGATGGCTTTCAGCGTATCCGCGCTGTCGCGGTTGTACTGCTGACCATCGCCGCATACGATACGGACGGTGTTTGCGCCTGTGGCGGCAATTGCCTCCAGCGCTACATCATCCTCTGCCGCGAACCAGCTGTGCGGATGATTTATCCCGCGCATTACGAACTCATTTCCGTTTGCGTCAAGAAGCCTTGTCCCATCCACGGTGAAACCCGCGGAAGCCATGGGTTCGTTCTCGTGGATGTCGTTATCCGTCTGTTCCGTCTGCGAAATAGAGGAAGCTGTGCTGTCCACTGTGGATGTGCTGCTGCCATTCTGATTTGTACAGCCGGTCAGCATAACGATGAGCGAAAGCAGCAGTGCCGCTATTTTTTCCATAATAATTCTCCTGTCAGTTCTGTATTATTTCCTCGGGAATATGCTCAACGATCATATTCCTGCCGTGGTTCTTGCCATAATAAAGCTTTGCGTCTGCGGCGTTTACAAGCACGTCGGTGTTATTCTCCCCCGAATAATGCTGCACGCCGAATGTCATCGAAACGGAGATCTCCTCCCCGTCGTATTCACAGCGGAAGCTTCTTATCCGCTGCATTATCCGCTCCATTGCCGCCGAGGATTCCCCATCGGGCAGCGAAAACGCCAGCAGGAACTCCTCCCCGCCCCAGCGTGAAGCAATTCCGAATCCGTTCGTGCCTTCCTTCAGAATAGCCGAAACATCCTTCAGCACCAGATCTCCGCAGGCATGACCGTAGCGGTCGTTGAATTTCTTGAAAAGGTCTATGTCACCGATGACCACCGTAAGACCCGAATCCTCCGTCTTTGCCCTGTCCAGCATTTCCGCAAGCTTGATATTGCAGGCGCGCCTGTTGAACAGCCCCGTAAGCGGGTCGTTGGAAATAAGCTCCCGCAGCGATTGCTGAAGCTTCACGGCGGCTCTTCCCATGCCTCCTATCTCATCCCTGCGGGAAAGCATTCTTTCATCGGGGACACAGTCGATATCGCCCGAGGCTATCCTGCCCATAAACTCTGCGGTCATGGTAAGGCTGTCAACCATTCTTCTCGCCGCCGTACCGCACACTACCGCCACCACCGCGGTCAGCACCCACGAAACCGCCAGCGTTCCCATTATTGAATACGCAATTTCGTGCGAAACATTATCCCGCGTTTTTCCCGCGAAAGTCATGCCTATTACTTCGCCCCCGGCATTCACAAGCGGCATATAATACGCAAAATATATCTCGCCGTTGATATTGGTTTCGCCGGAGAAGAAGTCACTGCCGGCGAAAACACATTCTGTAACCTCATCCGACGCAACGGTTCCCACCGCACGGCTTCCGTCTGTATTCCTGACGGTGGTGACATAGCGTTCGTTCCCGAAAAACAGCGTGATATCCATTCCCGTTATCTCCGCAACGTTGTCGAAAAGATCGGGCTTTATCTCCGAATTCTGATATGTGCTGCTGGAGATCTTTCTGCCTATGAAGTTATTTATCGTGGCGCACTCGCTGCGCAGTTCATTGTAAACTTCCTTGTTGAAGCCGGTATAGATAGCGTTCGCGATAAAAAACGACGCGATAAGCGACAGTATCAGCAGCGGCACCACCGCCATCGCAACTATTTTGAAAGCAAGTCCGGATCCGTCCGTGTGCTTTTTTCCGCGCAATTTTTCCCTCATTTCCGATCCCCCTTGATTAACCGTATAAAATCACAGTACCATGGCCTTTCGGTCATGGTACAGCAATCATATACGTTGTTTTTTTCCCATATAACCGCCAATTGTATATGCATCAAACCTTTTGTTTATTATACCACAAACAGGGCGGCTATGTCAACAAAATTTGGAGATTTTATCGAAAAACGGTTTATTTTCCGAGGGACTCAACCAGTGCCTTTGTATCGCGCGCGATAAGGAGCTCTTCGTTGGTGGGAACCACCCAGACCTCGACCTTGCTGTCGGGGGCGGAAATTCTTGCGAGCTTGCCGCGCAGACCCTTGTTTGCGGCGTCGTCGAACTTGATTCCGAGGTACTCCATGTTGTTACATACGTCGGCGCGGACATCGTCGGAGTTCTCGCCGATACCGCCGGTGAAGATGACAGCGTCAAGGCCGTTCATTACAGCTGCATAGGAACCGATGTACTTCTTTATCTCATAGCGCAGCATTTCACCCGCGAGCTGTGCCTTCTTGTCGCCGTGCTCGGCAGCGTCGGTGATGTCGCGGTTATCGCTGGAGATACCGGAAATGCCGAGGAAGCCGGACTTCTTATTGAGGTAATCGCTCATCTCCTTGGGGGAGAGGTGCATCTTGTCCGCGATAAATGTTACGGCAGAAGCGTCTACCGCGCCGCAGCGTGTGCCCATTATAACGCCGTCCAGAGGAGTGAAGCCCATGGAAGTATCGATGGACTTTCCGCCCTCAACAGCGGTGATGGAAGAGCCGTTGCCAAGGTGGCAGGATACGATCTTCAGATCCTTGATATCCTTGCCGAGGGCGTCAGCCAGCGCCTGAGTAACAAATCTGTGGGATGTGCCGTGGAAACCGTACTTTCTTACATGGTACTTTTCGTAGCACTCGAAGGGCAGGCCGTACATATAAGCCTTCTCGGGCATGGTCTGGTGGAACGCAGTATCGAATACAACTACCTGAGGTGTTGTAGCGGGGATAACCTTCTTGCAGGCTCTCAGTGCAAGGGCGTGCGGGTGGTTATGTACGGGGGCAAGCTCGGACAGATCGTCTATCTGCTGGATAACTTCGTCGGTAACGAGAGTCGTCTTGTCGAATACTTCGGCGCCCTGTACTATTCTGTGGCCGACAGCGGATACTTCGTCCATGCTCTTGAGCACGCTTGCGTCGCTCTTTGTAAGTACTTCAACAAGCTTTTCAAAAGCCTCTGTATGTGTGGGGAAGCTGCAATCCTCTTCATACTTTCTTCCGTCGAAAGCGGTGTGCTTGATGTGACCGTCGATGCCGATGCGGTCGCAGTTACCCTTTGCGATAACGCTTTCGTCCTCCATATTGATAAGCTGATACTTCAGTGAAGAGCTGCCTGCATTGATGACCAGAATTTTCATTTTACTTGATTTCCTTTCTTAGTTTTCGCGCGGGCACACTTTTCATACTGCGGCTCGTGCATAATCCACATTTATTTTATAACTTTTTCACAGAAAAATCAAGTCTTTTTATCAAAAATTATTGATTTATTGCCGCATTAGGTGTAAAATATATAAAGTAAATATTTCAAAGGAGCGTGTGCCATGAAAACTGCGGCAGTAATATGCGAATACAACCCGTTTCACAACGGGCATAAATACCAGCTTGAGCAGACCCGCGCAGCGGGGGCAACGCACATCGTTGCCGTAATGAGCGGGAACTTCACGCAGCGCGGCGACGTCGCCGTGTTCGACAAATACGCCCGCGCCCGCACCGCGCTGGAAAACGGCGTTGACCTCGTGCTGGAGCTTCCCACGAAATACAGCCTGTCCTCGGCGGAGGGATTTGCCGCGGGTGCAGTGGGAATTATAACTGCCCTCGGCTGCGTGGACATGCTTTCTTTCGGCAGCGAAAGCGGCGACATCGCCGCGCTGAAAGAAGCCTCCGCCGCCGGCGAATACGCCGTGCACACCGATAAATTCTTCAACCTTATGCGCAGCGGGAAAAGCTACCCCGCCGCCCTCGCCGAAGCAGTCAGGGAATACTACACCGACGATGTGTACGAAACTCTCTCCGCGCCGAACAACACCCTCGCGGTGGAATATCTTAACGCCCTCGACAACTGTGGCAGCAGGATAGAGCCTTTCACTGTGCCGCGCACGGGAGCGGGTCACGACAGCGCAGAAGAAAACGGCGGCTTCGCTTCCGCTTCGCTGATAAGGAAAAAGATACTCGCCGGCGAGGACTGGTCGCAGCTTTCCCCCGCGGAAAACTCCCCCCGCGCAGACGTGAAAAACCTCGAGCGCGCGATACTTGCAAGGCTGCGGGAAATGCGCCCCGATGATTTCCTGCGGCTGTACGACGGCGCAAACGGCCTTGCGGAGCGCCTTTACAAATCCGTCAGGAAGGCCTGCACGCTGGATGAACTGTATATCCTCACCAAAACCAAGCGCTACACCCTCGCAAGGATACGCCGCGCGGTAATGTGCGGATTTCTGGGGCTGTACAAGGAACAGCTCAACGTCCCGAATGCATATATCCACATACTCGGCATGAACGCCCGCGGCCGCGAAATACTCGCAAAGGCGGACTGCCCGCTGCCGATAGACGCTTCCCTGAAGGCGCTCTCCGCCGCGAGCCGCGAGGCTCACAGGCAGGCATGCTTTGAGGAGCGCTGCGGCGACCTGTATTCCCTTGCGTTTGAAAAGCCCCGCCGCTGCGGGTATGAATTCACCGCAAAACCCGTGATAATCAACTGATATTTGACTATGGAGGAGCATAAAATGGTAACAGTATCCGAAATAAACTACAAGAACTTCGGCAAGTGCGTAAAAATGGACAACGGCACCGCGAGCCTTATCGTGACCGTTGACATCGGCCCGAGAATAATTTCCTACTGCCTTAACGGCAAGGAAAACCTGCTGTTTGAGGACGTAAACAGGGATTTCAGCGACAGCTCCGAGGAGCTTCGCGAATTCTTCGGCGACGACAAAACATGGTACATATACGGCGGGCACAGACTCTGGAGCAGCCCCGAAAGCTACCCGCACAGCTATGTTCCCGACAACGACCCCGTTGAATACACCGACCTCGGCGAGTTTGACGGTTATCGCGGATTTGCTTTCCACCCGCCCGTTACAAGGACAGGGCAGAAGCACACCATACAGGTTTGGATGGATGAAACTGCGGGTTCGTCGCGCGTGAAAATATGCCATGACATCACAAATGTTTCCGGCGCGATAGTGACCCTCGCGCCGTGGGCTATGACGGTATGCGCGGCGGGCGGCGTGGAAATATTCCCGCAGAGCACAAAGGACAACGGCCTGCTTTCAAACCGCAGGAATGTTTTCTGGAGCTACTCCGACATCAACGACGACCGCTTCTTCCTCGGGAACAAATACGGCACGCTCCAGCAGGTAAGCGGCGCGGAGGGGAAATTTAAAATAGGCATGAACAACGAGGACGGCTGGGCTGCGGTGGTAAACCACGGGCAGATCTTCCTCAAGAATTTCGATATGAACATCGACGGAAATTACCCCGACTACGGCTGCAATTTTGAAACCTTTACAAACGGGCTGTTTCTTGAATGCGAGAGCCTCGGCGAGCTTGAAATGCTGAAAAACTATCAGTGCGTTACCCTCACGGAAAAGTGGGAGCTTATCGAATGCAGCGACGCATTCGACCGCAAAAACGAGGACAGCATAGACGAATTCGTGAAGAAACACGACCTCGGCAGACGCCGCGAAAGCCCCTCTATCCTGCGCACATTCATGCCGCACGGAATAGATTAAACAAATCGGCAGACGCCGACGAAAGGCAATTTATGAGTTTATACACAGACCTCCGCGCGGAGCAGAAAACTTTTATTTACCACGGATATCAGTTCGGCGCGGATTTTATCGAATACGAATTCAGCATAGACGATGAATACTATTTTTACCCTCGTTGGGAATTCGACAGCTCCCTCACCGCGGGGGAGTACGACCGCGCCCTTGCGGAGCGGATAGCGTTCTCGCTTGGCATGGCGGAGCTTGTTTCCTACTGGAAATGTATGTGCTGCCCACAGGTAGAGATACGCTGCGGCGGCCTTGACGAATGGGAGATAGGCTGGTGGAAGAAGCTTTATTTCAACGGCCTGGGAGAATTTTTCTACCGCAACGACATCACCCCGAATTTCGACGATTTCATGGAGATAACCGCGCCGCTGCCCGAAAAACTCCCCCCGCAGGAAAATAAGCTGCACGGCGTGCTTGTGCCCGTGGGCGGCGGAAAAGACAGCGTGGTTTCGCTGGAACTGCTTAAAAAGGCGGGGGAGGATATCCACCCCTACATCATCAATCCGCGCGGGGCGACACTCGGCTGCGCGGAAGCGGCGGGCATAGACAGCGGCAAGATAATCGGCGTAAAACGCTCGATAGACCGCACCCTGCTCACCCTAAACAGCGAGGGCTACCTCAACGGACACACGCCTTTCTCGGCGGTGGTGGCGTTTTCTACGGAACTGTTTGCCTGCCTTAAAAACCTAAAATACATCGCGCTTTCAAACGAAAGCAGCGCCAACGAAGCCTATGTCGAGGGCACCACGATAAACCATCAGTACAGCAAATCCACCGAATTCGAGCGCGATTTCCGCGAATACTGCGCCCACAGTTTCGGCAGCGGCGCGCCGGAATATTTCAGCCTGCTGCGCCCTTGGAGCGAATGGCAGATAGCGCGGGAATTCGTGAAATATCCGCAGTATTTCGGGGTATTCCAGAGCTGCAACCTCGGCTCGAAAACAAATACATGGTGCGGCCACTGCGCAAAGTGCCTTTATGTTTACATCCTGCTGGCGGCGTTCCTCGACGACGACGTTCTCACGAAAATTTTCGGCTGCAATATGCTCGAAAAGGATGAGCTCTTCCCCATGCTGGACGGTCTTATGCTGGACGGCACGGATAAGCCGTTCGAGTGCGTCGGCACTAAGGAGGAGGTGCGCCTTTCGCTTAAAATGGCGTGCGACAGGCGCGGGGAGAAACTCCCGCCGCTTCTCGTGCGGTTTTGCGAGCACTTCCCGAACTACACGGCGGAGGATCTCAGCGATTATTTTGACAGGAACAACTTTGTACCCAGGCAGTTCCTGCCGCTTATCGGAGGAAAAGCATGAACATTGAAAATCTTATCCCTATATTTAAGGGAAAACGCTGCGTTATCCTCGGCTTCGGGCGCGAGGGGAGAATATGGCTGGACATTCTGCGGCGGCTGAACGTCTGCGCGGAGATAGCCATTGCGGACATGAACCCGCTTGATATTGACGGCGTTACCCTGCACTGCGGCAGCGATTACCTTGAAAAATGCGCGGAATACGACCTTATCCTGCAATCCCCGGGGGTTATCATCAAGGACAAACTCGACGACGCCGCAAAGGCGAAGATACTCACGCAGACAGAGCTGCTTCTGCGGCTGAAGCCATGCCATATAATCGGCATAACAGGCACCAAGGGAAAATCCACGACATCCTCGCTGATACACCATTTTCTCACCGCCTGCGGCAAGAAGTCCATGCTTATCGGAAACATCGGCGTGCCGCCGCTGGAGCGCTTTGAGGAGATGGACGCGGACAACTATGCGGTGTGCGAGATGAGCTGCCACCAGCTTGAATTCGTCCGCCACTCCCCCGACATCGCCGTGATACTGAACATCTACCCCGAGCACCTCGACCATTATGTAAGCTTTGAAGCGTATTCCGAGGCAAAGCGGAACATCTGCCGCTTCCAGACCGAGAATGACTGCGCGATTCTGAACGCCGAAATACTCCCCGCCGAGCACGGCGGAAAGCTCGTGACCGCGGGCTTCAACACCCCCGCCGACGTATGGACCGACGGGCGGAGCATAAGGCTTTTCGGCAGGGATATCCCCGAGGAAAAAATAAATACCCGCCTGCTCGGGAAGCACAACCGCTATAATATTGCCGTTGCGCTTGCCGCGGCAATTACCGCGGGCGCGGATATGGATGAATGCCTTGCTTCCCTGCCCGATTTCAAGGGGCTGGAGCACCGCCTTGAGCACGTTGCAGACATAAACGGCGTGGAATATATCAACGACAGCATCTGCACAATCCCCGAAGCTGCCGTTGCGGCGGTAAAGGCTTTCGACGGGACTGACTGCATTATTCTCGGCGGAATGGACAGGGGCATTTCCTACAAGCTGCTGGGCGATTTCCTGAACACGGGCGAAGTCGCGAATGTGATACTCCTACCCGACAGCGGCGAGCGTATCGGAAAGCTCATCACCAACCCCGACGTTAACATCATCCATGCGAAAAATATGGAGGAAGCCGTGCGGGCGGCTCACGGCTGCGCGAAGAAGCGCGTGCTGCTCTCCCCCGCTTCCGCAAGCTACGGATTTTACAAGAATTTCGAAGAGCGCGGAAAGCACTTCAAGCAGCTTGTGAATGATCTCAGATAAAATTCAAGCGGACTGTGATAAACTCACAGTCCGCTTTCGGGTATATTCAAACAGCCGCCTGCGCTTCGGGCTATTCACGGACGCGCCGCGAGACTGCACAGCGCGCCACCGTCGGCACGGCTGTGGATCTTACCCTGTTGCATTCTATGCGGCTGAATGATTTTCGTGATTATTTTCAGCGCCCTATGTATGACGCCGCGATGGCGCACATCTCCCGCACGGCGTTATTCATCAGCATGAGCGGCGGCGTATGCGATGAATGATGTGATACCGTCAACCCCTCCCGCGCGGCATAGATATGTGCGCGGAACTGGTGATAATCGCTCGTGACGATCGTTATGTTTTCCGTTATGCCCGAGCCGCGCAGTATCTCAGCGGAATAGCGCAGGTTTTCCGCCGTGGACGTCGACGCGTCCTCCGTGATTATCCTGTCCTCCGAAATGCCGCGGGCGGTGAGATATTTACGCATCGCCTCCGCCTCGGAAATATCTTCGCCCCTGCCCTTTCCGCCGGAAACAACGCACACTGCCTGCGGCTCATCATTAAGAATTTCCAGCGCCGCGTTCAGCCTTTCCGACAGCATTCGGCTGGGTATCTCGCCCCTCACCTGACAGCCGAGCACGATCACGCAGTCGGTTCTGGCAGAGGGCGTTTCCGCACAGCGCGCCATATTTACCCCGAAAAACACGCACACGCCTGCACAAAAGAGCACCGCCACTCCCGCGAAAATAACCGCAATTTTTCCGATGATATGCCGCCGGATCTTCCCGGCAAACGCGGCGATTTCGCGGCGGAAAAACAGCGCGCAGAACGCACCGCCGAATAATATCGTACCGACGATGTTTCCCGCATTAATACCGAACGTGAGGTTGACCCACACAAAACATACGGCGCACAGCGCCATCAGTATCGTGCACAAAGTGTTGACTGCTTTTTTCATTCATGCTCCTAAAAGATATCCCCCGTTTTTCAGCGGGGGATAAATATTAACTGTTCATTCCAAGCTCTATCGCCTTCATGTTGGAGTCGACAAGGTGCTTCTTTGAGGATGGGATTATCTTCTCCAGTGCCTTTCGTATTATCTCCGCAGAGGCAATGCCCGTTTCCTTGATGAGTCTGCCGACGAGGATTATATTCGCCATGCCGCGCAGTCCGTTTTCATCCGCCATTTCCGTGGCGGGGACGTATACGCAGTTGATGTCCTTTCGGTCGGACTTCGCACCCACCAGCGAGCTGTCCACGATGGCGAGCCCGTCGGGCGCCACCGCATTGATGAACTTGTCGTAGGACGGGTTGTTCATCACGATCAGGATATTCGGCTCGGTGACGAGCGGAGAGCCTATCGGCTTATCGCTTATGCAGACGGAGCAGTTTGCCGTGCCGCCTCGCATTTCGGGACCGTAGCTCGGGAGCCACGAAACCTCCCTGCCGCTGAGAAGTCCGAAGTATGCAAGCATTTTCCCCGCGAACAGTATTCCCTGTCCGCCGAAGCCTGCGAGGATTATTTCCTTGTTTTCGTCGTTCATCTTATTGCGCCCTCCTTATAAACACCGAGGGGATAATACGGTATCATGTTTTCCTTGAGCCAGTCCAGCGCCTCCACAGGGGATTTGCCCCAGTTGGTCGGGCAGGTGGAAAGCACCTCTATCAGCGAAAATCCCTGCTTGTTCTTCTGGAATTCAAAGCCCTTGCGGATGGCCGCCTTGGCCTTTCTTATGTTTGCGGGATCGGTGACGGTTACTCTCTCCGCCAGCGCAACGCCGCTTATCTGCGAAAGAATTTCGCACACCTTTACGGGGAAACCCTCGACATTCGTGTTTCTGCCGTAGGGTGTGGTCTGCGTTACCTGTCCCGGGAGGGTGGTGGGCGCCATCTGTCCGCCGGTCATGCCGTAGGTGGTGTTGTTTATGAATATTACGGTGATATTCTCGCCGCGGGTCGCCGCGTGGATGGTTTCGGCGGTGCCGATGGCGGCAAGGTCGCCGTCGCCCTGATAGGTGAATACGAACTTGTCGGGATTTGCTCTCTTAACGCCTGTTGCGACTGCGGGGGCGCGTCCGTGCGCCGCTTCTATCATGTCGCAGGCGAAGTAGTCGTATGCCATTACGGAGCAGCCTACAGGGCAGACGCCTATCGTATCGCCTTCAATGCCCATCTCGTCAATGACCTCCGCCACCAGCCTGTGAACTATTCCGTGGGTGCATCCGGGGCAGTAATGGAACGGTATATCTGTAAGCGCATGCGGCTTTGTAAAATCAGGCATGATTATTCTCCTTTCAGCTCCTCATCAAGCTTAACGATCTGTGCGAGTATTTCCGAGGGCTTGGGAATAACGCCTCCTGTCCTTCCGAAGAAGGAAACGGGCAGCCTGCATTCTATCGCAAGCTTTACATCGTCGACCATCTGTCCCATGGACATCTCCGTTACAAGCACGCGCTTCGCATTTGCGCAGACTGCCTTTATCTGCTTCTCGGGGAACGGCCAGAGTGTTATCGGGCGGACCAGTCCCGCCTTTATTCCGCGGCTGCGGGCGGTTTCCACGGCAGACCTTGCAAGGCGCGCGGTGGAGCCGTATGCCGCAACGACGATATCAGCGTCGTCGGTGAGGTATGTTTCGGCTTCGGGGCACTCCGCCTTTACCTGCTCGTAGCGCTTGAAGCGGTCTACATTGTGATATTCCAGCTCTTCAGCCTGTAAGTACAGCGAATTTACTATGTTATGTGGGCGCTTGTTTCCGTGGCCGTTGGTCGCCCAGGGCTTTGCGGAAGCGTCGGACATCTTTATCTCGCCCTCCGCGAATGTAACGGGCTCCATCATCTGACCGAGCAGTCCGTCTGCAAGGATAAGCGACGGCATTCTGAACTTATCTGCCATATCGAACGCCTTTGTAACGTAATCCGCCATTTCCTGAACGCTTGCAGGGGCATATACAAGAACCTGAAAATCGCCGTGGCCGAGCGCGCGGGTAGCCTGCCAGTAATCCGACTGGCTGGGCTGAATGCCGCCAAGACCCGGACCGCCGCGCATTACGTTGATGATAACGCAGGGCAGGTCGGAACCTGCGATGTAGCTTACGCCCTCGCTCTTGAGGGATATTCCCGGGGAGGAGGAGGACGTCATGCAGCGTATGCCGGAGCTTGCGCAGCCATAGACCATGTTTATCGCCGCGACCTCGCTCTCAGCCTGCAAAAATACTCCGCCCACCTTGGGCATTCTCTTTGCCATGTACGCGGAAATCTCCGTCTGGGGAGTTATAGGGTAGCCGAAAAAGCACTTGCAGCCTGCTCTTATCGCCGCTTCGGCAAGGGCTTCGTTGCCCTTCATAAGGTTTCTTTCCATCAGTCGACGCCTCCGTTCTTCACCGTTATAGCGCAGTCGGGACACATTACTGCGCAAAGCGCGCAGCCGATACAGGCGTCATCGTCGATGCAGACGGCGGTGTAGTATCCTTTCTTATTCAGCTTGTCGTGCTGTATGCTGACGATTTTTTTTGGACAAGCCGTAGCGCAGAGTCCGCAGCCCTTGCAGGCGTCGAAATCCACTTTCATTTTTGCCATTGCAATTCTCCATTCTGCCGCACTTTACACATAATGTTTATTTCTTTTATCATCCCACTCCCGCTGCGGCGCTCGGGCACAAATATAAATTAACAGGCGGACGATCCGCCCTAGATAATATCGTATCTGCGGCGGTTACGGGGCTTTACCCTCTCCGCCGATATATCCGCGCCCGAAAGCGCGGGGGCGTTACTCCTCCCAAAATGGGCGGACATACACCTCTACGGGGAAAAATCCCTCTAGCCCGAGGGACTTCTCCGCCGCCGAAAATACTAAAGGAAGCCCCGTCTTTTCGGCGCATTCCTGCGCAAACGGAACAGACGAAAGCACATCCTGCGCGGTGGTTTCCAGGCCGAGGTTCGAGCTGTTGACGATACCCGTCGCTTTCAGACCCGAAACCTGCTCAATATCGTGCAGGAGTTCCAGATTTTCCTCGGGAGTGCGCGTAAGAAAGCGATATTTGTTGACGACATACAGCATATCATAACCGCACTCTCTGAGCGCGCCCGCATACTGCCCGAGGGCAACAGCCCCCGCGTCATCCCCTCCGACATCGATTATCACCCTGTCATGCTTGTCCAGCAGGGCGCTGACATCAAAAGTCAGCGCGGGGATATCGAGGTTGGTGTTGGCATATTTCGGCGCGGCTAGCTCAACGCCAGCCCTGCCGAGCAGCTCACCGAAATCCGCCGTGCGGAAATAAGGGTTCACGATGTCAAGGTCAACAATGCACACGCTCTCCCCTGCCGCCGCATAATGCAGCGCGAGATTAACTGCGATATTTGTTTTTCCCGAACCATAGTGTCCCGTAACGGCGACCGCTTTATTTAAACGCATTTTTTCTCCGATCAATAATAGGTGTAATCATTAATACTGCTGCCAATGCATCCAACGCAGGAAACCGTGCCTATCATAAGCAGGATATAAAGTCCCACGCCTATCGCTGCAAAAATAAGCATTGCACGGCAGTAGTTCTTCTTGGGCTGGGGATAATCTCCAAAGGCATATACAAACTGCAGGATAAGACTTACCAGCGGGATAGCGCTTGTAAGCAGGATGAAGCCTAACCACTGGCCGACTGACATAGTTTCCGACTTTTCGGCGGGAATGTTGTTGTTCATGTTGTAATTAGGCATCTGCGCGTAATTTCCTGTGGTGTTGTATGTATTCTGCTGGGGAATGGGCGCGGGGGCAACGGGGGTGGAATTCTGCGCTGTGGGCATGGTGTCCGACGGATTTACGGGCTGCGAAAACGCCTGATCGGAGGGCTTGCTGAGATCAACGGCACTCTCCATGGGCTCGCCGCACTGGGGACAGAACTTTCCGTCGCCGCTTACAAGAGTTCCGCATTTGCTGCAAAATCTTTCCATAAATTACCTCTCTGTCATAAATAAGTATTTCCTGCGCGTGCACGCCGCGCATAAGTAACATTGTACAATTACATGATACCACAATAAGCTCGGATTGTCAATATGAACAAAAAAATCACTTTGTAAGCCACTGGCTCATGCCTGCACCCCATACCTCGTTCGGGCGCTCGCGGAAGCCGAATTTTTTGTAGAACGGCTCTTTTCCCGTGGCGGACATAAGGTACAGCACGATGGTTTCGCCCTCCTCAAGCGTGGAGCGCATGAATTCCATCGTCCTTTTCAGCATTTCCGTGCCGATGCCGCGGTGCTGGTACTCGGGGATGACCATTACGTCTGTGATGAAGTTCGCATAGCTGCCGTCGGACAGCACTCTTATCATGCCGACCGCGCGGCCGTTATCCCGCACGCAGGTTATGTGGAATGCGTTGTTGAGCGCGTTTGCGGCTATTCTGTCCGAAAGCACCATGAAATTCACCTGCCGCCGCATTTCCTTGTATTCTTCCAGAGTCGGCGCTTCGTCTATGTATTCGAGTGCCATTATATTCCTCCCATTCCATGAAATCAGCCGTCCGAAAACGGACGGCCGAATATTTATTCGCTGTCGCCGCTGTCGGTTCTGTCAGCGGTATCCTCTGCCCCGGACTTGGAAAGGTCTATCTTTTCTCCGTCCTCGGGCGTATTTGCCGTTTCATCGCTTGTCGCAGTCACAACATTGCCGTCGGTGTCTATCTCGCCGGTCATAAGGCGGTAGAAATCGGGGCCGTCGATTTTCTCATGCTTCATGAGGTACTGTGCGCAGCGCTCGAGCAGGTCGCCATGCTGGGTCAGGATGTCCTTCGCCTTTTCGTAGCCTGTTTCGATTATCTCGCGAATTTCCGCGTCTATCTCGCTGGCAACGTTTTCGGAATAATTCCTGCCCTGCGAATAATCCCTGCCGAGGAATACTTCGGTGTTCTCGCTGCCGTAAAGTATCGGGCCGAGCTTCTCGGAGAAGCCGTAGCGCGTTACCATGTTCCTTGCAACGGATGTTGCACGCTCAATATCATTGGAAGCGCCGGTGGAAATATCATCAAGGATGAGCTTTTCCGCAACTCGTCCGCCGAGGAGAACGACGATCTCCTCCTCCATGTAAGTCTTGCTTACGAAGCTTCTGTCCTTTTCGGGAACGTGCATCGTGAAGCCGCCTGCCATGCCGCGCGGGATTATGGATACCTGATGCACCTTATCCTGTGTCGGGGAGAAATAGGTCGTGATCGCGTGACCCGACTCGTGGTAAGCCGTAAGGCGCTTTTCGTCGTAGGTGATAACCCTCGACTTCTTCTCGGGACCGCATACTACCTTGATAGTAGCTTCCTCGATATCGCTCTTTGTGACAGCCTTGCGGTTTGCGCGCGCCGCCAGCAGAGCAGCCTCGTTTACGAGGTTCTCAAGATCTGCGCCGGTGAAGCCCGCGGTGGTCGCCGCGATGGTGTGAAGGTCAACATCGGGACCGATGTTCTTGTTTCTTGTGTGAACCTTGAGTATTTCCTCTCTGCCCTTGATATCGGGGTAGCTTACGACGATCTGTCTGTCAAAGCGTCCCGGACGGAGCAGCGCGGGGTCAAGGATATCGCGGCGGTTTGTCGCCGCCATAACGATGATGTTTTCGTTTTCTGTGAAGCCGTCCATCTCAACGAGAAGCTGATTCAGTGTCTGCTCGCGCTCGTCGTGGCCGCCGCCAAGACCCGCGCCGCGCTGTCTGCCGACCGCGTCTATCTCATCGATAAAGATGATGGAGGGTGTGTGCTTCTTTGCCTGCTCAAACAGGTCGCGCACTCTCGACGCGCCGACGCCGACGAACATCTCAACGAAGTCCGAACCGCTTATGGAAAAGAACGGAGCGCCTGCTTCGCCTGCAACTGCCTTTGCAAGCAGGGTCTTACCTGTTCCGGGAGGGCCCACGAGCAGCACGCCCTTGGGAACTCTCGCGCCTATCTCGCGGTATTTTCCGGGATTCTTGAGGTAATCGACGATCTCAACAAGCTCCTGTTTCTCTTCGTCCGCGCCTGCAACATCGTCGAATGTTACCTTCTTGCCTGACTGCTGGCGAACATTCGCGCGGGAGAACTGGTTCATCTTTCCGCCGCCGGAGGTCTGGCGCATAACGATGACCGTGAAAATGATCATCACGCCGACAAGCAGCAGGTAAGGAAGAATTGTCGTGAGGAATGTATTATCGGATATCGGGATATAATTCTCGACCAGCGGGGTATCGTTCACCTCGTTGTAGCGCACGCGGTATGTCGCGACCCTGCCGTCGGAGGTGTAGCCGCTGTTGATATCGCTGATGAAAATGCTTACGTTCGGAACGGAATACTTCTTGACTTCCTTGCTGTCCTTGGTGACATAGGAGAGCGCACCGCTGCCGAGGTCAAGCTCGAACTCCGAAACATTGAGGTTGTCAAACTCGGAAATAACGTCGGAATAGGATACCGCGTTCCTGTTCGCGCTGCTGTTTGCAAAGTTCAGGATAGACACCAGACCGAAGATAAGGATAAAAATTATCACAAAATAGATAATTATGCCCTTTAATTTGTTTGACTTCATTTAGACCGCCTTTCCTAAAGGAATTTTCCTTCATATATTATGTTCTGCACACAAAAAGCTATGTGTATGTATCGTGTTTGTCAGGATTTTTTTATGCCTATATACGGCAGGTTACGGAACTTTTCGTCAAAATCCAGCCCGTAGCCCACAACGAACAGATCGTCTATCGCAAATCCCTCATAATCCGCTGAGAATCCCTTTACAACTCTGCGGGACGGCTTGTCCAGCAGGGTGACGATCTTCAGCGACTTGGGACCGCGCTTCAGCAGCTCGTTCTTGAGCGCGTAGAGCGTCCGCGCCGTATCAAGTATATCCTCAACGAGAATGACATCCCTGTTTTCAAAGTCGATGCCCTCGCCGATGGAAAGCTTCACCTCTCCGCTGGAAACCGTGCCGCTGCCGTAGCTGGAAGCACGGAGGAAATTTATCTCAAGCGGGCACTTTATCTCTCTGATAAGATCCGCGAAAAATACAACGGAGCCTTTCAGCACGCAGATAAACAGAGGATTTTTGCCCTCATACTCGCGTGTGAGCTGCGCGCCCATTTCCGCTACCTTTGCCTTTATTTCATCTTCCGTAAAAAGAACTCTTTCGATGTCCCCGGGAATATACATTTCTAGTTATCCTCCAAACATTATTTTGACACAAGGTATAATTTTATCCCCGTATCTTAATGCAATGTCTATTATATCATACTTTTAATTAAAATGCAAACTGTTTTAGGTGAATATTTGCTGAAAATTTCTCGACAAATCCACATATTGCCATCAATTTTCCTTTTCCAGCCTGCGGATGTGCTGCTCGGTGACTTCAACGAAGCAGACGCCCTTTCTTATCGTAAAAAATCTGTCCTTGCAGGGGTTGTATCTTCCGCTGCGCCTTGTCAGCAGCTCACAGGCAGTGCTTATTCTCAATGCGGATGGCTCTATCCCGCCGCCGGAAAGTATCATCTGCACCGCCCTGCTGCGTATCGGCGATGGGAGAGCTGCAAGCGCCGCGGCGTCCCAGCCCCTGCCCTTTTCCGCGCGGATAAGCGCCTCCTGCGCCATACTTTCGAGGTATGCGCTGTCCTCGCGCAGGGTGGATGTCATCCTTGTCATGCCGTCGAAAAGCGCTCCGTTTATCTTCAGCATTTCGGGGATTATCGCGTGGCGGATCTTGTTGCGGGTATAATTGTCCGAAAGGTTCGTTCTGTCGGTGACGTAGCTTTCGCCAAGCGCCGCAAGGTATTCCTCCACCTCAGCGCGGGTACAGTAAATAAGCGGGCGAACTATCCTGCCCCGCACGGGAGGTATCCCGCACAGCCCCTTTAATCCCGTGCCGCGCATCAGATTCAGCAGAACTGTTTCGGCGCAGTCGTTGCTGTTGTGCGCGGTGGCAAGGCGCGCACCCCCGCCCAGCGAGGACAAGGCTCTGTCAAAAAAATCGTACCGTATCCTGCGGGCGCATTCCTCGGAGCTTTCGTGCTTCTGCCTGAACTTAACGACGTCGATTTTTTCCGCCGTCAGCGGCACGCCCAGCCGCTCGCAGAGTTTCTCGCAGAACTGCATATCCGCGTCGCTCTCTTCCCCGCGCATACTGTGGTTCAGATGGCAGGCATGGATGGTTATCCCAAGCTCGCTTTCGAGGGATTTCAGCGCGCACAAAAGGGAAACGCTGTCTGCGCCGCCCGAAAGGGCGACAGCGACAGCGCAGCCGTGTCCGAACATATCAAAATCATTTACTGCCTTTTTTACCTTGTCGGTAAATGAGATATTTGTCATAAATACTTCCTTATTGCTGACCGTTCGCGAGGCGGACTTCGATGTTCGAGAACTTCGTGAACTCGCCGTTCCAGCCGAGGTACGCGGTGCCCGTTTCGCCGTGACGGTTCTTTGCCACGATGCATTCGCACACATTGGGGTTTGGGTCGGTCTTGTCGTAATACGCGTTTCTGTACAGGAAAAGCACGATATCCGCGTCCTGCTCGATAGAACCCGAATCACGCAGGTCGGACAGCATCGGGCGCTTGTCGGGGCGCTGCTCGGGTCCGCGGGCAAGCTGCGACAGCGCTATTACGGGGACGTTCAGTTCCTTTGCCATTACCTTGAGATTTCGCGTTATTTCGGAAATTTCGACTACTCGGTTGCCGTTGTAGTTTTTCACCGAGGACATGAGCTGTAAATAGTCGATGATGACTACGCCGAGGTTCTTTATTCTTCTCAGCTTTGATTTTATCATCGAAACGTTGCAGCCCGGGGTATCGTCTATGTATATCGGAAGCTGCGCGAGAATGTCCGCGCCGGTCATGATATCCGACCATTTCTCCTTGGAAACGTTGCCCGTCTTGAGCGCTTCGGAGGGGAGCATAGCTTCGGAACTCAGCATTCTTGCGACTATCTGCTCCTTCGACATTTCAAGGCTGAAAACGCACACCGCTTTGTCGCGGTATTTCTTTCCGACATTTGCGGCAATGTTCATTGCAAACGAGGTTTTACCCATACCGGGTCGCGCCGCAAGAATGATAAGGTCGGATTTATTAAGCCCGAATATTCTTCGGTCAAGCTCGGAATACAGCGTTGCAAGACCCGTCATGACGGGCTGGCCGCCGTTGTTTGCCGCCGCGTGGACAAGCTCGTTCAGCGCCTTTACGCGCTCGTAAACTATACCGCTTATCGGCGTAAGGCTCTTGCTTTCCGCGCCGGAGCGGATGTCGTATATCTTCTGCTCCGCATAGTCGACGATGGTGTTTGCGTCCTCCGCGCCCTCGTTTGCAGCGTCAATTATCTCCTTTGCGGCGTAGATAAGGCTGCGGAGCATATACTTTTCGACTACGATGTCGGCGTATTTTCTTACCGAGGAAATGCTCGGCACCGCCTGCATGAGCCTTGTAAGGTACTCCTTAGCCTGCTCGGCGGTTTCGAAAACGCCCTGACGCATACAGCCGTCAAGCACGGTAACGATATCAATGGATTCGTTGCCCATGCTCATCTGTATCATAACAGTGAAGATATCCCTGTTAAGATCAACATGGAAATGCTCGGGGTGGAGCGTTCCCATGACCTCGTTGATAGCTCCGCCGTCCATCAGTATCGCGCCTAGCACCGACTGCTCCGCGTCTAAGTTATACGGCAGGTTCACTCCCGAAAGGTCGAACTCTGCCATATCAGCCCTCCGTTACGGAAACGGTGAACTTTGCGGTAACGCCCGCGTACAGTCTTGCTTCTGCGGAGAATGTGCCGAAGCCCTCTATCTTAACGGCGATGTTTATCTTTTTCTTGTCGACATCGCAGCCCAGCGACTGCTTTATCGCTGCGGAAACTTCCTTGGAAGTAACTGTGCCGAACAGTCTGCCGTTCTGACCTGCCTTTGCAACGACATTTACGGTCTTGCCATCGAGTTTCGCCGCGATGTCCTTTGCATTCGCAACATCAACATCTATTTTGTGCTGCGCGTGATCCTTCTGACCCTGAAGCAGATTCATGTTCTTGGCGCTTGCTTCCTGCGCAAGTCCCTTCTTTATAAGGCAGTTGATGGCGAAGCCGTCCTTGACTTCCTTTACCTCACCCTTCTTGCCTGTGCCCTTGACATCTTCAAGTAAAATAACCTTCATGGAAATTCCTCCTTATTGCTGTTCGCTCTCCTGCGGTTCTTCTACGGGAGAGAAATATTCGTCAATTGCATTGTGGAGCTTCTCAACAGCCTCGTCGCGGGTAACTCCGTAGAGCTGCGCCCCTGCCATGGACTGATGTCCGCCGCCGTCATCCTTTTTGTTGCCTATGCTCTCCATAATGACCTGAACATTTACTTTACCAAGGGAGCGCGCGCTGTAACTCCAGCCGCCCTCTATCGGATACACCGTAAAAGACGCGTCGACATTCTTTATATAAAGCATTTCGTCCGCCGCCTGCGAGCAGATAACGCGTATCCCGTTGAACGGCTGATCCACCACCGCCACAGCGCAGTTCTGGTGGTATATTTCCGCGGAGGAAACGATCTCCGCCTTTTTCGTCTTGCTTTCTATTGAGGTATCGAAAAGCTTCTTTACGGAAATAGTGTCCGCGCCGAGCTTTTTCAGATACGCCGCCGCCTCGAACGTGGAAACGCCCGCGCGCATTACAAAGTCCTTTGTATCCAGCGTAATGCCCGCAAGGAGCGCCTCCGCCTCGGCGGGGTTGAGCAGCGTATCGCTGCTGAAATACTGTATCAGCTCCGTTACCAGCTCCGACGCAGAAGAAGCATTGCTCTCCTGCACCTTTATCGCAAACTCGCTTATAGCGCCCGCACTTAGCCTGTGGTGGTCGATGATGATAACGCGGGATTTATCCGCAAGGTGCAAAAGGTCCTGATCCTCGACCTTTTTCTCAATATGCGTATCAACTATGATAAGCACCGATTTCGGCGTGAATTCGTTGAACGCCACCTCGGGCTCCTGAAAGATGCTTCTGTCAGAAAAGCGCTGTATCAGTGAAAGCGCGTTAGTTTTCGCGGGATTCTGCCGCACCACTGCATACGCGGGAATGCCCATGCGTTTTATTGCGCAGGTAAGTCCCACCGCGGCGCCCACGCTGTCGAAATCCCCGTAGCTGTGGCCCATTATGTACACAGTGTCCGCGGTGCTTATCAGCGCCTTTATATTTTCCGCCGCGAAGCGTATCTTTACCTTTCCCGTTCTTTCCTTTCCGGGGGAGCTTGCGCCGTAGGGGATAAAGCCGTTGGCGGTTTTCATCAGCGCCTGGTCGCCGCCGCGCTCCAGCGCCTTATCCAGCATTTCGCTGGCGAAGCGCTCGCCCTCGGCAAACGTCTGCGCCGTCGCGCCGATACCGATGGAGAGCGTCACCGTGCCCTTATCCTTGACAACGATGTCGTGCGCCTTGTTTATCAGCGGCATTTTCTCCTGCGTCATCTCGCGGACATATCTCTGCTCAACGACCACAAGGAATTTATCGCTGGATATCTTACGGAGCATTGCGGTGCGCTCCGCGAAGTATTCTTCTATCAGCCTGTCCACCTGAATGGTGACATACGCGCGCTCGCTCTCGCGGGCGCCGCCGAGAAGCTCCTCGTAATTATCCACCATGATTATCATTACGACGGGTCTTGTCATATCATAGGTGGTCTGAAGCTGCTTGTACTCGGTTATGTCGCGGAAGATAAGCATGGTTATCTTCTCGGTATAATCTATCTCGTCCTCGCCGAGGTCGAGTATAGACTTTTTCCCCGCCCTGTGGTTGTCCACCACGAATTCATGCGGGTCGGAATAGACGTGATACCATCTGTCCTTGTACTTTATCTCCCTGCCCTCGTCCTTGAAAAGCACCAGCGGCTCGTCCGTGATGACATCCACCGAGCTTTCATCCTCGTTGGGCTGGAAAAAGTTTTCGTTGAAGCAGTCGTTGCTCCAGATTATGCAGCGCTCCTCGTCCACCACCGCGACCGGCAGCGGAAAGCCGATAAGCGACATACTGTCCGTTCCGCGTATCTCGCTCGTAAGCTGCTCGAAATACCAGTATTCCGTCCTGCGTATCTGCACAAGCTTTCCGAGGGCAATGCCAGAAACCGCCACCAGTATCGGCAGCGAAACCCAGAACAGCACTGGATCGTTTCTGAAAACATAGCAGTCTATGCCGATCAGAATAACGATCAGCGCGCACAGCGAATAAAGAAGTACCTTGCTCTTATAAAAGTTTTTCAATCCGTGGCCTCCTTATCGGATGATCCCGAAAAGTGAAAATATACCTGTCAGACCTCCATGATTATTGGCAGTATCATCGGGCTGCGCTTTGTCTTGGAGTAGATGTATTCGCTGAGCGCGTCGCGCATCGCGGACTTGATGTTGCCCCACTCGCGGATGTTGCGGTCGCAGCAGTTCTGCATTACCTGCTTCATGAGCTGCTTTGCCTCGTCGAGCAGCTCCTCGCTCTCGCGGACGTAAACAAAGCCGCGGGAAACGATATCGGGGCCTGCAAGGACTCTTCCGCTCTCGCGCTCGATGGTCGCTACAATTACCATCATGCCGTCCTCGGCAAGGTGCTTTCTGTCGCGGAGGACAACGCTTCCGACATCGCCGACGCCGAAGCCGTCCACCATCACCTTGCCCGAGGGCACGCTGCCCGTGAACTTCATGTCAACGCCGTCCGTTTCGAGGACAAGACCTAGGTCGCTTACAAAAATGTTTTCCTCGGGGATACCCATGCCCATGGCAAGCTTCGCGTGCTTTTTCATGTGCTTGTATTCGCCGTGGATAGGCACGAAGAACTTCGGCTTGGTAAGGGAGATCATCATTTTCAGCTCTTCCTGACACGCGTGACCCGAAACGTGCACCTCGTACATGCTCTCGTAAATAACCTCCGCGCCCTGCTTCATCAGCTCGTTTACTACCTTTGTAACAAGCTTCTCATTGCCGGGGATAGGCGTTGCGGAAATGATGATGAAATCATTCGGGGTTATTGTTACCTGTCTGTGGTCGCCGGAGGACATCCTCGAAAGCGCCGACAGCGGCTCGCCCTGGCTGCCTGTTGTCGCGATAACAAGCTGCGCGGGGTCGTATTTGTTGACATCTTCTATGTCGATAAGCGTTCCGTCGGGAACCTTGATATAATTCAGCTCGACCGCCTTGGCGATGACATTGGTCATGCTTCTGCCCGAAACGGCAACGCGTCTGCCGTGCTTAACGGCCTCGTCGATTATCTGCTGTATTCTGTGGATATTGCTGGAGAATGTCGCGATGATTATGCGCTTTCCCTCGGCGGAATTGAAAAGGTTCTTGAAGCTTTCGCCGACGCTGCGCTCGCTCTTTGTATAGCCGGGGCGCTCAACGTTGGTGCTTTCGCTCATGAGCGCGAGCACGCCCCTGTTGCCAAGCTCGCCGAAGCGCGCGAGGTCGATTATGCCGCCCTCAATGGGGGTGTAATCCACCTTGAAATCGCCCGTGTGTACGATAACGCCCGCGGGGGTGTGTATCGCCAGCGCGCAGGCGTCGGGGATGGAATGATTTACGCGGATGAACTCAACGGACATACAGCCCATCTTTACGTTCTGGCGCGGCTCCACAACGTTCAGCGAAGCCTGCGAAAGCAGTCCGTGCTCCTTCAGTTTGCCCTCCACAAGTCCGAGGGTGAGTCTTGTGCCGTATATCGGAACGTTGACTTTCTTGAGAAGATACGGCAGGGCGCCGATGTGGTCCTCATGGCCGTGGGTGATAACAATTCCGCGGAACTTATCCCTGTTCTTCTCGAGATAAGTGAAATCGGGAACAACAAGGTCTACGCCGGGCATTTCCTCATCGGGGAAAGCAAGTCCGCAGTCGACGATGAACATATCGTTGCTGCATTCGTAAACGTAAAGGTTCTTTCCTATCTCGTTCAGACCTCCGAGGGAGATGAATCTTACGGGGGTGGAGCGCATCTCACGGGGCTTCTTCTGGACTACCCTGCTCTCCCGCGGCTCTTTCTGCGTGAGAACGGGCTTGTCGTCCTTTGCGGGGCGGCGCTGGGTGTTTCTGCGGTATTTCTTTACGGGAACGTTCGCTTTTTCGGGAACGTTATTGTTGTTCTTCTTTGCGGGGGCGGAGCGCTCGGTCTGCTCTGCCTTGGGCTCTCTGCCCTTCTTGGGAGCGATGTTTTCTGTTTCTGTTAAAAGCTTGCTGTTGGTGAGTAATCCCATTAATTCTTTTCCTTTCTCTCTGCCGTTCGGCCATGACATTATCCCGACTGCCCTGCGGCGCGGATACTCATGCCGAAAAATCGAATGTAACAATTGCCCGATCCAAACAACATAGATCGGTTAAGGTCACCTCTAAAAACCTTATGTGAGCAAAAACGTGCAGTGTACCCCGTCTTCGTCGTCAAACCGCCAAGGCATCCAGCCTTACTTCGTCGGCTTTCCTAGAAGCCGGCGCACCCTGCCCTTTTTTGCTTCTCACAACGGTTTTTATAGGTTCCTTAATAAAAATTTGCGGCAATACGACCAAATTCCTTTTGCTGTAAAAATGGCATAGTTCGCCCATAATCGGGCTATGCCTCTCCCGTCATAAAGGAAGGATTATGTAAAACGCGGAATTGCAGAAAAGCCTGATGAGGCCCTCCGAGAGGTGAGTCCCGCTTGTGCGGGCAGTGGGTGAGATGTATCCGCGGACAGCTCCGCCGCGCAGCAAATGAAACCGTATCGTTGCAGCGTGCTGTAAATACAATGTCGGCAGTCAGCCGTCTTTACGGCCGACCGATGGACGCGGCGGTGAATGGAGCCGCCGCTGTCCGTATATGTCACAAAAATATATCCTTAAATTTCCTGCCGAACCGCGGCAGGTCGTTTTTTCCGCAAAAACCAGAAGCGGACAAACACATATATATTAATTATACCTTTTTGTTCGTAAATTGTCAAGGGGTTTATCCGCCGCTTCGCATAAATCCGTGAAAGCAGCCGAAAAAATCCTTTTCGGGAACTATCATGCGCTTGTTATTTCCTATGATAATCGGGGGGAAAAGGTCAATATTAAACTTTGCGGCGGACGAAAAAATCGCCGAAAAACTCAAACGAAAGGCGGAACAGGCTGCGGCGTGCGATGCAGCATTCCGATACAGATAAAATGATAAAAGCATCAAAAATAATTTTTCGGGCAGCCTGCGCCGCAGCTTCGGTGCTGACCGCCGTTGTCGGGTATTATTATGCCGCGCTCCCCGTTGATTTAAGCGCGGACTGCGATTCCGTTTTTATGCAGGGGGGATTTTCCGCAGCGGTCATCCGCCCGACGGAAAGCGGCCACGCATATTACCTCGGCGCGATACCTATAAAGAAAGCGGAGATAACCCCCACCGAGAGACCGCTGCTTATCCCCTGCGGAACTCCTTTCGGAATTAAAATCCGCTCCGAGGGTGTGATGGTTGTTTCTGTCGGAAGCAATTCCTCCGCCGCCAAAAGCGGGATAAAACAGGGCGATGTCATAACCTCGGTGAACGGCACGGAGGTTTATACCAACGAAGAAATAAGCCGCGCCGTGCAGCTTTCCGACGGAAATGCGCAGGTGGTGCTGAAACGCGGCGACAGCAAGATATGCCTTTCCGTCCCGACGGAACAGAACGGCGACGGAACGCTTAAAATAGGCGCATGGGTCCGCGACAGCGCAGCGGGTATCGGCACGATGACATGGTACGACCCCGCAACGGGATTATTCGGCGGGCTGGGTCATGCGGTAAGCGACGTCACCACGGGGCAGTGCGTGCCGCTGGCGGGCGGAGAGATAAACGCCGCTGAGATCAACGGCGTTGTAAAGGGTATCTGCGGCGAAGCGGGGGAGCTTTGCGGAAGCTTTATCCCCGATAAAAAAACTGGCACTCTGCTTGCCAACACGGAAGTCGGCGTTTTCGGCACGACCGGCGAGCCGATAAACGGCGAAGCTATCCCCATGGCGTTCAGGCAGGAAGTGGAATGCGGAAGCGCAGTCATACTCTCCACCATAGACGGCGGCGGAGTGCACGAATACGACATCGAAATAGAGCGCATAAACCTGCTGGATATGACAGGCTCGAAAAGTATGGTGATAAAAATAACCGACCCGGAGCTTATCGAAAAAACAGGCGGCATAGTCCGCGGCATGAGCGGCAGCCCCATCATACAGAATGGTCGTCTTGTCGGGGCGGTGACCCATGTGCTGATAAACGACCCGACCCGCGGCTACGCCGTTTTTGCGGAAAGCATGGCGGAGCAGCTTTTACAGCAGTGACATCACCCTCACGCCGAACGCCCCGTTTTCCGCCGTGACCTCCGCGCGGCAGTTGTCGGGAAGCTCCCCCGAAATTATTTTACGCGACAGCATATCCTCTATTTCCGACGTTATTTTTCTGCGCAGCGGCCGCGCGCCCATCTCCTCCGAAGCAGCGCCGGCGCACAGCAGCCTTTCCGTCCCCTCGGCAAAGGACAGCTCTATCCCCCTTGCCGAGGCGCGCTGTGCGACGTTCCCCAGCATTTTTCGGCAGATATGCTCCATGTTTTCCTCAGAGAGTTTGTCGAATATCACTACATTATCTATGCGGTTGAGCAGTTCGGGGCGGAACTGCTTTTTCAGTGCCCGCATTATATCCGCGCTGCCGCCCGTGCCTCCGTTAAATCCCAATGAACGCTTCGAAAGCTCCTCCGCGCCGATGTTTCCCGTCATAATAACCACCGCGTTTCTGAAATCCGCCGTCCTGCCGTCGGAAGCGGTAAGCTTTCCGTCCTCTAGTATCTGCAAAAGCAGATTGAGCACATCCGGGTGCGCCTTTTCAACTTCATCAAATAGTACCACAGACCACGGCGCACTGCGCACGCGCTTTATAAGCTGCCCCTCTTCATCATAGCCGATGTATCCCGGGGGCGAGCCTATAAGCTTCGACACGGAATGTTTCTCCATATATTCCGACATATCGAAGCGGATAAGCCGCTTCGCGTCGCCATAGACCCCCTCGGCAAGTGCGCGGGAAAGCTCCGTCTTTCCGACGCCCGTCTGCCCGAGAAACAGGAACGACCCCACGGGTCTTGACGGGTCGCGCAGCCCCGCGCGGCCGCGCCTTACCGTATCCGCCACCAGCGTCACCGCCTTATCCTGCCCTATCACCCGTTCGCGGAGCATGTTTTCAAGCGCCGCAAGGCGGTGTCCCTCGTCCTCGGTGAGCCGCGCCGCGGGTATCCCCGTCACCGCCGAAACCGCCTCGGCGACGTCCTCTTCATCGACGACGGTGCGGCTCATCTCAGCGGTTTTGGAGGAGCGCGCCAGCCTGCCCGCCGCGTCGTAATTTTTATCGCACAGTGCTGCGGAAATGGCGCTCTCATTCCTGCCGCAGCCGCATCCCCCGGGGTGACCCGTGCGGGCGCGGGCGGCGGCCTCGTCGATGAGGTCTATAGCCTTGTCGGGGAGGTTGCGATCGGTCATATACCGCTCGGAAAGCTTCACCGCCGCGGACAACGCCCTGTCGGTTATCACCGCGCGGTGATGCTCCTCCAGCTTGCCCCGCAGTCCCGCCAGAATACGCAGCGTGCCCGCTTCATCGGGCTGCCCGACGTTTATCGGCTGAAAGCGCCGCTCCAGCGCCCCGTCCTTTTCGATGAACCTGCGGTATTCCTCGGTAGTTGTCGCGCCGATAAGGCAGATACTCCCGCGGGCGAGAGGCGGTTTCAGTATGCTTGCGGCATCGATGGCTCCCTCAGCGGCGCCGGTGCCGACGATCATGTGTATCTCGTCGATAAAAAGAATTATCCCGCTGTTGGAACAGGTTTCATCCAGTACGCCCTTCAGCCGCTCCTCAAAATCCCCGCGGTATTTCGCCCCCGCCAGCATTGCGGAAAGGTCCAGCGCAAACAGCCGCTTTTCCGCAAGCTCGGGGGGAACATTTCCCGCCGCAACGCGCTGCGCGAAGCCCTCCACAACGGCGGTCTTGCCTACCCCTGCTTCCCCGATAAGGCAGGGGTTATTCTTGCTCCTGCGGAGAAGTATCTGAACCATTCGTTCTATCTCCGTGTCGCGGCCTATCACGGGGTCAAGCTGCCCCGCCCGCGCCGCGGCGGTGAGCTCCCTGCCGTATTTAGTGAGCATGGGGAGATCCTGCTGACACTTTCGGCGCTTTTCATCCTGCTGTCTGCTTTCGGGCTGCTCAAAGCTGGGTTCAACGTAACTGCGCATGGAAGCTTCGTTGTAAAGCTTCGCGATGACCCCCGCGCCGTATTCCACGATGACGGCATAGGCGGTGCACTCCCTGTCCAGCAAAATAGACATCAGCAGGTGCTCCGTGCCGACCGTTGCATCGCCGCGGGAGGAAGCAATATTCCGCGCACTTACCAGAAGCTTTTTAAGCCGCGGGGAAAAATCCCTGTCGGTAAGCTGCACGCTCCTGCCGACGCCCGTGCGCGCCTTTATTTTAAGCAGCAGGTCGCGGAAGCGTATCTGCTGCCGCGCCAGGAGCACCCCCGCCGAGCTGCCCGCGTTTTTCGCCAGCGCACAGAGCAGGTGCTCACTGCCAATGTAGGTATGCCCCATCTGCCCCGCAATCAGTATTGAAGAATTGACCGCCTCCGAAGCCTCACCCGAGAAGCCCGGTATACTGCCCGATGAATTCATGTTATACACCTCGCTTGAAATATCTGGATATCAATATTATAGGCAGAGGTTCGTGTTTTATTCTGGGAACCTCTAAAAACCGGTTTGAAAAGGGAAAATGGGTAGAGTGCGCCGAATGCGAGGAAAGCCGACGAAGTAAGGCTGTATGCCTTACGAGGAGGTTTGACGAAGCAGGCGGTGTGCTATAC
>CAKSPC010000029.1 GCA_934481445.1 uncultured Oscillospiraceae bacterium
GCACGAGCGTATAAGAGTCTACTCCCGATTCAGGCGAATTCTGCGGGAACATTACCTTGGACAAATCGGAACTGTAATTATCCAGTGGCGGATCGGTGCTTTCAACGTAATATTCACCCTTGCCGGAAATGTTGAAATCGCACTCAACAGAATATACTTCCGTAGGAGATATTCCTTTTCCTTCATCATAGGGCTTGCCGTTAACAAGCCAGTTGACATTGCTTATTTCGGCATCCGTTTCCGAATCATATACGGTGAAGAACAGCTTTCGCTGTGTATATGTACCGACAGGTTCTATTGAATACCCCATTCCCGAGTAGTTTTCGGGGATGGTAAGGATGGCTCCCTTGCCGTTTTTGAAGGTCGTTTTATAATCGCCGTCCTTATCAATATTGCAGACTCTGAACGTGCGGAAAGAAAAAAGGTTGCTTGTAACTTTTTTTGTTTTCATAGGCTCCGAGGCATATATACTTTCGCCCGGTGCCAGCCAGCAGTCCTTTTCGTCCACGGATTCAGTATGCAGCGCGTCCTTAAAATAGTAGACGTTGAACATTTCGTTTGAAGCGAATGTTACGCGGACAAGACCTTCATGTTCATCTTGCTCTTCCGGTTCAGTGTCCTCATCGCCAACGAGCCCGAGCATATCCATATTTACTTCCACATCCGACGAGTCACCATCCGTGATGTTGAATGATCCATTATAGTATCCGTTCTCGTCGAGCATGTCTGAATAATCCTTGTACAGAAGATAGTCCTTGTTTACCGCCAGCTTTTCTTCAAAATTCTTTTCGATCTCAGAACTGACGTAGTCGTTCATATAGCTGCATCCCGTAAGTCCTAAGGTCAGTCCGATAATGCCAACGATGCTGAAAACTGTTCTTTTCATATAACCCTTTCCGGATATAATATCCTCTTTTAGTTTAGTCATGCAATTTACCGGCAGCCGTATCGGCACAATACGACAAATTTTGCGCATTGATTAAAAAAATAAATCTTTCTTTAATTTGCACAAAAGATTTTACAATTAAATAATATCAAATTTGTCAGGTATTTTGGTACACTGTCGGTGTACTTATGTCGAGATATATTTCAGCTGTAAAACAGCAGGCCCTCTGTCATCCATCACAGATAACAGAGGGCAGATAATTTATTCCTTCATCAGCGTTTTTTCTCCGTTTTCCGCAAGAAGGATATCGCAGTCGATGATATCAAGGCCATGCTGAACGGCATAAATTATTATGCCGTCGCGGGCGATGCGGGGATAAAGCTGCGCAGCGCCGCGATTTGTCAGGAATTCCTGCAGCTCGTCCAGGGTAAATCCGATCCCGAATCCAAGCTGTATAAGCGTGTCCCGCGACGGATTTTCCCTTGTCCCGTCCAGGAGCTGATAAAAATACGATTTCTTAAGCCCCGAACGACGCATTATCTCCGAGGGCTTCATACCGCGCTCTTCTGTTACTTTTTTAAGAAACTCGGACAGCTTCATCGGATAAAGGCAGTTTTGCATTTCCTCGCGTGCCTCGGCGTAGGATGATTTGTTTTTAAGCACCTCGATAAGTTCCACAGTGGATCTCTGTTCAGGCATACAGACCAACAATTCCTTTCATAGTGTTACAAAATAATACATATAAATTATAACACTATCAAATAGAATTATGGTACACTGTCGGCGGACTTTACACCTTAGTGAGCGGCTCTTCCCCGTTCTCATCAAGCAGTATATCGCACTTTACAATATCCAGCCCGTGCTGCAGCGCATAGATGATAACTCCGTCCCGGGCAATGCGCGGATAAAGCTGCGCGGCGTTCAGGTGCTTCAGAAACGCCTGCATTTCTTCCACGCTAAACCCGAATCCAAATCCGAGCTGTACAAGCGTATCCCGCGACGGTTTTTCCTTTTCCCCATGGAAAAGCTGATAGAAATACGATTTTTTAAGCCCCGAACAGCGCAGGATATCTGATTGCTTCATGCCGCGCTCCTCTGCAATACCGTGCAGATATTCCGCAAGGTTTACGCAGTACTGCGAATCCGTTAACTCATCGCGGATGTTTTCGTAGGATGTCTTTTTCTTCAGCGTTTCCAGAAGAGATGTTGTGGATTTTTCATTACTCATTTGCCATGCCCCTTTTCTTGACTTTTTTCTTATTTTATGTTACCATATATTCGACAAAAATTCAATAGGCAGGTGAGAAAATGTCCCGCGAAAGATACAAAACGCTTCGCTCCCTCAATATATCCGGCACTGCCGTCCTCGTAAAAGACCCCGAAAGCGGCAGGAAATACGTCCTGCGGAACATCACCGACGAAAGCATTCCCGTATATCGGCGCATTTCCGAATTGCCCTCCCGCGGCAATCTTACCGAAATATACTCCATCGACGGAAACACCGCCTTATGCGGCTTTGCCGAGGGAAAATCGCTGGACGAGCTCATCGGATGCGGTCGGATATTTTCCGCCGCTCAGATACGAAAGATAATCTCGCAGCTCTGTAATGCCGCTGCGGAGCTTCATTCCTGCGGAGTCATCCACCGCGACATCTCGCCAAAAAACATTATAATCGACGATGATATGCACCTTACCCTCACCGACTATGGAATTGCGCGGATATTCAGCGGCGGCAAGGAGCAGGACACCGAAATATACGGCACCGCAGGCTTTGCCGCCCCCGAGCAGTACGGCTTCCGCGAAACGAATGTCACCGCCGACATTTATTCCATCGGAAGTATTCTGAGGCTTCTGCTGGAGCATTCCACAGACTGCCCCGCCGTGCAGGAAGTGCTGCTCCGCAGGATCGCCTCAAAATGTATGCGCTTCGACCCCGACAGGCGTTATTCCTCCGCAAAAGCCGTGCGGAACGCCATTATCCGTTCCGCAGGATCAATTCCGGCATTATCGGCGGCAATTTTAATTATCGCGGCGGTCACGGTATCTGTCCTGTCATTTTCCCCGCCCGACGCCGTATCCGTACCGCAGGAGGAAACAGACGCCGCATCATATACCGCGCCGAGCGGAAGCGGCGGCGGTCCCATATCCATCGAAACAATACAGACCCCCCGCGGATTTTACAGCGATGTATTTGAATATTCATTCACCGACGACCCGTCGCTCCACGGGACATGGACGTATGTGAATACCATCCCCATAAGAAAAGCAAATGCAGATCTCACGCAGCTTTACATAAACGAATACCGCTATGTCGGAATGCATGATCTTTATGAGATAACATTCGGCGGCGACGGTGATTTCTCCTGCCGTTTCTCCGAAAACCGTATATATGACCTGACGGCGTACTGGACAAGCGGTTATCTTATTTTTGAATATCCCACATACACAGCGGCGCAGTCGGTCTATACCGCCGACGTCGAGGGGACGGAGTATCTGTTTCTCGAGCGGAAAAACGCCGCCTACAAAAACAGCGGAGAACCCCCCGAAACAGTAGAAATTTATATCCGAAAGGAATAACGCCTGCATGAAATACAATTACATATCAACCCTTAAAAGCTCCGACAGGGGCGATATACAGCTTGTAGAGAACAGCTCGGGAAAAAGATTTGTACGGCGTTACAGAGAAATTTCCGAGGAGCTTTTCCGCCGCATAAGCGGCATAGACTGCCCGTATATCGAGGAGCTGACGGAGCGCTCCGCCGACGAGGACGGCAGCTTTTTCGTCAGCGAATACATAAACGGCATCCCCGCCTGCGACAGGGAGTTTACAAGGCAGGAGGCGGTATCTGCGCTGAAAGAACTCTGCATGGCTCTGGAAGCGCTCCACGCCGTTGGGGTAATTCACCGCGATATAAAGCTTTCAAACATCATCTGCGGCAGCGACGGGCATATTCGGCTCATAGATTTTGATTCCGCGAGGATTTTCAGAGAATACCGCAGCCGTGATACAAAGCCCCTCGGCACGGAGGGCTACGCCGCCCCCGAGCAGTACGGCTTTATGCAGACAGACTGCCGCTCGGACATATACTCTTTCGGCGTTACCATGCGGGAGCTTCTCGGGAAAAATGCGGACGAGCCACGGTTCAGGCGTATCATCGCGCGGTGCACCGCGTTCGACCCCGAAAAAAGATACGGAAATATTTCCTCAGTGCATCGCGTGCTGAAAAGGGCGGAACGGCCGTATTTAATCCCCTGCTGTATATGCGCGGCGGTGATAGCCGCAGCCGCGTGCACCGCTGTACTGTTGTCAAACAGACCCGAACCGATTTTCGAAAGCGCCGATGAAATATCTTCCGTATCGGAGGATATCTCCGCCGTTTCCGATGTTCCCGCAGAGTTCAGCTTTACGACCGAAAGGGGCGGCAACGGAATGTACCGCGACGTGTTCGACTATGTATTCATCGACGACCCGCAGGTTCACGGAAAGTGGACACTCAGCGGCGTATTTTCGGACGATACGGACTTCTCTGCCCTCACCGCCGATGATGTGATCACCACCTCGCCGTACATAGAAATGTTTGTATGGAGAAGCTATGAATTCCTGCCCGACGGAACATATACTCTCTACGGCACGGACAACGAAACTCTTTCCGACGGCAGATGGACAAGCGGTTATTACATAAATCAGGACAGCGGATACGAATTCGTGCAGGAAATGTTTGTGCTCACCCTTGACGACGGAAACGAATATCTTTTCCTTGAACAGAAGCCAACGGGAAACTACCGAAACGAACCCTTGCACAGGTATCTTATGTTTACCCGCGTATGAGCTGCTTTAAAAAATAACGTACAGCACAGAAATGACCATGCTTTATTTTGTACATTAAAAATATTCACCCCAAAAGTGTCTGACTTTTGGGGTGAATATCATCCGCGATGCGGTTTCACTTATTTGTACTCCATGTTCAGCTCCTACCGCCCTCAAAGCCGGCAGGTAATTGAGCGTTGCCGAGATATGATCCGGATAAACCTCTATCCGCGAAACGTAAAGCTGAATAAGCTGCCGTAGGTGCGGAATAGTTCCGGACAGGAGCATTTCACGCCCATGTACTTCTCGTTGCGGAGTATCTCGTGCCGGGAATTCCTCCCTAACGCCCTGCCAGGACGAATTGCGCAAGATGCAAGCAAACGCAAAGGGGTTAGTCGTTAATTGTGCGGTGTTGCCTTAAATAATGCAATTCAGCATTCCGTATTTTCATTGCCAATGTTCCCGAAGTATTTAAGGCAGAGCATGGTAATATCATCGAATTGCGGCGCGTCTCCCACGAACGCGTCAATATGCTTCTTAACGTTTTCGAGAAGCCCGGAAACGGAACTGTCAGGGAACTCGTTCAGGGCGGAGATCATTCTGTCCGTTCCAAAGAGCTGATTTTTGCTGTCGGTCGCCTCGGGCACGCCATCTGTATAAACGTAAATGCTGTCCCCGGGATTCAGTTCAAACTGAACGTCTCTGAATTTAATGCCCTCCATAACAGCCACAGCCGGCGAATGCCTGTTCCTAACCAGCTCAAACTCTCCGCCCGCCCTTTTTATCGCAGGATACTCGTGACCTGCGTTCGCGGCGACGCATTTTCCGGTGGATATCTCAACTATACAGAGCCATACGGTGACGAACATATCCGCCTTGTTGCCCTCGCAGAGCTGCTCGTTCACATAAGAGAGGATATCCGCCGGCGAATAGTTCTCATTCCCGCCGTTTATGAGCTGCGCCCGGTTCTTGATAAGCGTCTTGGCAATGACCATGAAAAGTGCCGCCGGAACTCCCTTTCCGGAAACGTCAGCCATTACCACAGCAAGGTGGTTGCTGTCAATCAGGAAGAAATCGTAGAAATCACCGCCGACCTCCTTTGCGGGGGTCATGGTGGCGAAAATATCAAATTCCTTCCGCCCCGGGAACGCCGGGAAAATTCTCGGCAGCATATCCGCCTGTATCTGGGTCGCCACGTTAAGTTCGGTGGAGATCCGCTCCTTGTCGGCGGTCACCCTGGCGTAGTTTTCGATATATTCGTTCAGCGATTCCGTCATTTTTCTGAAGCTGTCGGACAGCTTTTCCAGCTCGTCGTTGGTCTTTATCTCGCAGTCGTATTTCAGTTCTCCGCCGCCGACCTTTTCGACCGCCCCGCACAGCTTTATTATAGGGCTGGAAATGCTGTCGGCAAGCTTGCCGATAACAAATACCGCCGTGACGATGACAGCAGCAACGACCACAGTCCAGAGTATAACTATTCTCAGCATCTGTCCGTTCTGTTCGGTGAGAAATTTTTCCGCAAGGGCGTGTATTGAGCCCTCAAGCTCCACAGACGGCTCAACGATTTTGTCCCTGGACATTGCCAGGATCATTATCCAGTCGGAGATACCGACATGGGAATAGACGCAGTATACCTCGTTTCCGTTTATAACGGATTCAAGTATCCCGCTTTCATTCTGCTGTATGTCGGCAAGGATCTCTGCGCCGTTTTCCCCAAACAAAGCCGCGGGGTCGCCGGAAATATCCCCGGTAATCCCCTGCGCGCATATCACCGCGTTGGAGGATGCCAGAACGGCGTAGCTTTCTTTCCCGGAATTAATGCCGCCGATAATTTCATTGAGGTCGGCGATAAGTATATCAATGCCGCAGGAACCGTAAAACTCGCCGTTATCGCCAATGCAGGGGACTGCCGCCGTTATCATGAATCCCCTGCCGAATGAATCCGCATAGGGCTCGGATATGTAGAGGTCTCCGCTCTCCTTTGTATGCGTAAACCAGCCGGTGTTTCTTCCATCGTAATACTCAGGCTTGGTCTGGGCAGTGTCGTCATAGCCTATGTTTATCCCCGTGCTGCTTGTATAGTAAACAGAAAGAATATTGCTGTAGGTGCTGAGCGTGTTTGCGAAAAGGATTTCGGTGTTTCCCAGCAGATAGGTTTCCCGTTCAATATCGCCGCTCATTTCCACGCCCTCCGGAAGCACCCACTGCATACAAAAGGTATCGGCGGGGGAATCCTTTGGGTGCTTGTATGGTCTTTCCGGGTAGTTATCAGGTGTCTGGTAAATATCCGTGATACCTCCGCTCACCATTTCCAGCGCGGAGGTTATGCCCTGCATCTTGAACCTTATTGCCAGGGAAGCGCTTTCGGTATATTCCACCGCCTGGGCGGTAGCCTGCTCCACCAGGGCGACGGAGCTGCTCTTTGCCGCAAGCTCGCTGCTTTCCCGATTGGTGCTGTCCGCATTTTTGCTGATATTGTCAATGGCAAAGTAGGAAATAAGAATGCAGACCGTGAGCGAAGCTACCACCACTGCCAGCGCTTTTTTCAGAATCTTGTTTCGTATCCCTTTCATGTAGTCTCACCCTCTGTAACCGTTATATCATTGTCTGCAAAAAATTTCTCGCAGCCTTTGCGTATCCTGTCGTAGCAGAACAGGTACATCTGCGGCTCGATATACACCGTTATGCCGTCAAGGACTATCTCCTTCTCGGGCAGGGGCTCGGCAAATTCCGCCCCGATATCTTCTATAGACCTCCTGCTCGGCATGTTTACCATGTCTAAATCTACCCTGCCGTTCCCCGCGTCATATCCCACGACCTTGTACAGATCCGCCGCCCCCATGGTATAGCCCGCATTGAGCATGGCTCCCGCTATGGTATAGTACATCACCTTCGCAAGATTTTTCCCGCCGTACTCTCTGGAAACAATTATCTCCCTGGGATAGACCGTACGTGGCATATGCTCGTATTTCAGCCCCGCATAGCTTTCATTCTCCAGCGAAAACCAGAAGCTCCCTGCGGCGTTGCCGTCCTCCGTACGGAAAATCGCCCAGAAATTATGCCCCCCGGCGATCTCCGCTTCTATACTCTCTTTGTCGAGCACAACGAACATGCCGCCCATTCTCCCGAAGCTTTTGTCGGATAGCGGGTCTAACCTGTCCATATAGTTACCCTTATCTATTTTTGTCTGCTTGTATATTTCGGCTATATCCGCGGCGTCGCCGGGCTCCGCTTTTTTATAGTAATACGTCCTGCCGCCGATGCAGCATTTCCCGACGTATCCGTGAACTATCAGCCTTGCCATCACTTTTCCTCCTGATATTTTTTGGGGACGCACCCCTTTACGCCATAAACCTCCTCCAGCATGATCACAAGCGGCATGCCCAGTATCACAGAGAATCCCAGTGTGTTAAGGAATATCTGCACGAACAGGGCTATTCCGTCCACCTCGGGATAGCTCAGCTCTACTCCGAAGGTGACTATCCCGGCGATAACCATGCCTATCGCCGCAGAAACCAGAGTAAACGCCGCAGCCTGCTTCAGGTTCCTTATGCGGGGGCGCTCCTTTATTATCCCATACCACATGAGATACGCGAGGTAGGTTCCCGCAAAGTTTGAAACAAATCCCGCCCACGAGCTGACAGTGAGCGTACCGCCAAGGATATCCGCAATGATGTTCCCGATGGCGCAGCCAAGCGCGCCGTAAATTCCGAACATCACGCCGAAAATCATATTCAGGCAGTCCACGGGACGTATCTCGGTTATGCCCGGAATGAGATTCAGCACCTTGAAAGGAACAGCGACCAGGACAAATATTATACTCAGCACGATAACGAAGGTTATCCTTCTGCCAGTGCTCATTTCAGATGTGTCAAGCATTCGAGTCCCCTTTTCCTCTCCGCAGGCGCGCCATTACGTCCAGCTCGGAGAATATCGCTCCGCACACGATAAGCACGCAGCCCACCGCCTTTTCCGCCGTTATTGGGACAGCCTCGCCCAGCATTTCCGGTATTATCGCGGAAAGTATCACCGCGAAGATTATCTGGAAGGAATAGATCGCGCTGCAGGTTGCCGGAGACGCGTATTTCTGCGCGGAAATATTGAGAAGCACCGCATAGCCGCAGATAAAGTAGCCCTCCATAAAAACGCTCGCCAGCATTTCCCGGGAGTATTCTATCGCAAAGAACGTCCCCGGCTGTATGATGGACCATATCACAAAGGATATGACCGTCACCATAAATCCGATGAGCACCGTAAGCACCGCCGCGTCTGATTTCTTTGCAAAGTCATTCATCTTGATTATGTAGAAGGCCCGAATAAAGCACACGGCAATCATTATAAGCGGTCCTGTCATGGCTGAGGCGTCAAGGCTCACGTTTCCTGCCGCAACCACGCCGGACATAACGATTATCATGCCTATTATATTGCTTGAGGTGATCTTCCTGCCCATTATCACCATCATCACCGGTCTAATTGCGAGGGTAAAGGAAATTATGACAGATCCGGTGGCGGAGTCCATATATTTCAGCGCGACGATTATCAGCGCGTTGTACAGCACGTTCATTGCCGCAAGAACAAGGGCGTACAGCAGATCCCTCTTGTGCATCTTCTCCTTTATGCGCTTGAAGAATACCGCACCCAGAAGCAGGGAGCCTATACCGTTCGTCATTGCAAGCACGGCAAATGGCGACACGCTCCCGGGGATATTTTTCATAAGCACTATCTCAGCCGACCAGGCTATGGTAACGCTTATCAGAATTATTGTGTACTGCATTCTGTTCATACAGTTCTCCTTTAGAGAACATGCCGGCGGCGGAGCCGAAAATGATAGCCCCGCCGCCTATTTTACCAGGTTCTCTTCACAAAAATATCAGCACCGCCAAAAGTGATACGGCTCTACATGGTTTTATGCGGATACAGCTTTGTTTCGTAACACATTGTTTTGCAAACGATATGTTCAGGCGACCTCTAAAAAAACTTCACCATCGTCAAATGATTCTGCCCGTCTGAGAACTTGTAGATAACATCGTCCATGGTTTTCTTGACCATGTATATCCCAAGCCCGCCGACTTCCCGCTCATCAGCGGAAAGCGTGATGTCCGGGTCGGGCTTTTCAAGAGGGTCGAACGGTCTGCCTCTGTCTACAAACGTGACACAGACCCTGCGCGGGTCGTCCTTCAGTTCAACGCAGATCTCCACGGGACCGATATCCGGCTTGTAGGCATAATGCGCCACGTTCACGAATATTTCCTCGGCGGCGACATCTATCTGCATCTGCGTTTTCATGTTGCAGCCGCTCTTCTCGAGCTGACTGTCGATAAATTCAAGCACCTCGTCCAGATTTATCGTTTCGGCGTTAAATATCCTTTTTTCCATCAGTCGTTCCTCCGAAAGCCTAATACTGTGTAGCCTTTTCGGGCTGCCCTGTGCCGCAGGGACCCTGAATTTCTCCGTCAGGCAATTGTCAGGATATCTATAAAGCCGGTAAGCTCAAATACCTCCCTGACGGTTTCGCTGGCGTTTATTATCACCATTTCGCCCTGCTTCATCATCGCTTTCTGGGCTTTCAGAAGTACGCGCAGTCCTGCGGACGAGATGTACTCAAGCTCTGCGAAATCAAGCGTCAGCTTGCTTACCCCGCCGATAGACGATGTGATTTCAGCCTCAAGCTGCGGCGAGGTACCCGTATCAAGCCTGCCGATTATCCTGATTGTAAGATCGGTTCCGTCTAAATTCTTATTGAGTGTCATAATAATTCTCCTTTGTCTGATTTCCGGGGCTATGCCGCGCTAATAGCGGCGCCGCCCTAAACTATTCTTATAGTTGCAAACGGAAGCTGGGCCAGCGTAAACTCGCTTTTGGACTTGGAAACGCTGGTTTCCTTTCCGTTTTTATCGTAATACCGCACGGTTTTATCGAAGGTGAATTCGTTGAAGCCGATGACGGCGGTTTTGTTTCCATAGTCGAAAGCGCAGAAATCTGCGCCTTTCACGGACGACGACGCTATTTTTCCCGAAGAATAGATACGCCGGAATCCCTCCGTGGTAGACGCGAGCCTTAATACCACCGAGCTGTTGTATCCGATGGACGGGATATCGTCCGATGAAAGATAGTTAGAGCAGAAATCGCTGAGAGAAAACGTCCTGATGTGAACGGCGTCGTATTCTATCACGCCAAAGGCGCCGGATTTACGCTGAATTTTGTAATACATTATCCTGTTCTTGAACACCAGCTCCAGAACCGATTGAGTGTCAGATACGAAAGTGCCTAAGCGATTTCTGGTAACCAGATTCTCAACAGAAAAGGACTGCAAAACGTTATTCCCGTCCTTGCCCTGGTCTTTATCCAGCGAGACCTTAAAGTCGGTTTTACGGTCTCTGTTGTCGATACCAAATTTAATTTTGTCGTCCTTTTCCTCCAGGACATAAACGCAGTTTCCGGCAGCATAATTCGAGGAAATGATATTTCCGCCCCTTACGGTTTGCAGACCCTTCTGCTTTTTATGCAGCTTGATGGACCGATTCCCATTCTTGTCGGTTTGCAGCCGGACTTCCATCATCACGTTATCCTGGTCGTAGCTGCTTTCATCATCGGGCAGCTTCATAAAGGAAGCCGCAAATTTAAGATCGTTGGGATCGCTGTTGTTCTTTACCGCAATATCCGTACAGCAGAATTTGTCGCTGCTTCCCTTTATACCAAGGTATTTGCTTATTGATTCCTTGTTGTCGCCGTCAAATTTCCAGGTTTTCTTTGAAGAAAGCTTGTAGTCGTTTTTGTCCAGAGTTCCTGCGGAGGAAGAGGTTTTTATGTAGTCCAGCTGCCGGTTCGTTATCGACAAAGGCATAACTATTCCGGGTCTCGGGATCCTTATGGGCGAAGATGGATTTGTGCCGCTTCCGTCGCTGCTCCCGGATTCCACCGGGCTTTTAAGAGAAAACAGAATAAAGGAGTAGCCCACGTTGATAAGATAGGTGGATTCGCTGCTCCCCTTGCTTACTACGACAGGATTTCCGTTCATCTTTCCCGCGTCCTTTACCGGGTCGTATTTCTGGCTCTCGATTTCAAAATATTCTCCGGTGACAAAGTTATACCCGGCGATCGTCCAGAAATACCTGAACTTCAGACTGGAGTCGGCGGGGTCGTAATAGCCCTTTTTGTTTTCGGTATTGCCATTCTCGTCGGGCTTGTCGTTCAGCACTGTCACACCGGTGTAATAATAAAGGCTGACGTTGCCGCACAGATCAATAAGGCTGAAATCCGATATATCCGCCTCGTAGGTGCAGTTCTTGAATTTGAACGCCCTCCTACCCTCGGGATATTCTCCGCTGATGACCTGCTTCTGATTGCTCATGGTGACTTCCAGATCAAGAGAGCCGCCGGTGCCGGAGTAATTATATTCCTCCTTGCCCACTATCGAATAAACCGGAAAACAGCCGCTTGCTAACAGCGTACAGCAGCAGAGCAGACCCGCAGATATCCGTTTAAAAAGCGAAATGCGCATTCATCTCACCGTAATCTTTCTGTTCTTCTGAATGAAAAAAAACACCAGCGCAGCCACAGCAAGCGCGATAACTATAATTATGATATCCAGCGGATTGATGGCAGACACGGCCTTTATCTCCACCCTTGCGGACGTGATATTCCCCGCACTGTCGGTAGCTGTAACGCGGTATATCCCCGCGCCCAGCAGCTCGTTGGAGCCTCCCAGAACCTGACCGTTTTTCGTCACGCGGATAGTACATTCCGTATCCGATGTGACGGTTATTTTCTCGCTGAATACAATATCGGCCGTTCCGTTAAAATAAAGCACCGGCGGCGTTGTGTCGCGCGTAAGCCTGACCATCCTTGTCACATCGCCGTTCGAGTATTCCAGGGAATACTCTCCGTCGCCGTCCAGCAGGGTGTAGCTCCCGCTAATGGCGGGAACCGTCTCGCCGTTGCGCTTCACCACGGAGATCTCATAACCATATGGTGGCTGATATATCCCGATCCGATTTGTCGGCTTGGTAAACAGGTTAAACGAAAAAGTGCGCTTCTCCATTCCCATGTTGCCGTCATAGCATGTGAACTCTATATTGTAGGCGCCGTCCTCCGTGATAAGCCCGCTTGAGGGTACTGAGAAAACCTGTCCGTCCCTTGTCGCCGAGCATATCAGCGCTTCTGGTATGGTGAGTTTAGGCATAAAGCCGACAGTTTCCCCGTCAAGAACATTCGTGACAAACTCCGAGCTGTTGATGAACGTGTGCCGGAAACTCTCGCCGTCAATGCTCTCAAGCTGCACTCTTCCCGTGACCTTCCCCTGCTCAGGAACATCCGACTGCTCCCAGATATCCACCTTGAAGCGCGCCTGGACGGAACCGCTGCCGTTTCGCAGCGCGTGGGAAACCGTCACCTCATAGGAACCGTTTTCACTGAATAAATACTCGCTCTGCCGGTCAAGGAATCCCTCGCCGCCGTTCACAAGAATCGAGACGTCCTCTTCCTCTGAGCCGACCAGAAAAACCTCCGCGGAATTTCCTGAGTCGCTGAGTATCTCGGACGAATAGAACACGGCTCCATCGGGAAACGTGTACAGGTACATCATGTTTTCCTCATCGTAGCTGCGGGTGACCAGCGACAGATCGCCGGAGAAGCCCGGCTTTTCCTCGTCCGTATTTCCTGATTCCGCAAAGCACTCCGGCACCGTGCAGAAAACCGCCAAGAACAGGATGGCAAGCGTTGCTGCCGCTTTCTTAAAGCTCATGAGAGACCTCTTTTTGGCGTTCAGGCGAACGCGGTTTTTTCGTTAACTTAGGCGGCGTATACATATTCTCCCGACGGAGAAGCTCATCAAAGGTGATTTTTACGCGGTGCGGTTCCCCTGAGCCGGCGCGCTCGGGAGCGGATCTCCGGGGTGCCGTTCTCTCTTCTATGTCAGCCATTTCGGGCTTGATCTCCTCGGGAACGGCAGTCTTTTCAGCCATGGCTTTCGCCTGTTTTTCCGGAATATCATGAGAAAATGCGGTTTCCCGGGGTAATTTATCGAATCTTTCCTCGCTGACCGGACTACTCTCGGGGACGTTTTTTTCCATATTTCTGCTGGCGGAACGCTCCGCCTTATCTGAAACCGGCGGCAGACCGGCTTTGACGCGCGCTTTTTCCTGGCGCAGCTCGGAAAGCTCTTTCTCCCATTGCTCTCTGTGCTTCGGGTCGTCAAAATATCCCATATCACTTATCTCCTGTAATCATTTCTCCGACAATGCCGTTCACCGCGCCAAATAACTCCGGCTTTCCCTTCGACACCAGAATGCTGTAACGCTCCGCAGATATATCCGAGGGGATACAGCACCTCAGCCCATCGTTGCCCGCCAGAAGCTCCAGCGCCTCGCTTTCGAAGCAGACGAACGCGTCCATATCGCCCGAGCCAAACAGCCCGGCGGCGGTTTCAGCGTTATCGCACACCAGCTTTTCGTCTGCGACCGTACCGGTCAGCGAACGAAGAATACTCTCCGGAAGCTTCTCCGAAGCGCCCACTATCTTTCCCGCGAGGTCAGCCTGGCAGGTAACAGACAGTTCCCCGCCGCAGACGACATATATTCCATTCTGCGCTACGGGCAGGGTCATAAGAAAGCTGAGTCCGGGGTCGTTTGTTTCGCTGAACTCTCCTATTGCAATATCGGCGCTGCCCTTCGACAGCATTTCCATTGCCGTGTATCGGTCTGTCCTGTATATTTCAGCAGGAGCACCCAGCCCCTGCGCAATACGCTCCGCTATCTCCTCAGAATCATCCAGCTCGGAGGTGACGACCGCGCGCAGCCTTCCCCCCTGCAGCAGCGACTGTTCCCGCGCGCTGCAACCGGTGAGAAGCAGCGCCGACGCGAAAATCAGCAGTACAATTTTCTTCATGGTCATTCCGTAAATAATTCCTGCAGGTCTTCTGAAGCAACAATGTCAACGCAGGTGCGGTTGGACGGCGCCGTCACGACGAACGCGCGCCCTCTGGGGTTGTTGATTATCTGATCCTGCTCGGTTTCGTTTATCTCGCCCGCCTTTTCATAAAGCTTGCACAGGTCGTGCATATCGTTCGGCGCCAGCGCGAAAATGAACGAATACTGGCATGCGTTGATTATCGCGGTGGATTTGCGCGCGAGCTCCTCCGTGCCCACAAAATCCTTTATGTTCTGCGTTATGATTATCTGCATACCGTTGTATTTTCTGATACGCTTTGCAAGCTGATACATAAAGTCAAGGGCGATAGGGTATTTTTCATCAATGAAAACGTGCGCTTCGTCTATGACTACGATTATCTTTCTGTTCGCCTTGTGGGCGATGTTGTAATCGCGGTTCTTGATTATCTCGTTGTCAAGATATTTCAGCACCAGCAGCATCTGCGCGTTTGCAATGGTGTTGTTTCTGTTCGCAAGCAGCGACTGGAAGTTGAACGCGATGAAGTTTTCCTTTGTCGTGATAGTGGACGGGCTGTTCCAGAGATGCGCGTTTCTTCCGCCGGTGGAGAACTTCGACACATAGTTCAGCAGAATTCTCAGGTTGTTCTTGTTATACTCGCTGGAGGCCCTCTGGAAATCCGTCAGTATCTTGTCGTACAGGTCGTCAAAGATCGGGTAGTCCTCGGGGGTGAGCGATGAAAGGTCGGTGTCCGCGTCAATACCGCGCTCGGCGTAGATTCTCGGGAAAATGTTGTTCAGATACTCCAGCGCGTCGTTTTCGGTTTCCGGCAGTATCTGCTTGAAGAACTCCTCCAGGAACTGCAAATGCGCGTTAAAGCTGTTGGAGGCGCCCTCCTCGTCGTCGGAAACACCGGTGATTATCTGAAACGGGTTAAGGCTTCCCTCGGTAGCCTTGCCCACGTCTATCATCTTGCCATTGAGCTTCTTCGCAAGCGCGCCATACTCGTTCTCGGGATCGAGAATAAATATCTTGCTGTTGTCGGCGGCAAGATTGGACAGTATGGTCTTAGTGGCAAAGGATTTACCGGAGCCGGACTTACCGATTATCGCCATATTGCTGTTTACGCGCTCGCTGTCGCGCTGGAAGAAATTCACGAATACAGGATTTCCGCTGGTGGTGCCGAAGCACATTCCGTCCTTATCCTGAAGATATGGATAAACAAACGGAAACACCGCCGCGATGGACGAGGAATGGATACCCCGACTCTTCTTCATAAATGCGTCATGTGCGGAAATATTCGAGCTTGCATATACACCGAACGTCTGCATAAACAGATCCTGGGTCTTGAAGCCTGCCTCGGACAGAGTGCGCTTGACATTCTTTTTCAGCGAAACGTAACCAGACGAGCCGACGGACGGCGCGCTGCCCTCCGCAGAGCGCTTGTACCGCTCCGTAAGCTCATAATCGTAGATAGTTACATATGTGTTTACATCGTACAGCGATTCGTTTTCGCTCTGAAGCATCGAGAGCAGCTCCGCCAGGGATTCGATATTCTCGTTTATCTCCATCAGACGGGAGACCTTGCCTGTCTGCTCCGCCTGACCGCGCAGCTCCTCAAGGGAACGGTCGATCCGCTTGATGGACTGATAACGGTCCACCGGCTTGAACTTCATGACCACCCGGGTGTTCGGAATGTTGAACAGTCGGTAGCCCCATGCGTTTCCCACAAGCCCGGGGTAATCGAGTATCTTCAGATTATGCGTGATAAGCCCGTCGTATTTCACCGTTCTTGCGGTGAACTCTATCTTCTTGGGGATTATCCACGACATATAGTCCTCGGGGGATATATTATCTATTTCGCGCTCGTCAAAAGTCTGGCTGTACTGGTATTTCAGGAAAATAGCAAGCTCCCTGCCCCTGAGCTGCCGCGCGTCAAGCCCCGCGCTTCTGAACTGTCCGACAGCGTTACGCGTCATTTCTGACAGGATGGGTTTTTTGCACTCAAACAGCACCAGATAGTGGAATGGGCGATAGACCTTATCCTCAAAGTTTATCTTCCTGATATCCTCTATCCTGCCGTAGATTATTTCAACGCGCTTTGTAAGCTCCTCCTCGTTGATTATATCGTCAATAAACGCTTTTTTCAGCTCGTTTATCTTGCCAAACTCAGTGCGGATATACTCGTCGTATATCACGGGGCGGTCGATTTTCACAAAGGCGCCGGTCTGATCCTGGGTTATCGTCCGGATTATTGAGCCCAGGTTGTGGTCGATTATCGAATTCTGCCGATACTCCGACAGGAACCTGAACTCTATGGACGGTATTTCGATGACCGTTGCATAATATTCCTTGTTGTAGTTTATGTAGCGGTCGTCTATCCCGGTGAAAGGTGTGATATCCTCAACACTCAGCGAACCACCCTTTTTCTTCTCCGCATAGCTGCGCGGGATCGCAAAATACCGCAGTAAGTGTATAAACAGCATATACACCTTTTCATCATCAAGCGGCATAAGCAGGAACACGAACGCCATAAGCACGCCTATTGCAAACCACCATCTGTATGGCAGATTCGAGGTTATCAGCGCAACGCAAACAAATGCGCCGAAAAGACCCACCAAAATATCAACGATCGAAACGCCCTTGAAGATCTCCGTTTCAACCTTGGTTTTCTTTGGAATTATTCGCATTGCTAATCACCTTTTCGCTAAAATTTCGCACTGTCATTTTTTTGGTCGGATCTCTTTACCGCAGTCGGCTCCACCGGCTTAACTATCTCCGGAGTTTTCGCTGCTCCGGGTCTCGGCTCTGCCGCTGCGTTTGATCCGGTTTTCCGGGCGCCGGAGGCGCTCATTGCCGCTGCCGCGGGCTCCACCGTGCTAACTATCTCCGGGGATCTCGCTGCGCCGGTCATCGGCTCGGTTTCCGCCGCTCCGGAAGTCTGTGAGCTGAACGAATTCATTGCCCCTGTCGGCTCCACATGGCTGACTATTTCCTGAGCTGCCGCTGCGCGCGGGGAGCTCTCCGGCGGCACGGCTGTTCCCGGCTTCTGCACGTTGCCTGACGTATTGACCGCCGCGAACTCATCATGACCGCCCGTGAATCTGCTTTGCTGTCCGCGCGGTTCCGCTGAATCATTCCGGTTTATCTGCTCGCGCCTGCGACTGTCGGCTCCGCGAACCACTTCTGTACTGTGCTCCCTGTCCAGGATCCTGCCACTGAGACTCCCGACCTCGTTGCTGAACTCGGGGACGTCTCCGGCTTCTTCACTCATACGTCTGATAATATTGTCCGTGGTCTTGTATTCGTGCGGCTCTGCGGCTTCTGTGATCTGAGGATCTCCGCCGTCCTGCCCGCCGAATGTCATTTCGCCGTTTCCGTCATTATCCCCGTCGTCAGATAGATCCTCGCTGCTGTCCATAACTATGGGCATACGGTCTTCCCCGAAACCGGAATTCTTGATTTTGCCGAAAATATCCGATGAATCCATGCTGTCGAAAACTCTGTTGATTTCTTCCTTATCAAGATTATTCCCGCCGGAACGTTTGTGATGTATCTGATTGTCAAAGCTGAAATCCGAATCGAGACCATCCTGATATTCGTCATCGTCAAAGCTGTCGCCTGAATGCCGCAGACCGGAGTCCACAGACAGATTGCTGTTATTCAGGATTTCAGGCTCCTGCCCTAAATCCTTCGTGCTGTTGTCAGGTTCATCCGGGAGCTGTTCGCTATTTTCTCTGAGCATATTATCAATATAGTCAAATTTATTGTAAGGCTCAGCAGATCTGCTATCGTCCTCGTCATTGTTTCCGGTGAAGTCAGTTCCCGAATCATCTTCGGAGCCGTCCGGGATATGGTCGTTATTGAAAATGATATCGTTCAGACCGTCCGCCTTGTTCAGCGGATCGAGATCCTTTCTCTCCGTCATTTTCTTTTCCTTATCAGGAATATCTTGACTGATATGATCATCCTTTGGCTGGTCGCTCTTCGGGAAAGCGTCCTTCAGCTTGTCGTCCTTCAGCTTGCCGTCCTTCAGCTTATCGTCTTTCAGCTTGTCGTCTTTCAGCATGCCGTCCTTCAGCTTGCCGTCCTTCAGCTTGTCGTCCTTCAGCTTGTCGTCTTTCAGCTTGTCGTCTTTCAGCTTGTCGTCCTTCAGCTTGCCGTCTTTCAGCATGCCGTCTTTCAGCTTGTCGTCTTTCAGCTTGTCGTCTTTCAGCTTGTCGTCTTTCAGCTTGTCGTCTTTCAGCTTGTCGTCTTTCAGCTTGCTGTCTTTCATCCCGGACGAGCCGCCGATGTCAGGCTTGAAATTTCCGGAATAACTGCTGCCGGGGCTGACCGAGCCGTTTCCTCCGGTGAACTTCGGAGAGGTCTCTTTCTTTGCTGCCGCAGAGCCGCCGCTGAACGAATTCTTGCCCGTTTTGAGCTGGTTGAACGCTTTCTTGCCAACGCCTGTGAGGGCTCTCATGCCCTTCTGTGCGCCGCCCCCGATAAGTCCCGCCATGAGAGCGTTGTTGGCGTTTTCTTCCGCGGCAACGCTTGAGCTTATGATCCCCGTGAGCAGTGTCGAGGATTTGTAAACCGCGTACATTCCCCCCAGGATAAACACCAGCCGGATAATGTACCCGCCGGTGATATTCCCCGCCACGGAATCGAAAATTTCAAGCTGGTCGTTCATTATCACCGGTATCATCATCAGGAAGATCCTGAGCCCGATAACGGAACCGAAGCCCACAAGGATCTTGGCGATGAACATATCCCGCCAGCGCTTGAATTTCTCGCCATCGTCAAGGACTATCGTAGATACGAAGTATGGCGAGGTAATATACAGCAGTATAATATCGAAGATACGTTTTATGAACGTAAACAGGCAGATTACCATAATGACTGCCATAAATATCAGTGACGCAAAGCCGAGGATATAGTCCACCCGGGAAATGTGTATACACGTGCCGAACGATACATAATCCAAACCGCCGCCTACCAGCGAAGCCCACGGCTCAGCAATCTGGCCTGTCGCACGGTCAATGAATGAGGCGGGGGGATTTCCGCGTCCCGCGTCCATTGAAGAAATTGCCAGCACCCACCTGCCCAGCGAAGCGTCACTGCCGGTGATGGCGGAGCAAGTCTGCTTCAGAACGATAGATGCAAGGCTTATTCCGAAAATACATATCGTAGGCACCAGTAAAAACGCTATCATGGACTTCGCCACAGCGTTAAGCACCTTCCCGACCGGACGTTTCCCCTCGAAATCAAAATCCAGCGTTGAGCGCATGACCGAATATATTGCGAATATCATCGACAGGCAGAGTGCTATGAAGGTGATTGATATAAGCGCGTTCCTGATTATTTCGTTGTTGACGAAATATTCCAGCAGTGTTGTCTGATCCTTTCTGCCAAGGCTTTCAGAGTAATATGTGATATCCTTCATGCCTATGAGTACATCAAAACCGCTTTGCAGCTGGTCTAGTATCCACAGCCACTGACAGAATCCCCCGTAAATTAACGAGAAGAAAATATCCGCAACATTCGCAATGACGATATTCCACAAAAACTCAAAAACAGGCATCAGCAGAGGAATGACGATGTTGTTCAGAAGCCATTCAAAAATGGAATTGAGTATTTTCGAAAGCCATTCTATTATCGGGTCAAAAAGCTTGTTGCAGACCCAGTCGAATACGCTGTCAAAAATTCCGAGCGACTGTATCGGCATTATCGGAAACCTCCCCTCCGCTTATTCTTGCTTTTTTTCTTCATTTTCCTTTTTGTCGGAACCGCCCAGGTTCTGACCGAGCTTAGCGGCATTGCCAAGTCCGCCGCCTCCTCCGGTGAAAGCGTTCCCGGTGCTCATTGCTGCCGATCCGGCGCTATTTGCGGCGGCACCCGCTGCGGACGCAACTCCCTTTGCAGCCGCGCTCGTTCCGCCTGTCGCCGCTGCCATTGCCGCGTCCTTGGCTGTGTTGGCAGCCATCTTCACCATCGCCGCCACGACCATTGCCGAAGCGCGGTCCGCCGCAGCGATCTCCGGGTTTATCACCTCAAGTATCGTGGTGTTGGATTTCCACGCCGCGTACATACAGCCAACCACAAATATAATTTTAAGCGTAGCGTCCAATGCCACGTTGTCGGAAAACGAGAAGTTTGAGCTCATTATCATGGGAATAAAAATCATCACGAGATTCATCGCGATAACTATTCCAAAGCCGGAAAGCAGCTTCCCGATAAACATCTCGCGCCATTTTCTGAATGTAGAGCCTCCGTCAAGCGGCATTGAGGCAACGAACAGCGGCGACGTGATATACAGAATAATCAGCTCGATAATTTTGCGGATAAATACGAACATTGAGCAGAGCATTACCAGTATCACGCCTATGCTTGCAACGTAGACCAGCGGATAATTGTAGATTTTTTCAAACAGGTTCGGAAAGACCTGAGCATCGTCTGAAAGCTGATCCAGCGAGAAATCGTAGTCGTTTTCATCGTTTTTCTTCAAGCTGTCGGCAGCCTTTTGGGAAACCCCCACATCGTCAGCCTGGCTCTTGAATATCGCCTGGATATTATCAAGATCCAGCGATGGGTACATATTGAAATCCACCAAGTAATCCCCGGGGTCGTAGATGCTCTTTTTCTCACCCCTGTATCCTGTGCCGCCGAAATACGCCGCCCGCTTTCCGGTTGTATACGAAGCGTTGGGCTCGTCGTCGTCACCGAATGTTCCCGACAGGAACAGGATAGTAGACAGCTTTGGAGTCTCGTCCGAACCGGTCGCACCGATTATCGCGTTTTCTGTGGAGATCAGGATAGCCGATGAAAGCTGCGAACCGAAGTACATCATAATCGGCACTATCATAAATGCAATGCAGGATTTCAGCGCCGTTTTCATTATATGGCTGACGGGGTGCTTGTGCTCCAGGGCGTAGGAGCCCATGGATTTTGTCACCGAGTACATCGTAAAAATAAAGCATATCGCAACGCCGATAAACGTCACCGCGATAAGCGCCCGCTTCACTCCGTCGTTTGTCAGGAACACATCAAGCAGATACATTTCCTCGCCGTTGTTCTTCACGGGCTGTGTTCCGGCAAAGATGTCAAAGAATTCCTGAAATATATCAACAAGGTGCAGCAGATAAAACAGAACGCTCTGCAAAAATGCACCGAACATTATGACGAGTCCCTGGAGCGCCACGGAGAATATGAAGTTGAACAGAAATGTTATCAGCGTGGAAAAAAAGTTAAACGCCCAGCTCAGCGAATCAACGATATTTTCTGTAATGTTCGTCAGCCAGCCCAGGCTGCTCAGCAGCACAGGAGTCATTCTGTTCACCTCCTCAGAAAATCGTTATCTTATGCTGAATTTCTTTCTCGTAAGAATAAAGAACAGTGCCCCGGCAACGACCAGCGCTCCCGTAAGAATTATAGAAACAACCGCCATACCATTCATCCGGTAGATTATCTCAAAATCCTGCGCGGAGCTGTTCCCCGCCTTGTCGTATACGACAACCGTGTACTTACCCGGCTCGCTGAGCGAAAGACTGCTCTGCACGGGCTTGCCGTTCAGAAATACCGTGTAGCCATCCACGTCCTCCGAAATAAGCTCTATCATTACGGTGCCGCCTGTGCTTTTCCCGTTCTCGTCAATCCCGTTCACGGCGAATTCCGGCGGCGTGTTGTCAAGCGTGAACTTTTCCGTGAATTTATATGTACCGCAGGAAATTTCAAAGCTGTATTCGCCCTCGGACCCGAGGTCGGTAGAATTTCCGTTGGAGCGTATCCCGCTTTTCCCCAGCGCAGCATTTACGATAACGCAGCCGTCCGGAACGGTGTATGCCGTGAGCCCGCTCACGTTTTCGCCTATTATGGCAAATCGGAATTCCGCAGGCTCCCCGCTGTCGCCGTCTGTGACAAGCAGACTGTATTCGCCCTTCTCAGTGACCGGGCTTCCAAAATCGAAATCAGCCAGCTCCTCGCCGTTTTTCAGCAGCCGGTATTCAGCGTCCTGCGAAACGTCAAGCATTATCGAGCCGGCTGCGGCTGTCCCTGCGGGAACGCTGCAAAAAAACTCTGTTCCGTTGTCGGTCACAGCGCGTATCCCATCGCTTTCCGCATATTGCGTGAGCCTTACTGCGCCTTCATTTTTCGGGAGAATGAACCCCGCGCTGTCGTTTGTATCCGGCTGATTTTCGTCCCCGCTGTCAATGTTATCTGAACCATCGCCGCCGTCCTCCGGATTGTCGGAAGCTTCCTCCCCGCTGACCTGGTCGGCCGGGACGCTCTCGTCGGAGTCATCGCTTTCACTGCTTTCAAAGCTCTCGGTATAGGCGTCCTCCGTGTATTGGTCTTCGTATGAGTCGTATTCCGGGTAGCTTTCCATCGGAATCTCTATTATCCAGAAGCGGAAAAGACCGTAATATACCTCGTTTTCCTTTCCGCCAAGCAGCTCATCGCCGCCGACCGTCATGGTGAGCGAGTATTTTCCCGGAGCTTCGATAGCCTTCCCCGGCTTGTATTCGGTTTTTTCGCCGTCCTTTTCCATCGCGACCGATATAGTTTCCGGCAGGTCAAGGGTTACGGAATAGTCGATAACGGCGCCGTTGGGGATATTGCTGTAAAACACGATCTGCTTTGCCAGTATCTCCTCGTAAAGCGCGTTGCCGTAAACCTGTTTTTCATCGATATCCGAGTAGATATATTCGGTTTCCTGCGCGCTTTCCTCGGACGTGCTTCCCGATTCGGCGCGGGAGGTCAGCGAAACAGTTCCAAAAACGGCACAGGCAAGTACCGCAGCCAGAATTTTTCTAAACATACCGTTTTCCTTTCGGGGTTCAGTTTTCATTTGCTCCAAGGACCTTTTCGTTTCTCGCGGAAAGATCATAGTAGACCTCGTCCGGGAAAAACGCGTTGCTCCTCACCTCGGACAGATCCATCGTGCCGAATTTATACAGGTCGCAGCGATAGCTCGGCGTGAATTTCGTTTTCAGCGGATAGTTGCCGAATGTCACGATTATCGCGTTTCCGGTATCGGTTTTGTTGTTGATCTTCTGGAGTTCGGACGGATAGATGAGCGGGCGCGTCTGGATGGACGTGCTGTAATTTGCCTCGCCCTCCTTGGAGCCCATCGAGCGCGAAACGCTGGTGGTAGACACCGTGCAGTTTCCACAGAGTTCCGAGAACTCCTTGCAGGTCTCGATATCGTTCGAACCGATGAACATTTTCATGCCGCAGTTGGATTTTACGATATCGCCGACTGTTTTTCCGTAGACGTTATCAAGCTGCGCATAGGACTGCACCACCATGTTGAACCAGATCTTTCTGGAACGTCCTACCGTTATCATCTTGTCGAACTTGTCGATTTTCGGCATGTTGCCGAACTCGTCGAGTATGAAATACACATTTCTGGGCAGCGACAGATCCTCCCGGGTGGAGGCCTTCTTGATAAGCGCCTTGTATATGCAGAGGATAAACGCCGCCGCCAGCGTGTGGCGCGTGTCCTTTTCATCGGGTATTTTTAGGAACAGCGCAGTGGATTCGTCAGCGAAAACCGCCGGGTCTATATCCGTGTTGGATGTCAGCGAGCATATGCCCTCGTCGTTGAAGATGGAAAGCTTGTCAAATGCGATGGACATATAGCTTGCAAGGGTATTTTCCGCCGCAGAAAGCACCTGCTTGCTCAGCGTTACTGCCTTTGACAGCACGTTTCTGCCGTAGAAATAGTTCCTCAGTGCCTCAAAATTGTTGTCGGAATTGCCGAGCGCCTTGTTTACATTGAAGAAATTGAATTTCTCCCGGGTCATGCCGAGCTCGGGGTTTTCGCTGTCCTCCAGCATCGCGAGAATCGTCGCCATTATAATGGAACGCGCGCCCTTTTCCCAGACCGGGTCGTCCTGGCTTTCGATGGGGCAGATAACGCTTACAAGGTCGTTCAGATCCTCATATACCTCGTCGTATATCTTCTGGCGCTGTACCTTTATTATGCCTATAAGCTCCTTACTGACCGCGTACGCCTTGCCCTCGTACTCGTACCACTCGTCCCCGTAAAGTTCCGTGGGATTCACAAGCTCCAGTCCGGACTTTTCAGCGTTGTCGCTCCTGACGTAGATATCGTTTCCGGTGTTGACATATTCCTGATAGCGGTCGAATATATCACTGAGCGGATTCCAGCGGAACGAGGAATACGGGTCACGCAGGTCGAGCACCATCACCTTATAGCCGCGCTCCTGCAAGAACTTGCTGTGGAGCTGGAAAAGCTCGCCTTTGGGGTCGGTGCATATCATAGACGAGCCGGCGCCGGATTTCGCCAGTATCTGTATCATAGGGTTGATGAACGTGGTTGTCTTACCGGAACCGGTCGCGCCTATGATAAGCCCGTGCATTGGGGAGGCAAGGTTGACGTGAAGCCCTTTCTTGTCATACCACGCCCGCACCGGGATACCGTCCTTCTTGGATTCGCCGAGCTTTTCGAACTCATGCGGGGTGAAGTTGAAATCGCGCTCCTTATCGGTCATGAAGCGTGAATTTTCCAGCGTGGAATCCTTTACCTCGTTCTTCTTGTTCGACCCGAGGAAGCTCTTTTTTGTGCGTGCAAAGCTGTCGGGGCGCAGCGCTGCGTAAAGCGCCACGACAATAACAAGTCCGATCAGTCCGTACAGATAGTTCAGCGGATTCAGCAGCACCGCAGGATCAAAGAATACCGCCATGCTCCGCTCCTTTAGCGCCGGCATGAGATTATCAAATAAAGCGCCGATGATGTATGTGCAGAAAAGCAGCGCCACAAGTACAATGGCGGCAAAGCTGTATATTTTCTTCATGTTCATTGTTATAATCTGCCTTTCTGCGAAAGTCACCAATGAGGTTATAAAAAGGTGCTTTCACCAAAATGTTTAATTATGATATGCGGAGGTGAGCGGATGGTCTGTGTAACGGCAGCCCGCATTGTTATATGGTCCGGCTCTCCGTTAAGGCATAAATAACCGGCGCAAACAAGCATTCCGTAATCTTGTCTCTTTCAAATCAACCCGATTTTGCCGGGGGGTCAGTCGATGCCTTTTCCTCGTTTTTCTCTCAAGAGAATGCTGACGTTATTTGATAGCCTTTTCTATTTCTTTAGCCGCTATCAAGCAGCTTGGTTTTCTGCGCCCTTTTTGCTACATTAATCGGTTGATGTTTTTTCAACTTTGCCCTCCTGCTGTTATTCAGGAACGCTTTCAGCTTTGGCTTCGCAAATCAGGGTCTTTATACAGAAGAAAACCGTTATGCCGCCGAAGATCAGGTAGATAAGCTCCACGATCATGTTATCGAAAAGGATGGCATACGCCCCGGTGTCCATCAGCAGCAGCATAGGCACGGTGGCAAGATTAAACCCGGCGTGCATCAGCAGCGAGTATGTAAGATTGCCATATCTTATGCGGATAAGCGTGAAGAAGAAGCTGCTGAACAGTGCCACAATCACCCATACTGGCTGGATATGCGGAAGAGCGAACGCGATCGTTACAACGACCACCACAGCTTTCTCCGGAAAAGCGCGGGAAAGCGTGTGAAGCAGAAATCCGCGGAACATCATCTCCTCGCACAGTGGTGCAAGCAGCACGATATACACCAGGCTCAGCGCGATGTTATCCGTGTAGAGCAGGCTTTCCGTGCCCGCGCTGTAATCACTGATAAAGCTCTCCGGCAGCGGGAGTATCGCCAGAAGCGCCGACGTGGACAGGTTCATGCAGAACCCCGCTGCCGCGCACAGCAATGCGGATTTAGGGCTTATGGAACGCGGATAGAATTGCAGCATATCCTTGACGGTCTCGGTCTCGGGGTGCTTTTTTCTTTTCCGCAGGTAGTGATTGACCAAGTAGAAAAAGTACACAAAAAATCCCATTATTGAGCAGAGCAGCTTGAGTGTACCGCTGTTCTGGAGCGCGTCGTTCGAGAAGATGATGAAGAACATCTGCGGAAAAAAATAAAACCCGAAATACAGTCCCATCGCCGATAAAACCGAAGATACGACTATATATTTTCGGGTATTTCGGTTGATAAGCTGACGGCGCTTTTTCTCGCGCTTCTCCTTTTCGGCGGCAGCCGCATTCTCGTCGTCAGGGTCAGTCTCAGCCACAAGCTCCTCGTTTATAGTTTCCGGATCGGAATTTTTTCTCTGCTTTTTCCTTTTCAATGCGTTTCTCCCATAAATAAAGGTATATCACACTATGCCGCTCCGATGCCTGCAACGCGGCGTGATACGGCAGTCATAAGATGATGACAGGAAATAACTCTTTGCCGCTCTGCGTATTCCCTGAAACAGCTCCTGTTTCCAGGTCATGCGTAAAGCGGCAGAGTATCGGTATTAGTTTAGCGGCTTGTGCTGGAAGTGGTCGAGGTAGAGCTTGTTGCCCACTGCTGCATTGCAGGGAGTCCGATCTTCAGACCAACGAGAAGGATGAAGATAAGTACAAATCCGATGATGGCGTTCTTCAGACCGTGCTTTGCCTTCTCCCTGTCCTGAGGCTCCTCAGCCTTCGCGAACTTCACGCCGAGGATTATGCAGAAGATGGCTCCAAGTGCTCCCACGATGGCAAGCGCCGGACCCAGAACCATATCCAGCAGGTCGATGATCGGGTTGGTCATGGTCTCGAACGGGTTTGCAGCTTCAGAAACTGCGAGTAAAATAGACATTGCGTTATTCATAATAATTCTCCTTTTTGATTCCGCCGGAGCGGTTGATTGTTTCATTGGTTTATACCAATTAATACGAATTTTGTAACAGCTTATCACAATTTTTTTTCGTTTTTCTTTTCGGAACTCCTTGAAAAACTGTCCTTAGCAGGCGGTTTTGTGACTTTGGCTGCCTTTTGGCCCGAAAGCTCTTCAAAGGTCACCTTTTCGCGATTATTTTTCCGGGCAAGATTGTACTTTTCCGCAAAGCAAGACGCGATCTCCATCATTGTGTCTGAAGGCTCAAAACGGGAATAATCGAAGATCTCCGCTATGCGCTTTTCCGAGAACTGCATTATCACCACCCCAATGCGGTCTATTCTCAATCCGCGCCGCTGGTTTTCCGCGATTTTTCCGGCGCGATATTGGCTTCACTTGTTTATACGAAGCTCCCCCGCTTTCGTAACAAAAAAAGTGCACTTCTTAAAAACAATGAATTTTCCTGCCGGACAAGCTATCCGGCAGGCGGATCAAAGCAGCTTCCCAATCAATCCCCTGAGCTTTGTCAGTGCCCTGGAATGGGTCACCCTGGCGTTCGCCTCGGTCATTCCCATCATTTCGCCTATCTTTGAAAACCCGAATCCGTAATAATACCGCGCAACGATTATGTCGCGCATCTTTTCCGGCAGCTCCCGGAGCGCCTTTGCCAGCAGCTCCTGCTGCTCCTCCATTACTATCCTGTCTATCGGTTCGTCAGTCACCGGTATCTCCAGTTCGTCAATGTCCTCGGTGTCCCGGTGCTTCCTGAAATGCTCTATAAGCGTGTTCCTTGTGATAACGAAAACCCATGTCGAGACAGAAGCCTTTTCCGGGTCGAACCGCTCTATATTCGTAGCAATCTTTACAAAGACATCGGACGTAAGTTCCTCCGCCAGGGTGTGATTATGTATCCTGTTAAATATGTATCCGAACACCTTGCTCCTGTAATCTCGGTACACCTGTTCCGACGAGACATGAAGATCCATATAATTACTCCTAACCTGTCTATGGCGCTGTGTGGCTGAATCAAATTATATTCAGATTTTTCGCCGCGAGAACCGCTTCTGTGCGGCCGCTGACACCAAGTTTTCTGTACGTTTCCTGCGCGTGGAACTTCGCCGTGCGCTCGGTTATGCCGAGCCGCTCGCCTATCTGCTTCAGCGTCAGCCCGTCCGCCTGCATCCCGAGTATTTTCACGGCGGTTTCCGAGAGCTCCGGACAGTTTGCGATATTCGTTTTCAGATAAACGGGATACCGCAGCGAGATCTTCCGGGTCTCGTTCAGCATTTTTTCAAACCAGCCGCCGTCCGCCGTGAATTCTCCCTGCACCGCGTCCAGCAGCGGATAAACCGCCGCCCCGTGCTCCGAAACGATCCTTATAAAACCGTACCCGGCGATTTTCCTGAGAGCCTCCAGAAAGCCGTTTTTCCAGGCACCCTTGTTTCGGTATACGACGATCGCCCTCAGAACGGCAAGCTCCATGGAAATGTAAGTTCTGCCGTACAGCTCCGCGTAATCGGAAAGCCGGTCGATAAGCGCCAGCGCCGGCGCGTACCTCTCCAGCGCGATATAGCAGCGTATCTTCGTGAGATACTGATAGCGGAACAGCACGAAAAAATCGTTTTCGTCCGGCGCGCTGTTCTGCAGCCAGTCGTTCACCGTGTCGAAATCTCCGCTGTACAGCGCGATCCTGCACAGCAGGGCATCGATGTTTTTCCGCAGTTTAAAGAAATATTTCATTTCTGCTATGCGCTCGCGGAAGCTTTCGATAAGCTCCCTTGCTTCGCCGCTCTCGCCGTTTATCAGGTAAAGCCGCACCATAAGCCCATATGCCGCGAACATCATGCTGAAATTAATATCACCTGTTTCAATCCGGTTTCTCGCCTTTGAAATAAGGGTAGATATCTCATAGGAATCACCGCCCTTTTCATAAAGGCTCTCCGCAAGCCCGAGGTTAAGAATCCCCTTTCCGTAGGAGCCCAGAAACGCCGAAATGTTCTTTCCGTATTTCTCCACGATATTCCTGTCACTTTTCGTCCACTCGCAGAAATCCTTTCCGCCGTTTATCAGCGAGGGAATACAGTTCGTAACGGACAGCTCAGGGAATGTCGCGCTCTTTTCCCTCATCAGTACATACTCACTCTGTATCGTTTCAAGGATATTCGCGCTGCCCCTGTGCGGCAGTGCAAGGTCAAGATACGCGATTTCCACTATTATTTTGCGCTTTTCCAGACCGCCGGCGGTCTTAAGGCGCTCCTTCAGCCTGCCGTACCAGTATTCGCTTCTTTCAACGTTCAGCAGCGCCGAATAAAGCAGCGACATTGCCGCGATAAGGCACGATTCACTTTCTATTTCACTGTCTGAAAGTGCCAGGTAATACCTGCGCATCTCATAAAAAAAGCCGTAATCGGAATTTACTTTCGCGTTTCTTACGAGCAGGTCGCGTATCTTATCCGCGTCATGGCAACTCTCATAGAATTCGATTGCTCTGGCCTCGTTGCCGCTCATTTCATAGTACAGCGCGATGTTTCTCATAAATCCGTTTATCTGCTCCTGCGAATAGCGGCGCTGGAGCTCTTTATAAAGCGCCTGCCGCATAATAGGGCGCATGGTGTAGCTCTGGCCGTTTTTAATCAGGAAATTTCCGCTTTCCTCGGCGCGCGCGATAACGTCGCCGACATTGCTTAACCCCGTCAGAACCCTTGCAAGCTCGATATCGAAGCGATCCGTCAGGGACAGCTTCATAAGCATCTCCCGGACCTCGTGCTCAAGCCAGATAATGACATTTTCGCTCAGCAGATCCATAAATGTTGAGTGTATCTTGCGGAACAGCTCATTATCGACCGGGGAGCCATTAAATGTTTCCACCAGGATAAATTTCACAATAAAGCAGTTCCCCTGGCTGTTTTTTATAATGAAATCAATATCTCCCCTTGAGATATTTATTCCGGTATGCGCCAAGTATTCCATAACGTCGTCGCCGGTGAGTGCCAGGTCATTCTCTGAAATAAGAACGAAACTGTTCCTTATGTACGATTCCCTGAGCCACCCCGGAACGTTACTCCTTGAAATCAGTATGAGCCAGATATCGTCGTGCCCGGCGAATTCAATGACCTCCCGGCGCTTTTCCTCGTTAAAGAGCAGATGCAGGTCGTCTATCACGACGACTGTCGGCGCTTTTTTCCCGCTTGCCGCGTTTATCACGTCCGCATAATCCCAGGATTTCTCCGCACAGGACGCGTAAAAATACGACTTGTGCAGGAAGTACTGCCTGATAAACTCAGTTTTCCCATAGCCCGTTGCTCCGTAAATGTAAACTACTTTTTTAAAAGGCTTACAGGCGTTCATCTTTTTCAGAGCCCGGTGCTGCGCTATATACCAATCCATCCAATGACCTTTCCATCATGTGTAACTCCAAAAACCACACGTTGTATTATAACACAAAAAAAGACAATTTTCTACTGTCCGTTCGGACAGTAGAAGTGAAATTCATCTATTTTGGTAAAATTGTACAATTTTTTATAATGAAATTTGGCGCACCTGCCTTTATGCGTTACGCAAAGGCTACTCCGGCCGCATATCTGCGCCCGGTAGCCACGAAAAAGGAAGCTGTTTTATGCATAGCGAGCCTGATATAATACACGGCTGTCGATTTAACAGGTTACTTTCGAACAGTGTCCGTATTATTCCGTGCTATCGTCGGTAAGAGGCTCCCCCGCCGAAAGGCTCCGCTTCCGGAATATGACCGAGTGTTTTTCTGCGGATTTTATATTTTCCGGTTTCATTGTAACAAAACTGTTTTTTCTTCGTATAAACAATCAGAAAACACTCACAACCAATAAATTTTATGGAGGTTATTATGGCAAAAATAAAAACAGGCGCAGATTTCATCAAGGAAGCGATAAACCGCGGCTACGGAAACAAGGACAATTGGACCCCCGCGCAGTGGGACACTCAGATCAGCGACCGTTACAGCGCAGGCAGAGATATCTCCGGCTTCAGAATAACTGATATAACGGAAAACTCTATTCTCGGCGCTACCGGAAACTATTTCGGCATGATCAAGATGATGAACAATCTCGACCGAATAATTGAGAACGAAACCGACCCCGTCAAGAAAGCCGCTGCAATGGCTGTAAGACACGTCGGCTTCCCGGAATGCGAAAGGATCATTGAGAACAACACCCTCGAGTCCATCAAGGACTTCCGTAACGAGATCATCAGAGACCCCGAAAATAATGTCTCCCCGAAAGCGATCAAAGAGTTTGACGCAAGAGTTGCGATCTCAAACAGGTCGGTCACCGGCAGACCTAATTTCGGCAACGTATTTGACCCGAACGAGGCAAGATACGAGGATATTCCCGCCAACGAGCAGCTCGTTCTTATCCAGACGCTTATAGGTTCGTTTATGGACAGGGAGATCTGCAGGAAGGCTGACGGAGAGGTGCGCCCCGAAACCCAGCCCATGAGGGATCTGCTAGAGAAAATAAACGCCTGCGCAAACGACCTTATCGGAAAGGCAAACGGCGAACCGGGCGCGGATTTCAAGCCCTCCGACGACCTGGAAAAGGGCGACTTCGAGGCGCTCAAAAAACAGATAAAGGCGCTTTCTCCCGAGCAGAAGACCGAGTGCCTGGACGCGGTAAGAGGCTTCTCAACGCTCGAACAGTACGCGAACATGGATATCACGCCGAAATTAAACAACATCACCCTCACCCTCGGCAAGAACCCCATTGTCAAGACGACCGCCGAATCCTTCGTCAAGAAGCAGACGTCCGGACAGCTCTCCTTCTCCGAAATCGAATGGGGCGAGTCCAATCTCGACAACATGGCAGAGTCGCTCTATACCGCAGACGAGCTGAAGAGGCTCAAAAACGCCGGATACGACCCCGCTATGGGCATTCTGGTGGACGGTCAGCCGATCGGCTGGGAGGCCGGTCAGTCCAGCTCCACGCTTGACTCCGCAAAGAAAAAATGCGAGATCGTGGCCAACGCAATGCAGGGTTCCAAGATAGACGTGATGAAGTTCGTCCCCGACGGAATGGGCGGCTATAAGGCGGGAGACACCGTCCCCGTCAAGACCGACCTCTCGATGAACACTGAAAAACGCTCTATCTGGACGATCCTCAAGCAGCTTTTCGGTTTCATCATGACATTAAAGGACAAGGTATTTCAGGCAAACAACGAAGTAAGGGATTATCAGATAAACCCCGATAATTCTCAGGCGCTTTTTGCGACAAGAAAGCTGCTGGTCGGCGATCAGCTCAGGAAAAAGGGCGACAACTACGAGCAGCGCCACGATCTGGACATTGATTTCTTTTCTGAGATCTATCCCGTAAAGGACGAAAAGTACAGCCCGACCGAAACCATCTCTCTTGGTATCACGGACGACACCGCATATTCAGAAAACGGCTCGGAAAAGAACACCAACCACATTGTCCATACAATGGGACGCCAGGCTTCGCGCGTAAACCTCGCAATTCTCTACGGAATGACAAAGGGTCACTCCTATGAGGAGATGACCGCGGACACTCCCGAAGCAAAGGTACTCCGCGGCACCATCGGAAAGGATTTTGTCAATGAGATCAAGGTCTGCAAGATCCAGGATTACGCGAAAGCAAACAACCTTGACCTCAAAAATGACGATACCAGGAAGCAGTACAACGACTTTATCCTCGGGAAATTCGAGAATATCGAGAAGCTCTACACAAAGTCCTGCGAGGCATTCGTGAAGCTGCCCATTGTAAAGATCGACCCTAACGATCACGCAGACTATATTGAGAATACCGGCAAGCTCGACGCCCTCGTTTCAGCGGCAAAGGATATTTCCCAGTCCTATGGCTCCATGCTGAAAAACACGCTTGCGCCCTCCGACCCCAAGGTCGCAAAGACCTTTGCAAGAATGTCCGCCGTTTTCAATCACGGAAGCTCTCAGCTTGAACCTACCATCAGGCTCGGAATATGCAACACACGCTATTCAAATTTCTTCCTCAAGGACACGGTGCGCTCTCTCGACGTTGACGCCGCAGTAGTAGGAAAGTCTGCTCTCACCTACTTCAAGAATAACTCGGAAAATATCAACACCGTTGACGACCTGAACAAGGCAGGAGATGTCACCATGAATATCCTTGCGCTTGGCAATTTCGCCACATATCCCCATGAGGAGATCCCGAATACCACTCTCACAGAGGCGGCAAATCTCTATCTCCCGTCTGAACACGTGGAAACCACTCCCGTTGTGGTCGATACCCAGAACAAGAGGATCAAGTTGTTCAATGATTTTGCGGACTACCGGTCGGAATACGATTCGACCAAGGTCTCTACCCTGGGCTTTGTAAAGGGCATTGAGAAATACAACGAGCTCCTCCCCGAGGACAAGAGATCGCTTCCCCTTTCGGAGAAGCTCGACGATATAAAGGCTGCCATTAAAGCCAGCGAAAAGACCGCTGACAAATCAGCCGAGGCGCCCAAGAAGAAAATCGCTTTCGCCGATCTTGTCAGCGAAAAAAACCAGATCAACGAAAAGCCCAAGGAGATCGCTCCCAAGGAAAAGACCCTCGATATTGGTGGAATGAAGAAGTAACCCAAAGCCCGTTAGCTCCGGAAAGCTCATTTTGTACAGAAAGTGCAAAACCATATTACAAGCAGGCACCTTTTATCGGAAGGTGCCTGCATCTTGTCGAAAAACAAATTTGCCCGAGAAGCGGGCTTCATTCTGTCAACGTCCCGCACAAGATGCCCATGTCCGTTTTCGGCACTGTTGGGGAATCGGAAAAGCTCTCTTGTGACGAGCCTTCCTCCCTCCTGCCATATACCGTCCGGAGGAAGCGCCGATATCTATTGCCAGGCAGTATTTCATGCTATCACCTCATGCTTTCACACATCTTTTTCCGAAACCTCTTTCGGATATTCACGGAATTCATCGGGACCGTGCAGCGGATCCCACACCTGCGCAAAGAACGGATCCACCTTTGCGCGATTGCCGTAATTCCAGCTTCTGCGCTCGCACTCGTCGCACCAGTGACCGCCCTCAAGGACAAGCCGCAGGCTGGCAGTGAATTTATGTCCGAAAGCACACTGAAATTCCAGCTTGCCGCTCCAGTCGCCCTTGTTCATTTCTGTGCTGAGCAGCCTGCCGCCGCGGAACTCCGCAGCCTGCCGCAAATCCGCAATGTCAAGTTCGCTTTCCGGCTTGGTTTCGTCGTAGCCGTGGTTTATCGGAACAACTGCGTCCCAGTTCGTGAAATGCTGCATTTCGGAGAGTTTATCCGGAAGCGCCTCCCACCTTTTGCGGCTGCCCCAGTATGCGTCGATGTGATCCTCCACGTTATCCTCTATAAA
>CAKSPC010000030.1 GCA_934481445.1 uncultured Oscillospiraceae bacterium
TGATCTCCAACACCGCAGGTGGATACAGCTTCTACAAGGACGCTCGTCTGCGCCGTATCACCCGCTACCGCTACAACAACGTCCCCATCGACATGGGCGGCAGATACTTCTACATTAAGGATGGCGACACTATCTGGAACCCCGGCTGGAGCCCCGTAAAGACCGAGCTTGACAGCTATGAGTGCCGTCACGGCATGGGCTACACCATCATCACCGGCAAGAAGAACGGACTCAAGGCTGAGGCTACTTTCTTCGTTCCGCAGAACTACGACGGCGAGGTTCAGCAGCTCGTTCTCACCAACGAGAGCAACGCCACAAAGACCTTCAAGCTGTGGTCTTTCGCAGAGTGGTGCCTCTGGGACGCACAGGATGACTGCACCAACTTCCAGAGAAACTTCTCCACCGGCCGTGTTGAGGTAGTAGGCTCCACCATCTACCACAAGACCGAGTACCGCGACAGACGCGACCACTTCGCATTCTACACCGTAAACGATACTATCGACGGCTACGACACCGACCGTGATTCCTTCATCGGTCTGTACAACGGCTTCCATAATCCGCAGGCTGTCCTCGACGGCAAGGCAACAAACTCCTTCGCCGACGGCTGGTCCCCCATTGCTTCCCACTACAAGGAGATAACCCTTGCGGCAGGCGAGAGCAAGACCCTCGTGTTCATCCTCGGCTATGTTGAGATGCCCGTTGCAGAAAAGTTCGAGGCAGACGGCAAGACCATCAACAAGGTTAAGAGCAACGCAATGATCGAGAAGTACAACACTCCCGAAAAGGTTGACGCAGGCCTTGCAGAGCTTAAGGAAACATGGGATAAGCTGCTCGGAATCCTCAATGTCGACACCCCCGACGACAAGGTAAACCGCATGGTCAACATCTGGAACCAGTACCAGTGCATGGTTACATTCAACCTGTCCCGTTCCGCTTCCTACTTTGAGAGCGGCATCGGCCGTGGTATGGGCTTCCGCGATTCCAACCAGGACGTCCTCGGTTTCGTTCATCAGATCCCCGACAGAGCAAGAGAGAGAATCATCGACATCGCTTCCACCCAGTTCCCCGACGGCGGCTGCTACCACCAGTACCAGCCCCTCACCAAGAAGGGCAACGCTGATATCGGCGGCGACTTCTCCGATGATCCGCTGTGGCTCATTCTCTCCGTTTCCGCATACATCAAGGAAACAGGCGACTGGAGCATTCTCGACGAGATGGTGCCCTATGACAACGATATGTCCGTTGCACAGCCCATGCTCGACCACCTCAAGGTTTCTTTCTATCATATCGTAAACAACCTCGGCCCGCACGGTCTGCCCCTTGCAATGCGCGCAGACTGGAACGACTGCATCAACCTCTCCTGCTACTCCGACACTCCCGGCGAGTCTTTCCAGACCTACACCAACCCGAAGTTCAAGGCAGAGGGCGGCTACTCCAAGGTCGCAGAGTCCGCATTCGTCGGCGCACTGTTCACCTATGCAGGCCCGAACTACGTTAAGATACTCAACCATCTCGGCAAGACTGACGAGGCTGCAAAGGCACAGGCTGAGATCGACAAGATGAAGAAGGTTATGATGGATTCCGCATGGGACGGCGACTGGTTCCTCAGAGCGTACGACGCAGAGGGCAAGAAGATGGGTTCCAAGGAGTGCGAGGAAGGTCAGATCTTCATCGAGCCGCAGGGCTTCGCAATCATGTCCGACATCGACAAGGAAGCTACCAAGAAGACCCTCGCCGCTATCGACGAGCGCCTCAACACCAAGTACGGCCTTGTTCTCAACAACCCCGCATTCACAAAGTACTACATCCAGTACGGCGAGATCTCCACATATCCCGGCGGATACAAGGAGAACGCAGGCATCTTTACCCACAACAATGCATGGATCATCTGTGCGGCTGCTTATGCTGGCGAGGGCGACCAGGCGTTCAAGTATTACTCCGAGATCGCACCCGCGTTCACCGAGGATACATCCGATATCCACAAGACCGAGCCGTATGTTTACGGTCAGATGATCGGCGGTAAGGACGCAGGCGCTGATATCGGCAAGCAGGGCGACAACTTCGGTCAGGGCAAGAACAGCTGGCTCACAGGTACCGCTGCATGGAACATGGTTGCAATTTCTCAGTACATTCTCGGTATCTCCGCTGACTTCGACGGTCTGAAGATCGACCCCTCCATTCCTCACGAGTGGGACGGCATGAAGGCTACGCGTCAGTTCCGCGGCGCAATCTACAACATCACCGTTAAGAACCCGAACCACGTTTGCAAGGGCGTAAAGAGCATGATCGTTGACGGCAAGGCTGTCGATGGCAATGTTATCCCCGTTTGCGACGGCGGCGTTCATGAGGTCGAGGTTGTTCTCGGCTGATAGGTCGTAAATTTAATATCAAGGTGCGCCCGAGAAATCGGGCGCATTTTTCTTCCAAAAAATAATAAACGAATGTCAACGATAATCTTTCCGAAAATATGATGTCCTGCTAATGTCAGTTAGTTAAAGCTACATCAGGCCCATGTAAATTTTTGTTGTCATTCCACACAAAATGCTATGCAATAAGCATTCTATTTGCACAAATTTCTCAAAAATTTCACTTAACGCTATTTACAAAACAGAGCAAATGTGCTACAATATTATTACAAGATGAAAAAGTGTGCTTATGCCGCCCCGAACGAAAATAGGGACGGCGGCAGAGCATATTTTTCTGATATTTAAGGAGGATAAAACCAATGGCTAGACAAAAGCTTACGATGGACGGCAACAACGCCGCAGGTCACGTATCCTATGCGTTTACAGACCTCGCCGCTATTTACCCCATCACACCTTCGTCCGTAATGGCAGAAGTTACCGACTCCTGGTCCACAGCCGGAAGAAAGAACATCTTCGGCGAGCAGGTAAAGGTAGTTGAAATGCAGTCTGAGGCAGGCGCAGCAGGTGCCGTTCACGGCTCCCTCTCCGCAGGTGCCCTCACAACAACCTACACAGCATCGCAGGGTCTGCTGCTGATGATCCCGAATATGTACAAGATCGCCGGCGAGCTGCTTCCCTCTGTTATCCATGTTTCCGCAAGAGCTGTCGCTTCCCATGCGCTCTCTATCTTCGGCGACCACAGTGATATTTACGCCTGTCGTCAGACCGGCTACGCAATGCTCTGCTCCACTAACCCCCAGGAGGTTATGGACCTCGGCGCCGTAGCTCACCTTTCCACCATCAAGGGCAGAGTTCCTTTCCTGCACTTCTTCGACGGCTTCAGAACTTCCCACGAAATTCAGAAGATCGAAGTCTGGGATTACGACACCCTCGCAAAGATGGTTGATATGGACGCTGTTCAGGCATTCCGCGACAGAGCTCTCAACCCCGAGAACCCTGTTCTCCACGGCACCGCTCAGAACCCCGATATCTTCTTCCAGGCTCGCGAAGCTTGCAACACATACTACAACAACATCCCCAACATCGTAACCGAGTACATGGACAAGGTTAACGCCGAGATCGGCACTGACTACAAGCTGTTCAACTACTACGGCGCTCCCGATGCAGAGGAAGTTATCGTAGCAATGGGCTCCGTTTGCGACACCATCGAAGAAACCATCGACTACCTTGCAAAGCAGGGCAGAAAGGTCGGCCTTGTAAAGGTTAGACTGTACAGACCTTTCGTTTCTTCCGCATTCGTTTCCGCTATCCCCGATACAGTAAAGAAGATCTCCGTTCTCGACAGAACAAAGGAGCCCGGCTCCCTCGGCGAGCCCCTGTATCTGGACGTTGTTGCTGCCCTCAAGAAGGAAAACAAGTTCCAGAACATTCCTGTATTCACCGGTCGTTACGGCCTTGGTTCCAAGGACTGCAACCCTGCACAGATCATCGCAGTTTACAACAATACAACCAAGCCCACATTCACTATCGGTATCGAGGACGATGTCACACATCTGTCCCTGCCCATCACAGAGAACCCCAACACAACTCCTGAAGGCACGACCTGCTGCAAGTTCTGGGGTCTCGGCTCTGACGGTACCGTCGGTGCAAACAAGAACTCCATCAAGATCATCGGCGACCACACCGATATGTACGCGCAGGCATACTTCGCATACGACTCCAAGAAGTCCGGCGGCGTAACCATTTCTCACCTGCGTTTCGGTAAGACACCGATCAAGTCCACATACTTCATCAACAAGGCGAACTTCGTTGCCTGCCATAACCCCTCTTACATCGACAAGTACGATATGGTTGAGGACGTTATCCCCGGCGGTTCGTTCCTGCTGAACTGCCAGTGGACAGTTGATGAACTCGACGAGAAGCTCCCCGCTCCCGTTAAGTCCTACATCGCAAAGAACCACATCAACTTCTATATCATCAACGCTATCAAGGTTGCCAAGGAGATCGGTCTGGGCAACAAGACAAATACTGTTCTTCAGTCCGCATTCTTCTCCATCGCGAACATCATCCCCGCTGATCAGGCTATCGACTACATGAAGAAGATGGCGTACAAGTCTTTCGCAAAGAAGGGCGACGATATCGTCAACATGAACTACGCCGCTATTGAAAAGGGCGCAGGCGAAGTTGTAAAGGTTGACGTTCCCGCTTCCTGGGCTGACTGCGAGGGTCAGCTTACTCACCCCCACTTCGAGGGCGAGAACAAGAAGCTCATCGACTTCGTAAACAACATTCAGGTTCCCGTAAACGCACAGCGCGGCGACAAGCTGCCTGTATCCACCTTCGTTGACATTGCAGACGGCACATTCCCGCAGGGCTCCGCTGCATTTGAGAAGCGCGGCATCGCTGTTGACGTTCCCCACTGGATCCCTGAGAACTGCATCCAGTGTAACCAGTGCTCGTTCGTTTGCCCGCACGCTGTAATCCGTCCGGTCATCCTGAACGACGCTGAAGCTGCAGCAGCTCCCGCAGCGACAAAGACCAAGGATACAACAGGTCTGCCCGGCACAAAGTACACAATGGCAATTTCCACCCTCGACTGCACAGGCTGCGGCGTGTGCGCACAGGTTTGCCCCGCTAAGGAGAAGGCTCTCGTTATGAAGCCCATCGAAACACAGATGGAGCAGCAGGAAGTATTCGACTATGCTGTTAAGTCCGTTTCCGACAAGCCCGAGGTTCACGAGAAGTTCAAGGAAACCACCGTTAAGGGCTCCCAGTTCAAGCAGCCGCTGCTCGAATTCTCCGGCGCTTGCGCAGGCTGCGGCGAAACTCCTTACGCAAAGCTTGTAACTCAGCTCTTCGGCGACAGAATGTATATCGCAAACGCAACAGGCTGCTCTTCCATCTGGGCAGGTTCCGAGCCGTCCACTCCTTACACCACCAACAAGGAAGGCAAGGGTCCGGCATGGGCTAACTCCCTGTTCGAGGATAACGCAGAGTTCGGTTACGGTATGTACCTCGCTCAGGATACACTGAGAAGAAGAGTTCAGAAGAAGCTGAAGGAAGTTCGCGAGAACGCACATGATGACGCTAAGACACTCATCGACGAGTATTTCGCAACAGAGAACGACGGCAAGGCTAACGCAGCTGCTACAAAGAAGCTGGTTGCAGCTCTTGACAAGTGCCCCGCAAAGGACGGTCTTGTTGGCGAGATCCTTGCAGCTAAGAACTACCTTTCCAAGAAGAGCCAGTGGATCTTCGGCGGCGACGGCTGGGCATACGATATCGGTTACGGCGGACTTGACCACGTTATTGCTTCCGGCAAGAACGTAAACATCCTCGTATTCGATACCGAGGTTTACTCCAACACAGGCGGACAGGCTTCCAAGGCTACTAACGTAGGTGCGGTTGCACAGTTTGCAGCAGGCGGTAAGGATGTTAAGAAGAAGGATCTCGCAGGTATCGCAATGAGCTACGGCTACGTTTACGTTGCACAGATAGCAATGGGTGCTGACCGCAACCAGTGTCTGAAGGCAATTGCAGAAGCTGAAGCTTACGACGGACCCTCCCTGATCATCGCATATGCACCCTGCATCAACCACGGCATCAAGGGCGGTCTGACCATTGCTCAGCAGGTTGAGAAGGAAGCTGTTGAGGCAGGTTACTGGCATCTGTTCAGATTCAATCCTGCTCTTGCAGACGAGGGCAAGTCCCCGTTCTCGCTGGATAGCAAGGCTCCCACAGGCGATTACAAGGCATTCATGATGAGAGAGGTACGTTACAACTCCCTGATGCGTGCTAACCCCGAGAGAGCTACCGTACTGTTCGACAAGGCGGTTGCAAACAGCAAGGCTAAGTACGATCACCTCGTTGAAATGCAGAATATGTATACAGACGAGTTCGGCAAGAAGGCTTAATGCACTTCGTAACTGAATAAAACTTCTCCCCATCGGAAACGGTGGGGAGATTTTTTGGTTAACGGCGCATTTGAAAGAAACAGTGTATATGACTCAACGGCACATTTAAAACAAAAAGCCCGCCGAAAACCGGCGGGCAAATCGTTATTCTAAAGCGGGATTATTCCTCTTCAGCGGGAGCAGCGTCTTCCATAAGAGCCTTGATGGAGAGGCTTACTCTGTTCTTCTCGGTGTCAATGTCGATGATCTTAACGTCAACCTCCTGACCAACAGTGAGAACAGTGTTGATGTTTGTAACACGATCTGTGGAAATCTGGGAGATGTGGATCAGTCCGTCAACGCCGGGGATGATCTGTGCGAATGCACCGAACTCGGTGATGGAAACGATGGTAGCCTTGATAACATCGCCGATCTGATACTCAGAAACGAACTTTGTCCAGGGATTCTCATCGGGATCCTTAGCGGAGAGGGAAACTCTCTTCTTCTCGGGGTCGAAGGACTTAACGATAACGTTGATCTTGTCGCCAACCTTAACGATATCCTTGGGATGACCAACTCTGTTCCATGTCAGTTCAGCGGTGCGAACCAGACCATCAACGGGACCGATGTCAACGAATACGCCGTAGTCCTCAATAGAGCGAACCTCGCCCTCGAACTTCTGGCCAACCTGAATAGTCTCCCAGAACTTAGCCTTTTCAGCGTCGCGAACTTCCTTGTGAGCCTGACGGATGGAGCCTACGACTCTGCCGCCGCGCTGCTCGGTAACTTCGATGATCTTGAACTGAACAGTCTTCTTGAGCAGATCCTCGAGCTTACCGCTGCGGGGAACGCCTGTCTGAGAAGCGGGGATAAATACGCGGATGTTGTTGTAGATAACAATAACGCCGCCCTTAACTACCTGAGCAACTGTGCCCTCGATAGTTTCGTTAGCTTCCTTGATAGCTGCGAGCTTCTCAAGACCGAGAGCAGCGTCAACGCGCTTCTTGGACAGAGCAGCTGTACCAACGGAATCGTCAACCTTGATAACGATGGCGTCAATAACGTCGCCGACCTTAACAACGTCAGCAACCTCAGCGTTGGGGTCGTTTGTGAGTTCGTCGCGGACTATGTAGCCGGTCTGCTTGGCGCCTACTTCAACTACTGCTTCCTTCTTTGTTACGCTTACAACGGTAGCCTTAACTCTCTTGCCGGTATATAATCTTGTAAAAGACTGATCCTGCTCAAGCAGCGAAGCGAAGTCCTCCTCATTTTCATTTACTTTGGTAATTTCTTCGTTCATTCTTTCATGAACCTCCTTTATAGTATAGGCTGGGGTAGAAGCCCCTGCCGTTATTCCGATAATACTATCGGAGTGCAGCCCGCGCAGCGTCTGCGAGGGGATATCGTCTGCGGTCTCCGCGAACACCGTTTTGCAGTGCCTCGCGCATATCGCGGCAAGTTTCCCCGTGTTTGAGCTGCTTCGACCTCCGACTACTATCATGAGTGCAGCCCGCTTTGCAAGCTCCTCTGCGTTTTTCTGCCGCTCCGAGGTAGCGCTGCAAATTGTATCATATATATCTACGCAGCTGTATTTTTCCCTGATCCTTCGGAAATATTCCTCGGATCTGCTGCGGTCGAAGGTTGTCTGAGTGACCAGCGCGATATTTTCGCTCTGCGAAAGCGCGCCGTCAGCGAACAATTTTTCGATTTCGTCAATATCGGCGCACGCGAACGCCTTACAGCGGGCATGTCCTATTATTCCCATGACCTCGGGGTGATTTTTGTCGCCGAGGACGATGACCGCGCCGTTTTCGGGCTGGCGGGAAACGATATTGTGGATTTTCCTAACGAAAGGGCAGGTGGCGTCGATGACCTCCGTGCAGAGGCTGCGCGCCAGCGCTTCCGTTTCTGCCGAAACTCCGTGAGAGCGTATTATCAGCGGTTTTCCCGCCGCGTCCTCGACTTTCTCGGCTATATGAACTCCCTTTTTTTCAAGGGAATCGGTGACAATGCGGTTGTGTATCAGCGGCCCGAGGGTGAACACCTCGCCGTATTTTTCCGCGGAGGTTTCCGCGAGCCCGATGGCTCGTTTGACCCCAAAGCAGAAGCCCGATTTTTCAGCAATTTCAACCAACATCGGGGGAGTTCTCCTTGAGCTCTGCAATGTTGTCCATGATATGTGAGCTTATTTCCTTGAGCTTCTTCCTGTCGGAAATGTCGACATCGAAATTCTCGGCGGGTATTGCCTTTCCGATGCAGATGCAGATTTTTCTGCGGAATTTTTTCGGCCCGTATTTAACAAACACTGGTACAACTGGCACCTTGGCCTGCGCCGCAATTAGCGTAACGCCGCTTTTTGCCTTGCCCAGTTCGCCGTCCTTGGAGCGTGTGCCCTCGGGGAAAATGACGAATATGCGGCCGTGGTTCAGACTTTCCAGCGCGTTTTCTATCGCCGAATTGTCCTTTGCACCGCGTTTTACGGGGAATGCGCCGAGCTTGGTTATGAGCCACGCGAAAATACGGCTTTTCTGGAAAAGCTCCTCCTTCGCCATGAAGGTGTATTTTCCGCGGAACGTGATTCCGACCACAGGCGGGTCGTTATTGGAAACGTGGTTCGAGGCGATTATGTACCCGCTTTTTTCCTGCGGGATATTCTCCCTGCCCACGACTTGTATGCTGAAAACGATGTGATAGGCAAAACTCACAAGATCACGCGCGATTTCGTAGAACATCAGAGTTTCTCCTTGATAAGACCGCAAACCAGTTCCACGGACTGCTCAAAATCAAGCTTGGAAGTATCCGCGAGAACCGCGTCGTCCGCTTGCTTAAGCGGAGCCGCCGCACGGTGCGAGTCGTTATAGTCGCGCTGATTCAGGTCGGAGAGCACCTCGTCAAAGGAAACATCCTTGCCCTTTGCACGAAGCTCGTCGTACCGACGCTTTGCGCGTATTTCGGGAGCCGCCGTGAGGAATATTTTCACCTGCGCGTTCGGAAGAACCACGGTTCCGATATCCCTGCCGTCCATGATAACGTTGTGTGTTTCTGCGATGGAGCGCTGCGTGTCCAGCAAAGCCGCCCGAACCTCGGGCACTGCGCTGACGGCGCTAGCCGCCATGGATATCTCGGGAAGCCTTATTTCCTCGGAAACGTCCTCTCCGTTCAGGAAAATATGCTGAACGCCGCCGACAAGGCTTATCTCAAGCTTTATTGAGCCAAGGCATCCCGCCACTGCGGAGGGAGAAGTCATATCAATACCGTTTCTGTGGCAGTACAGCCCGACCGAGCGGTAAAGCGCGCCGGTGTCGGCGTAGATAAAGCCGAGCCGCTGTGCGGCGGTGCGGGCGATGGAGCTTTTTCCTGCTCCGACAGGCCCGTCTATTGCGACAGAAACAAATTTTTCAGGCATGAGGTACTCCGTTGCGGTTATCACCGAAATTTTGTAAATTATCGAAAAGGGTACAATTCCCCCAATAATTCATCACTTTAGATTATATCATATTAAGCGAAAAATTGCAAGGGGGTTTTTAACATTTTCATATATTTTTCACGATTTATGCAGGCTGATCATCGGCTTGCGGCTGAAAAACCCGCGGCTCTTGCCGTCGAAAAAGCAATCTGGAGGTTAAATCCGCCGGTGTATGCGTCCACATCGATGATCTCCCCCGCAAAATAAAGCCCGCCGCATAGCTTGCTTTCCATTGTTTTCGGAGAAATTTCCTTAACGGAAACGCCGCCGCGGGTGATTATCGCTTCGTCGATGGGGCGGAAGCGCTCTATATCGAGGGTCAGATTTTTCAGAAGTCCGACCAGCCGCCTGCGCTCTTCCTTGGTTATTTCGTCCACGCGCTTTTCAGAGGGAATGCCGAGCAGCTCGGGGAAAACTCCGAGAAGCTGCCGCGGAAGAAGCCCGCCGATGCTCTCGCCGAAAGGACTTCCGTGCCGCTCGGAGAAATCGCGGAGGATACGCGCGTCAAGCTGCTTTTCGGACAGGGCGGGTTTGAGGTCGACCGCGATTTTATACCTCCCGCCTTCCATCTGCGGAATGTGCGCGGAGGCGCTAAGCACCGTGGGACCCGAAATTCCGTATTCCGTGAAAAGCAGCTCGCCGAAGTCGTCGTATATCTGCTTTTCGCCGTCAAACAGCCGCACCGAAACGTTGCGGAGGTCAAGCCCCGCCGCCTTGGAAACCCATCTCTGCCTTGTCACCATTGCGGAAAGCGACGGCTCGGGGGGAATAATCGTATGTCCCGCGCTTTTTGCGAGGGTATAGCCGTAGCCATCGGAGCCGGTGACGGGATACGACCTGCCGCCCGTTGCGAGAATAACGCAGCCGTGATATTCTCCGCGCCGAGTCTTAACACCGCGGCACTCCCCCTTGGATATAATAAGTGAGCGCGCTTCGTCGTGGATGATATCAACGCCGAGATCTCTCGTGTACTTTTCCAGCGCGGCGACGATATCCCCCGCCTTGTCGGAAACAGGAAACACCCGCTTTCCGCGCTCCGTTTTGAGCGGTACGCCCAGCCCCTCGAAGAATGCCATAACATCCTCGGGAGCGAAGCGGGAAAGCGAGCTGTACATAAAATTCGGATTTCTCGGGATATTTTTCAGGACCTCGTCCGGGGCGGAGTTGTTGGTGACGTTGCACCTGCCCTTGCCGGTGATGGCAAGCTTTCGCCCCATGCGGGAGTTCTTTTCTATAAGTGTGACGTGCGCGCCGTATTCCGCGGCGGAAGCTGCCGCCATCATGCCTGCAGCACCGCCGCCGACAACAATCACCTCTGTGGTATCAGACATCCTTCTTATATACCTCGTTATGCTCCCAGAGCTGCTCGAGCTTGCTGAACGTCTGCACCACGCGGCTGCGGTTGGTGCCCGCAACTGCGACGATGAGCGCGTTTATAAGGCTCATCGGGGCGACAAGGCTGTCTACGAAAGACACCATGTCCGAATAAGCGCAGAGCGTGTTGTGAGCGTACTGGGTAAGGGGGGAGTTTTCGCTGTCGGTTATGGCGATTATCTGTGCACCCATGTCGTGCGCAAACTTGCAGGCTTCGATGGTGCTGGATGCGTACCGCGGGAAAGACATCGCGATGAGCAGGTCGCCCTCGCCGATGTGAATCATCTGCTGATACATCTCGCTCGTGCCGACGGAGCCGACCAGTACTACCTTATCAAAAACAAGCCGCAGATAGTAGTGCATGAAGCTTGCAAGTATTCCCGAGGACATCGCGCCCTGTATGTAGATGCGCTTTGCGGCGATGATGGTGCTTACGGCGTTGTCGAATGCCTCGCGGTTTACGGATTCGATGGTTCTGCGTATCTTGTCAATATCCTGCGAGAGCACGCCCTCGATGGGGTCCTGGTCGCCTATCCTGCTGCGGGTGACGTCCATGCGCTGGAGGGATGTAAGGCGGTTTTTGATGTGGCTCTGAAGCGAGCGCTGAAGCTGCGGGTAGCCCTCGTAGCCCAGCTCTATCGCGAAGCGCACGACGGTGGATTCGCTGACGTTTACAGCGTTGCCAAGCTTCAGCGCGGTCATGTACGCCGCCTTTTCGTAGTGCTGGAGTATATAGTTTGCAATGAGCTTCTGGCTTTTGGAGAAGCCCGGCATAAGTTCTTCTATTCGTTTGAGAAGATCGTCGTTCAAGATGTTTACCTCTTTTCGTTGTGGTGGGATATATAACTATCATATATCTATCATACTACATAAATTGTTTTTTTGCAAGGGATTTTGCAAGTGAAATTTCGGAAAAAATCATTTTTCGAGGCATTTAATTACAAAAATCGACTGTAAAATGTTCGGCTTCCTTTTTGTGTATATAATTATCCCGGGCGGCAATAATATCAATGAAATTTTTGTGAAATAATTTCGGCTGTTTTGCGGTGGAATGACCGCAAGCCTTTTCACAGAGTCGTTTCACGGCATTATGCCGCAGGATAAGTTATCGTTGACTAACAGCGTTTTCGCATGTTATAATAAATGTGGTTAGCGAAAACTAACCGAGAATAAGTCATGCAGACCTTTCGGGTTATTTTATGTGATATAACCTTTCCTCGAAGGACCCCATACACCCGTCGGGGAAAGTCTGCATAAAGGAAGCAAGCCCCCGCACAGCGGCGCGGCATACTTAAATAAAATAAATCGGAGGAACAAAAAATGGTTTATACAGCTATTGAAAAGGTAGTCGGCAGAGAAATTCTCGACTCCCGCGGAAACCCCACAGTTGAGGCTGAGGTATATCTTGCGGACGGCACCATCGCACGCGGCACCGCTCCCAGCGGCGCTTCCACAGGTGAATTCGAGGCGCTGGAGCTTCGCGACGGCGACAAGAGCAGATACGGCGGCAAGGGCGTATCCAAGGCTGTTGAGAACATCAACACCGTTATCAACGAAGCAGTCAGGGGCATCGACGCCTGCGACACCTACGCAGTCGACAAGGCAATGATCGACGCCGACGGCACAAAGGATAAGTCCAAGCTCGGCGCAAACGCTATCCTCGCGGTATCCATCGCTGCTGCACGCGCTGCGGCGACTGCGCTCGATATCCCGCTGTACAGATTCCTCGGCGGCGTAAACGGCAACAGACTGCCCGTTCCCATGATGAACATTCTCAACGGCGGCGCTCATGCGGCAAACACCGTTGATGTTCAGGAATTCATGATTATGCCCGTCGGCGCTCCCTCTTTCAAGGAAGCGTTAAGACAGTGCGCAGAGGTATTCCATGCGCTTGCGGCTCTGCTGAAGTCCAAGGGACTTGCAACATCCGTAGGCGATGAGGGCGGTTTTGCTCCCGACCTCGCAAGCGACGAGGAAGCTATCCGGTATATCCTCGAAGCTGTAAAGAATGCAGGCTATGAGCCAGGCAAGGACTTTATGATTGCAATGGACGCTGCTTCCAGCGAGTGGAAAGGCTCCAAGAAGGGCGAATATGTTCTTCCCAAGGCAGGCACAAAGTTCACATCCGCAGAGCTTATCGAGCACTGGAAGAAGCTTGTTGACAAGTACCCCATCATCTCCATCGAGGACGCTCTCGACGAAGAGGACTGGGAGGGCTGGCAGCTTCTCACAAAGGAACTGGGCGGCAAGGTACAGCTGGTCGGCGACGACCTGTTCGTTACCAACACCGAGCGCCTTTCCAAGGGTATTTCCCTCGGCTGCGGCAACTCCATCCTGATAAAGCTGAACCAGATCGGTTCTGTATCTGAGACTCTTGAAGCTATCAAGATGGCTCACAAGGCAGGATACACCGCTATTTCCTCGCACCGTTCCGGCGAAACAGCAGACACCACCATCGCAGACCTTGCGGTTGCGCTCAACACCTGCCAGATCAAGACAGGCGCACCCAGCAGAAGCGAGCGCGTTGCGAAGTACAACCAGCTTCTCAGAATCGAAGAAGAGCTCGGCGCATCCGCAGTTTACCCCGGAATGTCCGCGTTCAATGTAAAGAGATAATGCTTTTCGGCAGATAATTCATCCAAATATAGAGAGCCGCCTTAACGGGCGGCTCTTTTCAGGCTGGCGATAACCCCTCATCTTCGTCGTCAGCGGCATATTCGGCAGGCACAAAGCCTAGCCGATATGCCGCTTCCTAGAATCTGAGGGCTTCTCGCCAGCCTTTGCAGTTTTTTTGCATTCTTATGTTAGCACTGTAATCACTTTGTAATCTTTGTAACCGCTTTGTAATAATTTTACGGAATATATTTTGCATTGAAATCATGGCGAACGCATGGTATAATATAATCGTTCCGCAGAACAAATAACACAAAGGAGGATACATAGAATGTGCAACTTCACTAACATTTGCGAGCTCTTCAAGTGGCTCTGCGGCTTCAACTTCGGCTGCTAATGCAATGACTTCAATGTAAAATGACATAATAGAAACGCGCTGCTTTTTTTGGCAGCGCGTTTTTTTAATTATAAATTTCTGAATCAGAGGAAAATATATATCATGTTTCTATTACTATAAAAAATTTTTAATATTTGTTAAAAATGTATTGACAAAACTTGCTGCTCGTGTTAAAATTGTCATAAGGAAATGACATTTACTTTTGGTTTATTGTTATTTTCGAGAATTTATATCATATTTTGTTTTAATCAAACAAAGAAAATTGGAGGGTATTTATGAAAAAAACAACAAAAAAACTTATGGCGTTTGCTCTAGCTTTTGCTGTTCAGTTGAATGCAGCATTTGTTGCAAATGCTGATGAGAATTTTGATGCGGAAGTATCAATCAATGCAATGAATTCATATGTTGAAGAAGTTTTACCGCTGTATTTGAGTTCAAGAGATCTTCCGTATGATAACACATATTCATTTAGTTCCCCTTTTATAATTAATTTTACGTCATTTCAAAATGACTCGGATTATTATTATTTTGTATTTCAGGATAATGATGTAATTGGAAAAATACTTGTCAGTGAAGAAAATGGTGAGTTTTATTCAAGCTTCGATATGAATGTTCCAAAAGAGCTTCAAAATTATTATGATAATAGTTCCGACATTTATATATCGGTTGAAGGCGACACTACATGGGTCGTTTCTGAAGATGACTGTACTCCGTTAGAGAATGAATCCGATGTAGAATATAGCGGTTATCGTTACCAAGGCAGTGCGATTGACAAATATGAAACAGTAGATTATTCTGCTCCGTTACTCAGAAGAAGCACACAATTAGCAGATATTAAACTTAGCTCTTTCCCGACTGTGAGAAATGAAAAAGTTAACGGAAAGTATGTTTTGTGTTGGGCTGCATGCATCGCAATGTCTGTTAATTATTTGCAGGATGACAATTTAACAGCAATGGATGTTTATAAAGAAATAGGAAGTCCAGCTAAGCCTGAGGGTTATTCTTCAAATATCAATAAAGCATTTGCAGCATATAATTTAAGTAAAACTAAATATTCATCTGCTCTTACACCAAATCAAGTATATCAGTCATTAAAAAATGATAAACCTGTATTTGTTGATGTTGAAGCAACTGATAAATCAATGGCTCATGCATTGGAGGTTTTTGGCATTACAATAAGCAATGATAAGACGGTATACACATTTATGGATCCCAGTATTCTCACTGGAGATGCAGCAAGAAGTGTTATTGCAACGGGCAACCCTTCCACTGCGAGTACAACCTTCAAATATGTTCATACATATGATGGAGTATCATATACAATGACATGGAGAAGTGCTATTTTAATTAATTGAGGTGATTTATATGAAAAAGATATACAGCATTCTCATCGCTGCGTCAATTCTGACGTTCGCAGGCTGCTCTGCGGTCACTCTTTCGTCATCCGACGAAAGCAAGGAAAGCACGTCCGAAAGCCCCGTGACATCCTCCGAGAAACCCGAAAGCTCCGCCGACGCATCCGATGAGCTCCCTGCGGGAACCGTCCCCGCCCCGCCGGTTTTCATGCATAACGGCGTTAAATACGAGGTCGACGCACCAACTCCCACGAGCATATTCTATATGCGCAAGGACGGGCAGAACGCGGATATTTTCACCGGGGAAGCGATAGACAGCGCGCAGGATAAATGCATAAGCTCCGAAACTAACCTTGTCGGCACGCTTGAAAAGTGCACGGGGGATGTCCCCGCGAACGAGCTTGAGAGCACCGCGTATGCGGGTTATCAGCTTTACGACGACGGCGAAACGGTCGCTATTCTGATAGATGATTTTGATTTTGTCTGCTCCGAACTGCGCTATGTCAACATCAATTCCCTGTCGCATGACGAATACACGCTCGACAGCGTGAGATGCTTGTTTACCTGCTCCCCCGCGGAATGAGCGTTCAATGAAAATAAAAAACTGCGCTGCCCGAAAGCAGCGCAGTCATCATTTTAAATCAAAATCACTTTTCGATAAGGTCGCCGTAAACAACGCCCAGACCTACCGTGCTCATGTAAACTCTGCCGTAAACATTGAAGTCGCCGTAGACGAACGCGCCGTTGCCCGTGCCGCCGAACTGGTGGTTTTCATCGTTTATGCGGCTCCAAGTCTTGCCCTCGTCCGTGGACCAGTACAGCCCGAGCGGGTCGTCCTTTGTGGGCTGGCCCCAGATGTAGATCGCGCAGGGATCGCCGTCGTTCTTTCCGCGGCCAAGACCTACGACCTGGCAGTTGGAAACGCCCTCGACCTTTGTGAATGTCTGTCCGTGGTCGTTGGATACCTGAAGTCCCATTGCGGGGAAGTATATCTTACCCTCCACCCCGGGAACAACGATGGGTCTTGCGTCGCTGAATATCGTGAGGTCGTTGTTCGCAGTGAATGTCTTTCCTCGGTCGGAGCTGTAGTAGAACGAGCTGGAGCTTGCCGCGTAAACATACTCGGGATTAACGGGGTCTGCGGTTATACGCTTTGCGTTGAGCGCGCCCTCGCTCTGATTCCATGTTGCGCCCTTGTCGTCGCTCCAGAATACGAACGCACCGTTGCTGGGCGTCCAGTAGAACGTCTTGCCGTCGGCGGAAACCGCAACGGAGCCGCCGTAGGATTTAAGGTCGCCGACGGGGGAATTTTCTACCTTCGTCCATGTCGCGCCCCTGTCCTCGGTGTACCAGAAGCCGTTGTTGCTCTTGTCGCCGCCGCACTTTACCCATACGTCGGTGTTATCTGCCGCAACTGCGATGCCCGTCATGGAGCCTGCGGTGGTGTTGTGAACGTTTCCGTATTCCGTCGCGTCCGCCTGTACAAAGCCGTCGTAGTCGGCGACCGCGGTGACAAGCTCGCCGCCGGGGATGCTTACCAGTTCGTAGGGAACGGTTTCCTCAAGCCCCTTCGCGAAGAAATAGAACTCAGGGGAGTCGTCCCAGATGTTGTCACAGGTGAAAATGCCGTTGCCCGAAACTACCATGATCTTGTTGGTGTTGTTCGGGTCGATGCACATGGAGCTGCACCAGTGCATGGAAGTCGTGGAGAGCCATTCAACGCCGCCGTCGGTGAGCTTCATGTCGTTGTTGAGCAGCTTCCAGTTCTGTCCGCCGTCGGTGGTAACATAGAATTCATCGCCCCATGCGCCGTTCGGCTGGGGAACGTACACGTTTTCGGAGCAGGCAACCATCCTGTCGGGGTTTTCGGGGTCGATCACAACGTCGCCGAAGCCCTCCTTGGCGGGCGAGATGTCCGTCATGGTGTCCGTTGCGATGTCCAGCACCTTGATTCCACCCGCGCCGCGTGAGCTGTTCCACGGACCCTCCGCGTCGGCGTAGGTTATAATGATCTTGCCCGCGCCGTTATATTTCATGCGCTGAACCATCGCGCCCTTGGGAGCGTCCTCGACGGGAGCCCATGTCGCGCCGCCGTCGGTGGATTTGTAGAGGTTGTAGTCCTTTTTGCGGGAAAGCGCCGCGTATATCGTCGTGCAGCCGTTCTCGTCGCCGGACTCGGGGTCGATAAGAATGCTGCAAATTCCGTTGGAGTTGGATGTAACGGTCTTTGTGCCAAGGTCAAGCGCGGTGAATGTAAGGCCGCCGTCGGTGGATTTGATAAGTCCGCCGGTGCTCATGCCGCCCGCGTAGATTATGTTGCTGTTTTTCGGGTCGACCGCAAGGCGCTCGCCGTTTCCTCTGCCCATGCCATTGCCGTCGTCCTTGATAAGCTCGGTGAGTTCGGTACGGGTGTAGGTGTTTCCGTAGTCATTCGAGATGAACAGCGCAGTCCTGCCGCCGCTGAAATAGCTTGTGCCCGCCAGCAGGAACACCTTGTTGGGTTCGCTTTCCGAGAAAGCAAGCGCTGCGATACCGAGGAAGCCTCTGTCCTCCTCGCTTATGCCGTATGATATGGATTCCCATTTTTCCGTATCCTTGTTGTAGCGGTAAGCGCCGCCGACGTCGGTGCGGGCATAGTACAGCCCCTCTTCCTTGGTGGCGAATACGCCCGAAACAAATCCGCCGCCTCCCATTGCGACCTGACCGAATTTCCAGCCGTTTTCCGATATTGTGGAGTTTACCGTGCCGGTCACAGAAGATGTATCTGTGTTATTGTCCGGGGTATCGGCGCTGCTGCTGTCTGCGCCGTTGTTGCAGCCCGTGAGGCTCAGAGCCGTCGCAGCGGCAAGTACAAAGTTCATAAGTCTTTTATGTTTCATTTTTTCTCCTTGATGTAATTGATGCGTGTAATCCGTTACACAAGTAATATTATACAACATTTCTCAACGGAATGCAATACTTTTTTGCAAAAAGAAAAGATTATACTAATTTCCGAGAAGATAAAACAAGCGGCGAGCCATAAAAGCCCGCCGCCCGATGAAGAAAAGATAACTAAATCAGTTTTGAAATCGTGATATCAGCCCAGTTCCGCGAAATAGATATCGCCGTTTTCATCTATGCTGAACATAACGAAATCCGTGTAATAGCTTACGCCGAAGATATCGGTGATTCTGAAGCAGTAGTAATAATCGCCGGCGGAAAGCATCTTGTCATAAACAGTTGCGTCGCCGTTGTAGGTGTATTCGTTGCCGGGCATATTCGCGACAAACGTACCGTCGTTGCTGTATGCGCCGTAAAGGGGAGTGATAACGTCGCCGTTTTCGAGGGTTCTGATATCCCTTGCCGCCTGACCGTTCTCGTCGATACCGTCCCATGTGCCTACTATCGAGGTGGTATATCCGTCGTCGGTGTACTGCATCATGATACGCAGGTTGGTCTGCTTGCCGTTAACCATAACGGGGGATGTGAAGATATCGTACTTCTCGGCTTCCTCAACAATGAACATCGCCAGCGGCTGTCCGTCGGGGAGCATATACCAAAGTCCGTCGAAGCAGTCCTCAACAACGCCGCTTTCCCAGTTTACGTTAGTGTAGTTGTCGCTGCCGATGTCGAAGTAGAAACCGTTCTCCGTATCCGCAAGGTAGATGGAGCAGTATACGCCCGCGGTGTAGTCGATGGATTCGGGGGTCAGGGTGAACGTATATGTACCCTCGCTGGTGAAGTGCGGAGCCTCCGCAAAATTTATCGTTGCAGAATCGTCCGCGAACGTCATGTTGTCGCTGTCGCTGCTGTCAAAATAGCCCCAGTATGCGAAGTAATCCGCGCTGTTGCTCCAGCTGTCCTCGGTCCAGTAGCTCTCGTTTTCGTCGAGCCACATATTGTCGCCGCTGTAGTCGTTCATCACGCCGCCGTTGGAAGAGCCGTATGCAATTCTGTCCACGAAAGTCATGTAGTAGGGGCTTATGCAGACATCTTTAAATACCGAAAGCTCCTCCGAGCCCGAAACATACAGAGGGTAGTAGGTGGAAAGTCCCGTGGAACCCTCCTCGCCCCAGCCGTAGAGGTTGTAGATAACAGCGTCGTTGATGGCGGAGATAGCCGCGTCAACATCCGCGCAGTCCTGCGCCGCCAGCAGAAGCGAGCCGAGATCCACCATGTTGGTGTAGCCCTCGGAATCGTTGTTGCCGCCGTAGTTCTTTGCGCTGTTTATGTTTCTGATAAGTCCCGCCAGAACGGAGGTGTCCTCGGAAGCGCTGTACATCTGCGCCGCCGCACTGTTGAACGCCTCGACCAGCGCGTCTATCTTGGAAAGGTCGGTGATGGAGAAAGTTGCACTGTCCTCCGCGCCTATTTCCTCGCACATTTCCATGAAGCTGTCCGCAACGACCTTGCCGAGGGCTGCGCCGTCGCAGTCGGGGTTCTGTGTGAGGTACTCGCCGATAGTGGTGTAGTTCCAGCCGTATCCGGGCTCAAGCTCTTCCGAGGCGAACATATAATTCGCGTGGGGTACCAGCATATTCGCATTTTCTATCGTGCCCATAAGGCAGGCGTCATAGCCGACGAACTCGAACTTATCGGTCATCCGGTCGTACACCGATGTGAGGGCTGTGTCTATTTCGCTTAGCGAAAGTGAGTCGGAGTCGTTGAGTTCGTCGAAGCAAACGCCCGAAATGCTTCCTCCGCCGTGATCCCAGAAGATAACGCCCATGTTCGCCGCGGGATAATTCTCAATGCCCCAGCTTAAAAAGCTGCTGAGCGTATCCGAACTGCCCATGCTTGCGAGTGGCTGTTCGTCCGCGAGTGTCATTTCGCCCTGCGTGATAACGTAGCGCTGTAATTTGTTCGTGTCGACGGGGAATTCTGCCCAGTCGTAAGTACCGCCGGTCTGAACGACGAACTTGATGTTTTCGTCGGTGTATCCGCCGATCATCTCGGAGATATCTCCCGAAGCCATGCCCGAGCCGCTGCTTTCGAGGTCGGTGCCGCACATATAAACGAATATCGTCCATGTGCCGTCCTCGCCCATGGGAGTGGGGGACGCGTGGGTAAGGCGGTCGATGCTCAGTCCGTTTCCGCTGAGGCTCATGCGGGATGCACGAGCGCCGCTGACGGTGCCGCCGTTGTATTCGGGGGTGGAATCATCCCTGCTGTCCGCACCGCCGTTGGACGCGGTGGAGGACACGTCGCCGTCGTCCTCCTCAAAGAAATCATCATCGTCGCTGCACGCGGTCAGCGACATCACCGAAACCGCAAGCAGCGCGGCAGCGGCGGCTCTTATGTATTTTTTACGCATAAAAATCTCCTTTTGTCATCATGCAAAGAAGCTTGCGAGCGAGAAGCCCGTGGGGAGGGGAATGGTGCACATGATGATCGTTGCGGCGATGAAGCAAACCGCGGATATTCCCACAACAACGTACTTGTTTCTCATCTTCTTGAAGGTGTTAACGATACCGAGCAGGAACATTACTACCGAGTAGAAAACAGTAACAAGTCCGAAGCGGTCGCCGTTGGAATTGTCCTGCTGACCCTGCTTGAGTGTCTCTTCCGCCTCCGCCATGACTGCTCTCGCTTCCTCGAAGTAGCTGTCATAGTAGCCCTCCATATCAAAGGGGCTTGCATATTCTTCCTGATCCAGCGCCCATACTATTGCTTCCGCAAATTCCTCGGAAACGTTGTCGTTGATTATCTGCTCGAGCTTCCAGTCGTATTTTTCCGCCGCGACGGTGTCGCCCTGCGCGGTGGCATACTGCTGCTCGATATCAAGGTCGCTGATGGTGTTCCATGTTTCGAGGTCGTTAAGGTAGTTCTGCGAAGCCTCGTTCCAAAGGGAGTTGCCCTCGGCGGTGAGGTTGGTGGATTTCGTATAGTTTGTCGCCTGGTTACCGCCGTGCAGCGAGCCTATCCATGAAGCCCACGCCGTCAGCAGCGCCGTTATGCCCAGCGCGATGGCGATGATTATTTCCAGTATGTCCTCTGCGGAATGCTTTTTCTTCTCTTCCATGATATTCTCCTCATAATGTCATTATTTCTGCGTTAAGGCTATGCCGCTTGAAAACCACGCAAATTGCCTTAAATATACGCCAAAGATAATTGTAACATATTTCCGGAATCAAGGCAAGAGAATTTACTCAAATGGTGGTTTTGTAACTCAAATGGTTTCAGTTCTTCAGCTTGAATCTGCTTATCCTCTCCTGAAGAAGCTGTGCCTGGCTGCTCATTTCCTCGCTTGCCGCGGCACTTTGTTCTGCGGTTGCGCTGTTGGTCTGAACGGCGTTGGATATTTCGGTTATTCTCTCGCTGATGCGCTCTGCGGCACGGGTTTGTTCTTCGCTGCCCGCCGCGATGCCGTTGAGTTCGTTTTCGATGGTCATGGATACCTCGACAACGCTTTCAAGGGACTTTTCGGTGCTGTCTGCGGCTTCGGTGCCGTGGGCAACTCTCTCCATAACATTCTTGACAAGCTCGGCAATATCCTTTGTCGCCTCGGCGGTCTTGGAGGCAAGGGACTGTATCTCGCCCGCAACAACGGAGAAGCCCTTGCCCGCTTCGCCCGCGCGTGCAGCTTCTATGGCGGCGTTTATCGCGAGGATATTCGTCTGCGTTGCGATGCCGTCGACTGTCTTTACGATGTGGTTTATCTGCTCGGAAGCGTCGTTTATCTCGGCCATCGCGGTCATCATGCGGGACATATTTCCGCTGCTTTCCTTCATGCCTGCAGCAGCCTTTTCCGCGGCGTCGAATGCGCTGCGAACGCTCTCGGAGTTTGTCTGTATCTTTCCTTCAAGGGAAGATACCGCTTCCGTAAGCTCCTGAATGGAAGCCGCCTGCTCGGTGCTGCTCTGCGACAGCGCCTGCGCGCCGGAAGCCACCTGCTCCGCGCCGCCTGCTACCTGCTCGGAAGCGCAGCGAATGTCGTTCATGGTTTCGTTGAGGGAATCTGAAATATTCTCAAGTGCAGTCTTTATCTTTGCAAATTCGCCCGCGTAGTCGTTGGTGAGGGAGAAGTCGAGCTTTCCGTCAGCGATATCGTTGAGCACATCAGATATCTCGTTTATGCAGGAAACGTAGCTGCTAAGGCGGGAAGCCGTCTTGGAGAAGCTGCGGCTGAGGGCGCCTATCTCGTCCTTTCCGTCGTCGTTTACCTCTACGTCAAGTTCGCCGTCGGCGATCCTTTCTGCGGCGCCGCTGAGTCTGAGCAGGGGCTTGGTCATGTTGCGCGCGATTATCATAGCGAGCACGGTGCCTATCGCGATAACAATGACTTCAATGCCTATGCTTGCGAAGATTATGATGTTGCGCTGGGAGTTGATCTCGCTGTTGTATACGGTGAAAACAAGGGTCATGCCGTTGTCGAGCGAGGTGTATACCGCCTGCTTTGCGATGCCCTCAAAGGATGTGTTGATGCTGCTCTTGTTGTATGCGGGGTCGTTCAGCATATTTAGAAGGTCGGTAAGCCCGCCGTCGGTGTTTGCACTTTCGAGGGAAGATCCGTATTCAAGCGTCTTGTGATACATTACCTCGTTGCTGTCGTTGAGTATGAAAGAGGAAAGCGTTTCGTATTCGTCGGAGGAGTTCGCCATGTTCTCGATAAGCGTGAAATCAAGATCCATGCCCACAACGCCGAGATTTTCGCCGTTTATGGTGAGCGGCACGACGTAGGATATCATGTAAACGCCGATATTCTCATTTAAATAAGGAGCCATCCACAGCGGAGCGCCGTTGTTGACGGGGGTGTAGTACCAGCCGACATGGGCCGTGTCGCTCTTATCGTAGATGCTGAAATCCGTCGGGGTCACGCTCTGGAACGCCTCGGATGTGCTGTTTCTCGTAAGGAACAGACCGGATGTGGGCGCGGTGAAATCGGGGTTGTATCTTATGTATGCCGCAATGGCGCCGTTTGTGTGGGTGGCGGCGGTAATGAAATACTCTTCGTAGTTCTTTGTAAATTCTGTAACATATGCGTTGTCGGACTTGAACTTAGAGAAATCGCCGAGGCTTTTGGTGGCGTAGTCCGCGGCGGTATTTACCGCCTGTTCTACCGTGTCAAAATAGGCGTTTATCTCAGATGCGCTCTGGTCGCAGGCGGAGGTGAGTATTTTGTTGGAATCGCGCACAATGGCGTCCTGCGTCATTTTTATGCAGAATCCTCCGAGAACGAAGCATCCCGCACCCGCCACGGCAATGACAAGCGCGGTTATTTTTGATCTGATGGATTTCAAGTCTTTTCCTTCTTTCCGCGGAGTTTATCTCCGGCTATTTTTTTCTATTATACAACAAACGAGCATTATATTCAACATTATTTTCGTAAAAATAATACTGCTTTTTTTGTGATAAATGACGGTAATAAATGACATTAACGGCGGGCGTGGAATTTATAAATGCTATTGCAAAAAATTCCATCATAGTGTATAATGAATAAGTAAAATAAGAATCAAAGGAGTTGATATGCTTGCCTGAAATATTACAGGATTACAAGTGCCCCTGCTGCAACGGCTCGATAGCCTTTGACAGCGGCAGTCAGAAGATGAAGTGCCCCTACTGCGGCACGGAATTTGATGTGGAAACGCTGAAGTCCCTCGACGAGGGGCTTTCGGAGGAGCGTCCCGAGGATATGAGCTGGGATACCTCCGACGGCGCCGAGTGGAATTCAACCGAAACCGGCGGACTGCATTCCTATGTCTGCAATTCCTGCGGCGGCGAGATAGTCGCGGACGAAGTCACCGCCGCGACGAGCTGCCCTTTCTGCGACAGTCCCGTGGTGCTGACCGACAGGCTGTCCGGTTCGCGCAGACCCGATATCGTCATCCCGTTCAAGTTTGACAAGGAAGCCGCAAAGAAAGGCCTCGCGGAACATCTCAAGGGCAAGAAATTCCTGCCCAGGGTATTTTCGTCAACAAATCACATCGACGAGATACGCGGCGTATACATACCTTTCTGGCTTTTCGGCGCCGACGCCGACGCGGATATGCGCTACCGCGCCACAAAGACCCGCTGCTGGAGCGACAGCAATTATTACTACACCGAAACCAGCTATTTCGCGGTGATGAGAAGCGGCAGCCTTGGTTTCGATAATGTCCCCGTAAACGGCACGACGAAGCTTGAAAACGACCTTATGGAGTCCATCGAGCCATTTGATATGAACGATTCCGTGGATTTCCAGACCGCGTATCTCGCGGGTTATCTTGCGGATAAGTACGATATCACCGCGGAAAATTCCGTCGGCAGGGCGAACGAGCGCGTTAAAAAATGCACCGAAAATGCATTCGAAAGCACCGTGCAGGGGTACGATACCGTTATACCCCAGTTCACCGGCATACGGCTTCATAACGGCAAGGCAAGGTACGCGCTGCTTCCCGTATGGATACTTAACACCACATGGAACGGGCAGAAATATACCTTTGCAATGAACGGGCAGACGGGCAAATTCGTCGGAAACCTGCCAACGGACAAGGCGGCGTTCTGGAAATGGTTCTGGCTGTTCACCGTGATATTCGGGGCGGCTTCGTTCGTTATCGGACTGCTGTTCTGGCTGCTGTAAGGAGGGCGTGTGATGAAAAATAAAATTCTGTCCGTCCTTTTTGCGGCGGTAATGTTTGTGGTATGCGGCGCATGCGTGCTGGCGGAAGAGCCGCGTCTGTGCGATTATTCCGGGGTGCTTAGCACAAGCGAAGCCTCGGATGTTTCCGACAGGCTCGACAGCGTGAGCAGTAAGTACGGAATGGATATCGTTGTCGTAACGGACAGCGGCGTCAGCGCTTCCCCGCGGGATTATGCGGATGATTTCAGCGATTACAACGGCTACGGCAGTGATGTTATTCTGCTGTTCGTCGACCCCGTAAGCCGCGACTGGTATATCTCCACCAAGGGCTACGGCATAACCGCCGTTACAGACGCGGGCCGCGATTATATGGCGGAGCAGTTCACACCGTATTTAAGCGAGGGCGATTATTATACCGCGTTCGTGACTTTCGCGGAGCAGTGCGATGATTTCGTAAGACAGGCGCTGAGCGGCAGCCCGTATGATGTGGGCAATCTTCCGAAGGGCGGATTTCCGTTCGTGCTGATCCCGATTTCGCTGGGTATAGGAATGATCATCGCATTGATAATCTGCCTTGTATGGCGGGCGCAGTTGAAGTCCGTCTGCGCGAGGGAGTCTGCGGTGGATTATATCAGGCGCGATAGCTTCAGGGTTACACGCAGCCGTGATATTTTCCTGTATTCCAAGCTGGAACGCCGCGAGAAGCCGAAGGATGATGGCGGCTCGGATACGCATATTTCGTCGTCGGGCGCAGAACACGGCGGTGGCGGCGGAAAGTTCTGATGATAGGGCGCTGCGGGGCGTATAGGTTTTCGTTGAGCATTTAGTCTTTGTTGCGCCCATACACGCGGTCGACGGTTCAGCGTTTAGTCTTTACGGGGCACATACACGCGGTCAAGGGGTCGCACCCCTTGCAGGTCGAGGTGATCTCCTCATGGGGGAGGTGTCGCGAAGCGACAGAGGGGGTTGACCGACAGACCAGCGCCCTCGTCGACGTCCGCAGACGTCGAAACATCCCACGCATAGAAAATTTAAAGCAGTGTAGCTAAAAGTAGCCACGTTTATCCGACTTCCAAGGCGCTAAAGGGGGTGTGGGGGGAAAACAAGAGTTTTCCCCCCACAGTCTTTTTAAAATATGAGCCGTGCTGCTTATCCTATCAACATGAATGCGGGGGCACAAAGCTCCCGCATTCCTTTTAAATTCCCACCGTACATATATTAACAAACAAAATCCCACACCCCTAAAAATTTTCCTTGCAAATCCCTTGACAAAAGGAAAATTATGTGCTACAATAACTGTACTAACAGCAATAGTACAGTTGATACAGAACAGGAGGTCATCGTGCTAAATATCAGGTTAGAGGGGAAGCTACCGATATATGAGCAGCTCTATAACGGCATTTCGCGGCTCATATCCTCGGGGGAGCTGACGCCCGACGAAAGGCTGCCCGCGGTGCGCGAGGTCGCGAAGCAGTTCGGGATAAACCCGAACACGGTGCAGAAAGCATACGCGCAGCTCGAGCAGGCGGGGTTCATCTATTCCATCCCCGCCAAGGGCAGCTATGTTTCCGGCGGGAACGACGCTGCCGCCGCCGCAAAAAAGGAAGCGCTGCTGCGCACCGAGCGCGAGATGCAGTACGCTTTCACCGCAGGGGTGGAGCTGGATGAGATAAAGTCGCTTGCAGATAAGGTATGGGCGGGCGGCGGAAAGGGTGGTAATTTATGATCGAAGTAAAGAACGTTGTCATGCGCTTTGACGACAGAAACGCCCTCGACGGGATTTCACTTTCGGTGCCGGAGGGCTGCGCATACGGACTTCTCGGCTCCAACGGCGCGGGCAAATCCACGCTGCTTCGCCTGCTTTCGGGAATATACAGGCAGAATTCCGGCGAGGTGCTTATAGACGGCAGCGAGGTATACGACAACGCCGCGCTGAAAGAACGCGTGTTCTTCATCAACGACGAAACAGTGCAGTTCAATAACATGACCCTCGCGGAACTGCGGGATTATTACAAAAAATTCTACGGCAGCTTCTCGGATGAACTGTGGCAGAAACTACACGCGGCGCTTGACCTGCCGCTGAAAAAGCGCCTCAGCACCTTTTCAAAGGGCATGAAGCGGCAGGCGGCGGTGATATGCGGCATTGCCTGCAGAACTCCGTACCTCTTCCTCGACGAAGCCTTCGACGGCCTTGACCCCACCATGAGAATAATCGTAAAGCAAATGCTTATCGACGCAATGGTGGACAACAGGCTCACCGTTATCTTCAGCTCGCATAACCTCGGCGAAATAGATGAATTCTGCGACAGGGTAGGGCTGCTGCATAACGGAAAGGTGGTTTTCGACCGCGAGTTGGATAACGTAAAGGGAAGCGTTTTCAAGATACAGACCGCGTTCGATACCCCCGTAACAAAGGAACAGCTTTCCGATGTGGATATTCTCCACATGGAATCCAATGGCAGCGTAGTGCATATAATCGCCCGCGGCGACCGCGAAAAGGTTCGCGCGGCGGTGGAGAAACTCTCGCCGAAGCTTTACGACGAGATACCGCTTTCGCTGGAGGAAATTTTCGTGTATGAAATGGAGGTGCTCGGCTATGACAGCTCAAAACTCGGCGGCTAAGCCCGCGGCATTCGCAAAATTCGGCGCATATTACACCTATAAGCTTAAATTTCTTCGTCCCAATATTATAATGAACTCCATCCTTGCGCTGCTGTCCTACCCGCTGGCTTTCGGGCTTATGATACCGCTGTGCATGGCGAGTGAAAATCTGAGTCATGTAAGGTACGAGGAGATCAGAAACACCTCCATGGCATACGACGAGGCGCTGCGGCTCGCGGCGCTGGAATATCAGCGTTGGAACAGTATTGCTTCGGCGGGCGCGGTCATCGGTATTATTTGCCTTGCAATGCTCGCGGCTTTCACGCTGGTGACAACGGTGCGCTGCTTCCGCTATCTGTACGACAGGAACTACGTCGACATGGACTACTCCCTGCCGATAAACAGCAGCACACGCTTCTGCGCGGATACCCTCGCGACGCTGACGGCGACCATCGTGCCGCATTTTCTCGGCGTTATCATCGGTATCCTGCTGGAAAACGCCGCGGATCTTGAAGTCCTAATCCCGAAAAGGGACGATCTGCTGAACCTTATCCCGCAGTATATGTTCGTCGGGATTTTCGCCTGCATTATGCTGGTGGGACTTACAATGCTGATGCTTTCGTTCTGCGGAAAAAAGGCGGAAGCGTGCATTTACCCCGTGCTCATCAACTTTGCGATACCGATGATACACGTCCTGTGCATTTATATAGTTGAAAGCAACACCTACGGCGGTTATTTTGACATCGACCTTACCGGATGCTTCCAGATAGGCATTACCTCTCCGCTTGGAATGGTGCTGGCGGCGTTCGTGCCCCTTATAACCGAGATACTGCCCGACTGGCTGCCGCTGTTCTCGCCGCAGTACGGTATTCCTGCGCTGCTGGTAACGCTCGCGTTCTTTGCGGCGGCGTACTTCATTATGAAAATACGCAGGAACGAGCGCGTCGGAAGCCCGTATGTGTTCGGCGCGATGAATTACGTTATCCCGGGCATAGTTATCCTCGCGGTGACGATGCTGCTCTCATGGCAGATGTTTTCCGTTGTAAAGAGCGGCGACTCGCCTTTCGGCTGGCTGATAATAATGGTGGTTTTCACATTTATATTGTATGTCGTAATGGATCTTATCAGCGGAACGGCGTTCAGAAAGTTCTATCTCACCGCCGCAAAATGGGCGGGTTCTGTTGCCGTCAGTGTGGGAATAACTGCGCTGCTGTTCTACTCCAACGGCTTCGGGGCGGCATATTATGTTCCGAATGCGAACAATGTTGCGGCGGTATCGGTGGCTGTCAATAACATGAACGACATGAGTTTTCATTTCGACGCAGCGGAAGCGGAAGTTATCAACGCGACGATCGAAGCCCACGCGGCGATACCCAAGGACGGCTCGGCGGACGGCGGTAAATTCATTGATATAACATACAGCATGAAGAACGGCTCGACGTTTACAAGGCAGTATTTACTCACCGAAGAATACAGCGAGCAGTTCCTTAGGAAAGTAGTCACCCCCGCGTCTTTCTATCATAACGTTGCAAGAAGCCTTGAGGGAGCAATGGACGACGGTCTGAGTGAAATAAAATATATAACCGTCGGCGAAACCGGGGGCGGCGGAGAGTTCAGAATAAACGGGCTCACCGCAGAACAGCTTGCAGAGTCGCTGAAGCAGGACTGCGCCGACGTCGATTACGACAAGGCATTCAACAGCCGCGGCACATACAGCTTCGGACTGTACGTTGAAATGTACTCTACAGATATATCAGTCAACTCGTATATTGAGATGTATTCATGGATGCACAACACTATCTCCCTGCTCGGGCAATACGGCGTGCAGATCAATGCAGATTTTGATACCACCCCGTACAAGAGCGCGTATATTATAAAATACAACACCGAGGAGGGGTGTGAACTTCTCAATATCAGTATCGAAGATATTGTCGGCATTTGCGATGGAAAGACCTCGTCAAAAGACGGCGACACGGAGCGGGATTTTACCTATTTCGACTGGTATTCATTTGCAAAGGTGGATATGAGCGACAGCAGGGTGACGGAGCTTATCGACAACATGACTGTTTCGTCCGCCAGAGCGAATGGCTTAAACTATGTGCTTCTGCTCGGCACATGGGAGGACTATGACGATTACAGCCGCTTCACATGGGAAATGAGCGAGATATATTTTCCCGAGGAATACAACGACATCGCGGAAGCGCTTTACATGGACTATGTCGACCCAAAAACGCTGTCGGTGGCGGAGTCGAGGTCGGATGTAACGATCATGGTAATATAAATCAAGGGTCAGCGCCGATGTTATTGCGCGGGTGTTGACAAAGGGCGGATTTTGTGGTATCATGTAGGGGTAGGTTTCTTAACCAAATCATTATCGGAGGTAATTTATCATGGCTTCATGTGTAAAGTGTCATGCGGAGATTTCCGAAGGCGCGTCTTTCTGCCCTTTCTGCGGCGCTTCTCAGGCTGCGGCTGCTCCCGCTCCTGCGCCTGTTCCTACTCCTGCGCCTACTCCCGCACCCGCTCCTGTGCCCACACCCGCACAGTCTGCGCCCAACTATTCCAACACAAATCCCGCGCCCAACCCTGCGCCCGCTCCTAACGCGGCACCCAACGGTGCGTATTATTCCGCGCCCGCTCCTGCGGCTGCACCTGCTGTGGACAACACTGACCACACCGCAGAGTTCGACGCAAAGGACATTTCCGATAACAAGATCGTTGCAATGGCTCCGTATCTTCTCGGCGTTATCGGCATAATCATCGCGCTTCTCGGAAGCAGGGACTCCAAGTACGCAGGCTTCCATGTAAGACAGGCGCTCAAGATCGAGATAACAGGCATTCTGGTTCTCGTACTTATGATCATCCCGTTCATCGGCTGGTTCGTTGCTCCCATATGCGAGCTGGTGCTGTTTGTCGTAAAGATAATCTGCTTCTTCCAGGTTGCGGGCGGCAAGGCTAAGGAGCCCCCGATCATCAGCGCATTCCCGTTCTTCAAGTAAATTTTTCGATTACATAAAAATCACCGCGCTCCGTTCTGGGGCGCGGTTTTTTGTGTGTTGGTATTGACAGTGGGGCTTATCCCATGGTAAAATAAAGATAATTAATGAGAAAGGAGCACGCCATGCAGGACAATTCCACCGAACAGATAATGGGAGTGCGTTCCCGAGGGAAATTTCGCTGCCGATGGAGGGGCGAGAAATTTGCGGTTATAATTATGCTTGTTGTTATGCTGGTCGGAGCGGCGGTGATATTCAGGCTGGTGGACACGAGCGATTACAGAATAATCGGATACTTTGAAGCATTCTGGGTGGCGTTCTGCGTGTGGATGATACGGATAGCGCAGTCGGGCGTTACTTACCGATACGAAGCGGACGCGGACGTTTTCCGCATAACCGACAACAGAAACCGCACAGAATGCTTCTTTTATTCCGAGCTTATGAACGTTCGGTATGAGCCGATAAATAAACTCCGCGGCGGTCTGCGCGGGTATCATGTGATGATAACTACGAAATACGGCGTGTATTCTTATGATTATATAGCGTACTGGCGGGCTAAGATCTCCTCCCCCGAGGATACGCCGTTTTTTATTCTCGAGCGCTGCGCAGAGAATGCAGGGAGTAGAGAGGAAACCTAGTTTCTCAACTTGCCGAAAAGTCTAAACGGCAGATAATTTAAAGAAACTGTGGGGGGAAAACTCTTGTTTTCCCCCCACACCCCCTTTAGCGCCTTGGAAGTCGAATAAACGCACCTGCTTTTAGCTACACTGTGTGAGGTTTTCTATGCGTGGGTATTTCGACGTCTGCGGACGTCGACAAGGGCGCTGCCCTTGACCCGCAAGGGGTGCGACCCCTTGACCGCGTGTATTGTGTCCCGCAAAGACTAAATGTTCAACAAAAACCAAAGGGGCTGCTCCAACGCAGCCCCTAAATATTTTATTCCGCCAGCTTCTTTCTGATATATTCCTGTATAGCCTTCGGCGAAGCCGCGCCCTTGAGCGCCTTGTTCGCCTGACCCATGAAGAAGCCGAATACCTTCTGGTCGCCGTTTTTATACTGTTCAACGGGCTTAGGGTTGTTCGCGATTATCTCGTCCACAACCTTTGCCAGCAGGTCGTTATCTTCTTTGATCCAAAGATCCTGCGCGTCCGCGATGGACTTGGGATCGCCGCCGTTTTCTATCATTTCGCGGAGAATGGTCTTGGCGTTCGCCTGGGAAACCTTGTCCGTCTGCATGAATTCAACAAGCTGCGCGAATTCCGCACCGCCGAATTTGAGGTTCTCCATATCAGCTTCGCCGAGGTTTATGCGGCGCATAAGCTCGCCGATGATATAGTTTGCGACAGCCTTCGGGTTGTTGTACGCCGCGATGGCTTCGTCGAAGAAATCGCATATCTTCTTGTTTCCGACGATGATGTCCGCGTCCTTCTTGTTGATGGAATATTCCTCAACGTAGCGGGCAACGCGCTGCTCGGGAAGTTCGGGGATGGATGCCTTTATCTCCGCAAGTTCCTCCTCCGTGAAGATGATTGGAGGAATATCGGGGTCGGGGAAGTAGCGGTAGTCGTGGGCGTCCTCCTTGGAGCGCATCGCGGTGGTTTCGCCGAGGGCTTCGTTGAAGCGGCGCGTTTCCTGAATGACCTTTTCGCCGTTGTCCAGCAGCTCTTCCTGGCGCTCGATCTCGACCTCTATCGCGCGGGCGATGGCCTTGAGGGAGTTAAGGTTCTTGAGCTCGGTTCTTGTGCCAAGCTCTGTGCTGCCCTTGGGGGCGATGGAGATGTTGACGTCGCAGCGGATGGAACCCTGCTCCATCTTGCAGTCGCAGATACCCGCGTACTGAAGCAGCAGCATTATCTTCTCAATATACGCGATAACTTCGTCGGCGCTGTGGAAATCAGGCTCGGTCACTATCTCGATAAGCGGCACGCCGCAGCGGTTGTAGTCCGCAAGGGAGATACGGTTTACCTCGTCGTGTACGAGTTTGCCGGCGTCCTCCTCGAGGTGGATACGGTTGATGCGGATATCCTTTTCCTCGCCGTTTACGTTTATCTTTACCTTACCGGAAAGGCATACAGGGCGGGGCATCTGGGATATCTGATAAGCCTTGGGCAGGTCGGGGTAGAAGTAGTTCTTTCTGTCCCATTTTGTGAAGCGGGAGATATCGCAGTTCATTACATAGCCCGCCTTGATGATGTATTCTACCGCGCGCTTGTTGAGCACGGGGAGAGTTCCGGGCAGACCGCTGCAAACGGGGCAGCATCTGGAGTTCGGCGTGCCGCCGAATTCTGCGGAGCAGGTGCAGAATACCTTGGAGTTGGTGGAAAGCTCCGCGTGTGTTTCAAGTCC
>CAKSPC010000031.1 GCA_934481445.1 uncultured Oscillospiraceae bacterium
TGCGTGGATATTTATTCCATTGAACTGATGCTAAAAATTTTTGAGTGAAATGTGTAAAGCTATATTGACAATATCAAAGCGGGCTTTTTAAATCCGTTTTTTGCCTCAGCTCTGCCGAGGCAAAAAACACTTCTTTTCTTTGCAGAACCGCTTGTAAGATTTATTTTCAGACACATTTTTGCAGAGAAAAAGCCTGCGTGATATTGCCGGAACGGGCGCTCTCTCCAAAACAAATAAAACGGCTTGACAAAACCGTTTTTTTATGTTATTATATACAAGTGCTTTAGCACAGTATCACAATGCCGCGATTTAAAGCGCGGCAGTATATCAGAGAGAAAACCCGAAAGGACGACAGAAATCATGAAGAAATTTTTATCCGTTATGCTGACAGCGGCAATGGCGCTGAGCCTTTGCTCCTGCGCAGGCAGCACAAACAGCTCCTCCACCGCATCCGACGCAGCAGACAGCTCCGCAGTAAACAGCGGCGCTGAAAACAACGGCGCCGAGGACAGCGCCGCAGACGACAGCACCACCGAGGGCGGCGACTGGGCATACATAGCAGACAAGGGCGATTTCATCGCAGGCATCACCCTGTTTGAACCGATGAACTACTACGATGACAACGGCGAGCTGACAGGCTTTGAAACCGAGTTCACAAATGCAGTATGCGAAAAGCTCGGCGTTGAGGCAAAGTTCCAGCTCATCGAGTGGGACAAGAAGGAGATCGAGCTTAACGCAAAGACCATCGACGCAATCTGGAACGGTCTTACCGTTACAGAGGACCGCAAGGAAAACATGGCGTTCTCCACACCTTATGTAAGAAACAAGCAGGTCATCGTTATCAAGGCAAGCAATGCCGACAAGTACAAGGACATCGAATCCATGGCAGGCGCTTCCTGCGTTGCAGAGAGCGGCTCCGCCGGTCAGACAGCCATCGAGGAGAACGAAGTCCTCTCCAAGAACACCTTCATCCCCGCTTCCGCACAGAAGGACGCACTTCTTGAAGTCAAGTCCGGCACAGCAGACATCGCAGTTATCGACTACGTTATGGCTACCGCTTCCATCGGCCCCGACACGGACTATTCCGATCTGATGATCGTTGACGGTATCGACCTCGTTGCCGAGGAATACGCTATCGGCCTCAGAAAGAACGATACAGAAACCCTCGCAAAGATCAACGGCGCCATCGACGAGCTCGTTGCCGACGGCACACTGAAGGGCCTTGCCGAAAAGTACGGTCTGGCGGACGTTTACGCATTCAACTGATACCACAAAGCACAAAATAATAACACGGGCAGCACTGCACATCACCGTGAGGTGCTGCCTTGAATTTTACGAATTTACCGAGGTCGAAAAATGTCTTTTCTTGATGTAACCGCGCAGCTTGCGGACGGATTTCTGACGACGCTGATGATCTTCGGGATAACCCTTGTCGGCGCTATCCCGCTTGGTCTGCTGATAACTCTCGGCTCGATGTCGAAGATAAAGCCCGTGAAATGGATATTCAAAATCTTTGTCTGGATAATCCGCGGAACCCCGCTCATGCTTCAGATAATCCTTGTTTTCTACGGGCCGGGGCTTCTTTTCGAATCAAAGCCGCTGCCGCGCCTTATTTCCGTTATAATCGCGTTCATTATCAACTACGCGTGCTATTTCTCGGAGATATATCGCGGCGGCATCGAAAGCATTCCCAGGGGGCAGTATGAGGCAGGACAGGTACTCGGCATGACAAGGGCGCAGATATTCTTCAAGGTCGTTCTGTTTCAGGTTATAAAGCGCATCGTTCCCCCCATGGGCAACGAGATAATCACGCTTGTAAAGGACACCTCACTTGCCCGCGTAATTTCGGTTATCGAGCTTGTCAAGGCGGCTGAGAACATCATCTCCCTCAAGTCGATAATCTGGCCGCTGTTCTACGTTGGTGCATTCTATCTGCTGTTCTCGGGTCTGCTTACGCTCCTGCTGAACTTCGTGGAAAAGAAGCTGAACTACTATCACAACTGACGGAGGTGCGGACATGGCTTACCTTGATATAAACGGCATTTACAAGAACTTCGGCAGGACCGAGGTATTAAAGGGCATCTCTTTCGGTATGGAAAAGGGCGAGGTGCTGGCGATAATCGGCTCCTCGGGAAGCGGAAAGACAACGCTGCTGCGCTGCCTTAACTTCCTCGAAACACCCGACAGCGGCAGCATTTCGATAGACGGCGAAACGCTTTTCGACGCAAACGCCCCTGCTTCCTCCGATAAGGAAACCCGCATGAAGCGCCTGCATTTCGGACTTGTGTTCCAGTCGTTCAATCTGTTCCCGCAATACACCGTGCTGAAAAACGTGTCGCTGGCGCCTGAGCTTCTGCGCATAAAGGGCAAGAAGCTTTCCAAGGCGGAAAAGAACGCCATCATAAGCGAGATCGACGAAAATTCCCGCGCGCTTCTTAAAACGGTAGGTCTTGGCGAAAAGATGATGTCCTACCCCTGCGAGCTTTCCGGCGGACAGCAGCAGCGCGTTGCCATCGCAAGGGCGCTGGCGCTCAGCCCCGACATTCTCTGTTTCGACGAGCCCACCTCCGCGCTGGACCCCGAACTTACCGGCGAGGTGCTGAGGGTCATCCGCGAATTAAAGACCACCAACCGCACGATGATCGTAGTTACGCACGAGATGAACTTCGCCCGCGGCGTTGCAGACAAGGTGATTTTCATGGCGGACGGCGTTATAGAGGAATACGGAACCCCCGACGAGGTGTTCGGCAATCCAAAGAGCGAAAAGACGCGGAGCTTCCTCGAGAAGTCACTTGAAAATCCGTAAATATCAATATGGCGCACTGCTTTATGCGGTGCGCTTCAGCTTGTCGAAAAACCTTTAAAATTTCCGCGTAGCGTATTGAAAGTTTTCGGCCCAGCCTTTTACAAAAGGCTGGCAGGTCAAGGGCAGAGCCCTTGTCGCCGTCCGCAGACGGCGAAATCCCATCGACTTCAAAGGCGCTAAAGGGGGTGTGGGGGGGAAAACAAGAGTTTTCCCCCCACAGTCTATTGCAAATTTTCTGCCGTTTTACTTTTTCGTCAGACTGGGCGCACTGCTTTATGCGGTGCGCTATTTTAAACAAAAAATTGACCGCCGAAAAGCCACGGCATTTCCCGGCAGGCAAAACGGCACCGCCGAAACGGTGCCGCCCGATATCATCAAGAGGATAAAACAGACAAAGACCGAGCTTAGCCTACGCCGGGCTTAGCCTTGAAGGAAAGACAGTCTGTGCACTGTACAACAGTGGGGTTTGCTTCGTGTGTGCCAACTTCTATCTTGTCGAGAGAACAGAAGTCCTCGCAGCAGCAGTGGTGGGCGCAGTTTTTGATAGTACATCCGATGTGCTTGTTTGCGTATTCGGTACCCATATTGAAACTTCCTTTCGTTTTACGAAAATTTACGGCGGACAATTTATCGCGTCCGCCGTAAAATATTTTCTGCTTTTCCCGCTCGTTTATTCCGAAAACAAAAGGGAATTTTTTCTTTTTTATAAACGATATTCGTCCGGCGCAGCCTCTATCATCGGAGCGACTTCCCCTCTCCCCTGCGCCCGTGAATCGCCGTCGAATGCCTTTGCATTAGGATATCTGCCACTTTTCGTGACCCGCATACTACCGTTTATGCATTTCTTTAGAACCGCGATCTCCTGTTATGTCGGTATTATGGCATATTATTCAGCGTTTTTTAATATTTTTTTCGCACCCGCGGCTCATTTTGGCGGATTTTGTTGAAAAAAATTCATAAACCCTCTTGACACGGAGAGGAAAATATGCTAGAATATTTTTGGGGTTAGTTAGTCCTAACTAGAATTTGAAAGGAGTATTCCATGAGCGTAGTAGTAGTCGGCGGCAACGACCGCATGGCAACAAGATATAAGGATATCTGCAAGGATCACAACTGCAAGGCAAAGGTTTTCACGCAGATGCCCAGCGATTTTGCAAACAAGATAGGCTGTCCCGATCTGATGGTGGTGTTCACCAACACCTGCTCCCACAAGATGGTAAACACCGTAAACACCAAGTCCGAGAAGCACAACATTCCGATCGTACGCATTCACAACGCCAGTGTCAATGCGCTTAAATCCGTCCTCGAGCAGTATGCCCGCTGATTTTTTACGGAGCGGTTAGCATATTCTAACCGGGAATAATACAAGATAAAAAGCATATAACAGAAAGAAAACGCATCGGGAGATAACTTATGTCACAGAACGAAATGAGGGCATTCCAAAGCAAGCTTGCGTTCCACACGGCGCCCTCGCTGCTTGGGATAAAATGCTCAAGCCTCGTGGCGATATCAAAAAACGAGTGTAATGTTGCGGAGAACGTGCTTGCATTCAACCTGCGTGCCGCGCAGAAAGGTCTTAAAATAACCGCGCTGTCCGAGTGCCGCGAAAAAACGCTGATACTTGTCTACAACAGGGCGCAGCTTTCGGAAAGACTGCGCGAGCCTGCTTCGCGGGAGATACTCCGCGGATACGGCTACACCGACGACATGACTGTCGAGGATTATATCGCAAGGCTGTCCGAGCGTATGCGCAGCGGCGGGGATTTTCCGCATGAAATAGGCATTTTCCTCGGATATCCCACCGAAGATGTGATAGGGTTTATCGCCAACAACGGCGGAAGCTTCAAGCTCTGCGGCTACTGGAAAGTATACGGCAACGAGCGCAAGGCGGAACGCACATTTGAAAACTACAACAAATGCAGGAATTATCTTTGCAGAAAGCTTGACATGGGCGAGGATTTTTACCGCATATTAAAAATTTCTTAACCGACATTCAAGGAGGACAATTTTATGAAAACAGCAGTTATTTACTGGAGCGGCACAGGCAACACGCAGATGATGGCAGAGGCCGTTGCTGCGGGCGCGGGCGCTGAGATCTTCTCCGTTTCTGATTTCAAGGGCGATGTTGCCGAATATGACAGACTTGCATTCGGCTGCCCCGCAATGGGCGCAGAGGAGCTTGACGACAGCGAATTCGAGCCGTTCTTCGCAGGCATCGAGAGCAAGCTCTCGGGCAAGAAGGTAGCTCTTTTCGGAAGCTACGGCTGGGGCGACGGCGAGTGGATGCGCAACTGGGCGCAGAGAGTGGCAGACGACGGCGCCGAGATAGTCGGCGGCGAGGGTCTTATCGCCAACGAAACTCCCAATGACGATGACCTCGCAAAGTGCAGGGCACTCGGCGCGGAACTCGTAAAGTAACTCCCATTTTATTAAGATAACCAATCATCCATCACTTTGTTTCCTTTTTATGCCAGAGTTCCGCAGGTTCCCCTGCGGGGCTCCGGCATTTTAAAACAGATATTCGGCAGGTTCGGTATGACCTGCCGAATTATTGTTTACTCTACCTTTATTCCGCCGGTTGTGTCGGATGTATCGGTGCTGATGTCGTCCGTTTCATCGGTTTCGCTTGTTTCGTCGTATGGCTCCGAGGTTTCCTGCGAAGATTCAGGCTCGGAGGTTTCGGATGTGTCCGCGGGTTCGCTTGTATCCGAGGTGTCGGAAACATCGGGCTGGGGGTCGGATGTATCGGAGGATGTTGTCGGCGGCGTTACGGGAACATCGGGAACGTCCGCAGTATCGCTGCCGCTTCCGCTGTATGTAAGGCCGCTGCGTGCAAAGTATGCGTAAACTCCGTTGGCAATTGCCGCCGCCATTCCCTTCTGATATGTTTCGTTCGCCATCACCATGCATTCGCGCTCGTTCGAGATAAATCCCATTTCAACAAGCACCGACGGGAAATCCTGCTGGAGCGTTACCCAGTAATAGCTGTATTTTGCGCCGCGGCTGCTGCTCGTGCCGTCCGCATAGACAGAGTTATCATAATAGGATGAGAGCTGCGCGTTTATCGCGCTTGCCAGCGGCTGCGAGAACGGCGTGAAATAATATACCTCTACACCGTGCGCCGCCGTATTCGTCGCACTGTTGCAGTGCAGGGAGATGTACATATCCGCACCGTAGCTGCGGGCAACCGTCGGTCGGGTGGTGGTGAGGATAAACTCGCTTTCGGTCTTTAATCTTATGACCGTTGCGCCCATTTCTGCGAGCTTGGTTTCAAGCTGCTTTGCGACCGCAAGGTTAACTACCTGCTCGGTAACGTTGCCGATGGCGCCGGGGTCAAGCTTGCCGACCACCTTGCCGTAGCCATGACCAGGGTCGATAACAATGACCTTGCCCGAAAGGGTCGCGGTGGGGACATCGAACGTCAGCATAAGGTCGCCGTTTTCGTCGTAGTATGCGCCGCAGCCGCTGTATATTCCCGCCTGCCGCAGCGTGAGCGCCAGCCTGAACTTAGGCACGCCGCCCTCGTCCACGGTTTCCCACTTGCCTCCGCTGAAAAGCGAGCAGTATTCGAAACTCGGCAGACCCGTTACGCTGGTGATATTGTCAAACGTAATGTACACCGTGGACGCATTGTAATCCGCCACGCCATATGGACCGTCGTTTGCCTCGAAGAACGAAACGGGCGTTGTGACATTGAAGCTTGAGCGGTAATCAAGATGCAGCTTTATAAAGCTCTTGCCGCCGCTGTTTCCTATGGATTTAACGGAAAGCGCGTTGTAACCAAGCCCCGTATCGCTGAATGTGGTGACATCCTCCGCCGCGAAGCGCTTGCCCGACGTGGTGGTTATGTATCCTCCCGAGGACGAGCGGTAGTAATCCAGCGTGCCTGCGGGCATCTGCGAAAACAGCGGGGACGGAATGCCGCCTGTCGTCTTGCCGTCGTATACATTGGTGTAATTGCTGAGCACCTTTACATATGTTACGGATTCGCTGCTCGATACTATCGGAGCCATGCTGCCGACGACCTCCCCCGAGCCAACGCTGTGCTGGTTGTCGGAGATGTCGACCTCGATCTCCTTGGGAGGTTCGGGCTCCGCCTCGATGGTAACGCTGCCGCCGGTCATGTACTCCTCGGAGCCGCTGTACGAAGCGTAGAACGAAATGCTGCCGAGGTTCTGCTCCTCTCCGATTATGCCCTTGCCGACGGTGTAATATCCGACGAACTTGGCATACGAGCTGTTCGCGTCGAGCTCCTCGCCGCTGCCCTCGCGCTCCTTGAGGGTTATCGTCTTTCCGCCGATGGTGGCGGTGACCTTTGCGCCGCTGTATGCAACGGCAACAAGGGATATCTTCGTGCCGCCCTCAACACGGATGTCCTTGTCGGATTCGATGGATTTCAGCACATCCACGCGGCGTTCGATGGAATATTTATACTGTCTGCCCTTGTGCTCTATCGTGAAGCTGTTGTGGCCGACTTTCAGATCCTTTACGAAATAGAAGTTGCCCGCTTCGTTCAGTTTTATCTTGCTTCCGTCGAAGAAAACATCGAAATTCTCATCGAAAGTACCCATGAACTTAACGCTGCTGTCGTATGTAACAAAGCTCAGCGACGACGGGGAAATCATCGTGAGATCCTCGAATATCGTTTCTGTGTTTATCTGCTCATCGAAGAACTTTTTCAGCGTGTCCGTTGTTCCGAGCGGGTTTGCGCGCAGCGAAGCGAGCGACGAAAACGCGCTGCCGCCTATCGACGGGATATCCTCCAGCACGGAAAGCTGCCGCAGGAGCTGATCCTCATACCAGCCGGTGTACTTTCCTATTTTTTCGTTCAGGTGCATGATATAGGTCTTTGCACCCGTGCTTTCGGTGAGGTCGTTCCACCATGAAGCGACGTTTTCAAAGTTCAGCGCCTGATCGCTTGTGGAGCCGTATGCCTTTACCACGACGAAATCGGCATAGCCCTTTTCAACATACTTCTTTGTATCGCAGAAGCCGTCGATAAGCGCCTGCGTGCTGTCCGCCGTAACGGAACCGTCCTCGCGGGTGGTGTAATTCGCCCACATATCCGATATCAGCAGGCCGACCGCCGTGGTGCTGCTTGTGCCGCGGACCGCCTCGGCGGCTGTTCTTATCATGTACTCGTTGGTTTCGTACAGCCAGTTGGTGTAGCCTATTCCCGAGCCGCTGCGGAGGTATTCGGCGTACATTTCCGGGGTGTCGGAGGTGTAGTAATTTGTAAGGAGCACACCCTCGCAGGCGTACTTCATCGCGAACCTGTGTATCGCCGCGGAAAAGCCCTCTTTCAGCCCGCCGCCGTTTTCGGATACATCCGCCGCAAGCTTTCCGATATCAAGCTCCGCATAGGCATACAGCCCCGCGTCGTGCGCAGCGTCAATAACAGCGCCGAAAACGCCGCCGTCCGCAGTGTTTATTTCAAGGTCAAAGCAGGGTTCATCCTCCGCATAGGTGCCGACTATAACGGCATTCATGCCGTAGCCCTTTATCTCCCCGAAAAGCGCGGAAAGGTCGGTGCTGCCGTCCGCCGCGAAGTCCTCCCCCGCCGCAAGCTGAACAGCGCGCATCCCGCTCCGGAGCGTGATATTGCTCCCGATGGTGATGGGCGTATCCGTAACTATATCATCCGAGGGCGACGAAAAATCCTCCTCGGACGGCTGCGCGTATACTCCCGACGACATGATCGCCGCGGACAGCATTATCGCCGCAATGCGTTGAAACATCTTTTTCATATTCAATTCCCCGTCAATTATTCATCGCCGCTTTGAGGGCGGCTACCTCGCTGTCGACCTGACTTTTCACCGAGCTGTCGGGGGCGAAAATACTCCGATAGCTGTAAAGGCAAATTCCGCCGTAGGAGCGCTGCGCCAGCGCCTCGGTGTACTGCCGCGACAGTATATTCTTATCTGTTATCCATTCTGTTTTCCCCGCGCCCGCCCATGTATCCTCAAGGCCTATTTTCGACACGGACAAGCCTATTATCAGCGGGATACCGCCGCTCTGCGCGAGGGCGTCCCATTCCGCCGCGCACCTGCTGTACGGCTGCGCGGAATTGTTGAAGCCATAATATATCTGCGGCATGATGTAGTCGGTAAATCCGCTCTGCGAGCACCATTTCTTTACATCGGCGTACATCTGGCTGTAGTTGTTTTCTATGCTTCCCTGGCAGCTCACGCCGAAAAGCGCCGTGGGATTTGCGGACTTCACCGCGCGATAAATCCCGCTGACCAGTTTGTCGCAGTTTGCAAGCCGGAATGACGAAAGCGTTCCGTATCCGCTGACGGAATACGCGCTGCTGTCAAAATATGCGTCCGTGGTGGGGTAGAAATAATCGTCGATGTGAACTCCGTCGACATCGTAATTTGCGGCTATCTCTGCGGCTCCCGCCGAAATAAGCTCGACAACATCGTCGTATGCGGGGTTGAGGTAATAATAGCTGCCAACCTTAACAACGTACTTCCCTGCCGTGGCGGAGCTGTCCGCCCATTTTCCGACGGCGTATCCGCTCTCCCCCGAAATATCGCCGACGGCGCAGGCACGCAGCGGATTTATCCACGCCTGAAAAGAAAGCCCGCGTGAATGCGCCTCTGATATCATTATTTTAAGCGGGTCGAACGACGGCGCTTTTCCGAATGTCCCCGTGACATACTTTGACCACGGATAAAGACTGCTTTTATAATACGCGTCGCCGTGGGAACGGACGTGTACATACACCGTGTTTATCCCGAGGGATACGCAGTTGTCGTATGCCGAGGATATCGCTTTTCTGAACTGCTCCTCGTTTTTACCTGTGAGCATATCCGCAAGTTCTATGTAGGATATCCACACGCCCTTTACATCCGCGTGGTTGAGCGCGGAATAGCTGCTGCTCCCGGTATCGGGGATAACAACAGGCTCGGGGGCTGTTGTCTGCTCCGTCGTGCGGGATGTTTCGGCTGTTGCTGCCGCAGTGGTGGATTTGTTCTGTGTTGACGCGGAGGCGCTCGATGATGCAGAGGACGCCGCGGACGACGTTACCACGGGCTTGCTCTCGTTATTTACGGGAGCGGACACAATATCTTCGTGAATGCTGTCTGAAGTATCATCAGAGCGGTCCGTTTCCGCCTGCGATGGCTCGGCTTCCTCGGGAATTGCTTCCGTTATGCCGGATACCGCCGCAGATGAACTTGACGAAACGCTCGGCACGGGCGTAGCATCCCCGGATGATGTGCCGGCGGTGATCTTTACGGATGACTGCCCGCCGACATCAACTATGTTGAGCGAAGGCGCGTTTTCCGAAGCGCATCCGCACGCCCCGCACAGCAATGCACCGCACAGCAGCGCCGCCAGAATTTTTTTCATGATATTTTCCCCAAAATCTGTTTATGTATATGTATATAATTAATTGTATTATATCAGACTTTTTGGATAAAGTCAAGCAGCAGCGGAAATTATCCGCATTATTCATCACGGATACTGACGCAAAAAATGGCAGCCGCATTTCTGCGGCTGCCATTGTGAAGCCTTTATTCAAGCGGTTTCGTGGATCACTTGAAATATCTGTTCAGCAGACCCTCGAAAGCCTTTCCGTGTCTTGCCTCGTCCTTTGCCATCTCGTGAACTGTGTCGTGGATAGCGTCGAGGTTGAGCGCCTTTGCTCTCTTTGCGAGATCAAGCTTGCCTGCTGTTGCGCCGTGCTCGGCAGCGACTCTCTTTGTAAGGTTTTCCTTTGTGGAGGCAGAAACCACCTCGCCGAGCAGCTCGGCGAATTTCGCAGCGTGCTCTGCCTCTTCCCATGCAGCCTTCTCGTAGTAAAGGCCGACCTCGGGATAGCCCTCTCTGTGGGCAGCGCGTGCCATCGCAAGGTACATACCTACTTCTGTGCACTCGCCTGTGAAATTAGCGCGCAGGTCGTTGATGATATCCTCGGGCAGACCCTCGCAGATACCGATTCTGTGCTCGTCAGCAAATACGAGCTTCTCGCTCTCTTCGATTACCTTGAACTTGCTGCCGGGAACGCCGCACTGGGGACATTTTTCGGGAGCAGACTCGCCGATGTAAACATAACCGCATACAGGACATACATACTTCATAATTTGTTTCCTCCGTAATATTGATTGATTTCAGATAAATCAGTAACGATTATCATTTCTGATAGCATTATTATAACATACACTTTAGTTTTTGTCAAGAGTTTTTTCAAAATAAAAAAAATAATTTTTCTTTCTGCACCGAAAAAAGCAAAATGCCATGTAATTAAACGCTTCGCACGGTCTAGGTCTCCTTCTTCAGCGAAATATTTCCGATAATATTCGTTAAAAAAACGTTTACATCTTGATTTTTTCTGTAAATAGTGATATAATGTCATTACTGATATTTTATTATAAAAATTAGACAAATTTTTAAATCGGAGAAATCGTTATGAAAAATGACAAACTTTCAGGCTTTGACATTCTCGATATAAATATCAAAAAATCATTCAAGTACCAGGTTGCCGCTTTCTCCGGCGCTTTCATGCATCTCACTTTTCTTATTATATTTACAGCGATAAAGCTCTATACAATGGTAGTTTTTAACGTTTTCAGCGTGGTGCTGTATACGGTGCTCGGTCTGTTCTGCGAGAAGGCTCACTTTGAAAACCATGCTTTCGGATGGATAACCGCCATGTATTCCGAGGTGAGCGTCCACTCGATACTCTGCACGTTCTTCCTCGGCGGGAACACCTGCTTTTTTCTGTATTCCATGATGAGCATTCCCGTCGTTATATACTACCTGTTCCTGACCTGCTCCAACAAGGTTTTTAAGCGCGGCACCATCGTCTTTTCACTCATCACGCTTTCGATGCTCACCGCCGCGCTGCTGTTCCAGCATTATAACGAGCCGCTGTATGTCACGTTTGTCCGCCCGCTTACCGGCGATGAGGTGGATTTCATGCGCGCGGTCAATATCATATTTAATATGCTTCTCCTGTTCGGGTTCAGCATTCTGTTCGTGCTTGAGATACACTCGCTCATCAAGCAGCTCAACGAAACCAACGAACAGCTTCATTTCACCGCGACCCACGACGCGCTTACAGGGCTTTACAACCGCCACTGCCTGCACAGCACCCTGCGCGATGTTGCCGAAAGCACCGAGCCGTTCTGCATCGTTATGGGGGATATCGACGATTTCAAGAAGATCAACGACACCTTCGGGCATGACTGCGGCGACGTAGTGCTGCGTTCCGTTGCAGAAATAATCATGCGCAACATCGGCGAAAAGGACATCGCCTGCCGCTGGGGCGGAGAGGAAATGCTGATGATACTGCATGGTACATACGACGAATGCTACCCCAAGATAAACAAGATCAAATCCGAAATTAATGCGCTCTGCCTTGACCACGAAAACAGGGCAGTAAAAGTGTCCATGACTTTCGGATTTGCAGCAAGCGCCGAAAATGCGGATATCCGCAGCGAGGGAATTGACGCAATGCTCTCCATGGTCGACAAGCGGCTGTACAAGGGCAAGGCAAGCGGAAAGAACATTATAGTTGCATAAATATGCGGCGGGTCCATTTTTCAAATGGATCTGCCGTTTTCCGTTTTTTTCTCGGGATTTTTCACAAAACCATCAAATTATATTGACAACCATGTCGAAAAAGGGTATAATAATTAATTAGTGTAAAACGATTTGCACAGAACGCTTCGGCGAAAAAACGAACAGGAGATTACTCATGAAACTTATCTACGACATCGGCGACAAGCCGAAATTCAAGCAGACGCTCGTCTTTGCTTTCCAGCAGATGATAGCAATTATGGCGGCAACGCTGCTGGTACCCATGATCGTTTCCGCAAACGGACTTCCGTCCGACCCTGCCGCCGCACTTTTCGGCGCGGGCATAGGAACCATCGTCTACCTGCTCTGCACAAAAAGAAAGAGCCCCGTATTCCTCGGCAGCTCCTTTACATTCCTCGGCGCTTACGCCGCTTCCATCGCGCAGAACTACGGATACTGGGGTATGCTCATAGGTATCGCGTTCGCAGGACTTGTTTACGTTGTCATCGCGCTTGTTATTAAGGTCGTAGGCTCGGGATGGGTCAATAAGCTCATGCCTCCCGTTATCATCGGGCCGATCGTTGCACTTATCGGTCTCAGCCTTTCCGGCACGGCAACAGACTGGCTCGCTACCAACGGCGGCGATTCCTATAACCTGATGACCATTATCGTCGGAATCGTTACATTCCTCGCAATCGTTATTTCCTCCGTAAAGGGCAGCAAGACAATCAAGCTCATTCCCTTCATCATCGGCATCGGCGTGGGATATGTGCTTGCACTGATCCTCACCCTTATCGGAAACGCCACAGGTATCGAAGCATTCCGGATACTCGACTTTACACCTTTTGTAAATGCCTTCGGCGATTTCAGCATCACAAGCATCGTAGATTACCCCAAGTTCTTCTTCCTCAAAGCGATAGAAACAAACGGTCAGTATCCGCTTGACGGCGCCGCTATCGGCAACATCGCGCTTATCTACGTTCCCATCGCTGTGGTTGAGCTTGCACAGCACATTGCAGACCACAAGAACCTCGGCAACATCATCGAGCGTGATCTTATCACCGATCCCGGTCTTGACAAGACCCTCATGGGCGACGGTCTCGGCTCCATCGCAGGCGGCTTCTTCGGCGGCTGCGCAAACACTACATACGGCGAGTCCATCGGCTGCGTAGCCATCACAGGAAACGCTTCCATCGTAACGATTTTCACCGCTTCCATCGGATGCATGGTGCTTTCGTTCTTCACTCCTTTCGTTGCGCTTATCAATTCCATCCCCAAGTGCGTAATGGGCGGCGCGTGCATAGCGCTGTACGGCTTCATCGCAGTAAGCGGTCTTCAGATGCTCAAGCACGTTGACCTCAACAACAGCAAGAACCTGTTTGTTGTAAGCTCTATCCTCGTTACGGGTATAGGCGGTCTGACCCTTGATTTCGGATACAACGAGATCACCGGCGGTCCTATCCTCTCTATCACCTCCCTTGCGGTTGCGCTCATCGTGGGAATAATTACAAACATAATCGTAAACAACGGAAAGCTCGGCACCGGCGAGGACGATTTCGAGGAAGCCCCCGTTGTTGTAGTGGATAAAGAGGGCGGAGATATCCGTCAGGACGAAACAAAGGATAAATAATGGCAGTCATAGTTGTAAGCGCCTGCCTGCTCGGGTGTGATTGCCGCTACGACGGCAAGAACTGCAATAACGACGCGATCCGTGCCCTTGCGCGGGATAATGTCATTTTGGCAGTATGCCCCGAACAGATGGGCGGACTTCCCACCCCGAGGGACCCCGCCGAGATACAGAGCGGCTGCGTTGTTTCCAGGGCGGGCAGAGATGTCACCGCGGAATATACCAGGGGCGCGCAGACCGCTTTGCAGCTTGCGCAGCTGAACAATGCGAAATACGCCGTGCTGAAAGCGAAAAGCCCCTCCTGCGGCAAGGGCCTTATATATGACGGCACTTTCTCGGGCGGAAAGGTCGCGGGAAACGGTGTTGCCGCCGAGCTTTTCATAAAGAACGGCATAGAGGTTTTCACGGAAGAAGAGCTGGATAAGCTCGCGGATATACTTAAAAAGTGAGGTTATTATGGAAGATTTTCTGAAGAACGTAACGATATTCGACCATCCGCTGGTAATGCACAAGTTTACGACCATGTGCGATGTTAACACGGGTTCAAAGGAGTTCAACGAGCTCACAAGAGAGATAACTTCCCTGATGGGCTATGAGGCTCTGAAGGATCTCAAGACAAAGGAGATACTTGTTAAGGGTCCCGTATCCGATTTCATGTCCCCGGTAGTTGACGAGGACTTCACGATCGTTCCTATCCTCCGCGCAGGTCTTGGCATGGTGGATGGACTGAGAATGCTCCTCCCCACTGCAAAGGTCGGCCATATCGGTCTTTTCCGCGACGAGGAAACCCTTAAGCCCCACACCTACTACTTCAAGCTTCCCGTTGACGTTACGAACGGCCCCGTTATCATCGTCGACCCCGCCCTCGCAACAGGCGGAAGCGCCGACGCAGCGATAAACTTCATCAAGGAAGCCGGCTGCAAGGACATCAAGTTCATGTGCATTCTTGCATCCGAGGTTGGCCTGAAGCTCCTGTACGAAAAGCACCCCGACGTACATATCTACACCGCAAAGTACGCCCCCGGCCCGCTTAACGAAAAGGGTTATATCTACACCTCCTTCGGCGACGCAGGCGACAGAGTATGCGGCACCGTAAGCTACAAGCCGCAGTGATTACAAGAAGATAAACAGATATCCCCGAAGAAAAACTCTTCGGGGATTCAGTCTATCGAAAAAGTCAAAACGGCAGAAAATTTGCAATAGACTGTGGGGGAAAACTCTTGTTTTCCCCCACACCCCTTTAGCGCCTTTGAAGCCGTAAAACCGCACTGCGTGCGGAGTGGCGGGGGCTCTGCCCCCACAACCCCCGCTTCCTTTTGTGTCAAAAGGAAGCGAAAACCAATACGCTACGCGGAAATTTTAAAGGTTTTTCGACAAGCTGATATCCCCGAAGAAAAACTCTTCGGGGATTTTTTTATATCATCCGCAAATCAGAATCCCCAATCCTCCTGGGTCAGGAAATTCTCGTAATACCGCACGGTGGAAGCCGTCGCGGCGTGGAATGCATTGTTCGCGAAAAGCACATCCGTAATGCCGTTTTCGGTGAGATAATCCACCGCGTTATGCGTGAAGTAGCGCATATCAATTACATATATCTCGTCAAAACTGCCCATAAGGAACTGCGGCAAAGCGTTTCCGTAGCTGTCCTTGAATATCGCAAGCTTTCTGCCCGTGCCCGCGTCGGTGGATACCTTTACTATCTTCGCGTCGCCGCCCATATAGGTGCAGTATGCCATGCCGCTGCCGTCGCCATATTTGATAAAGAAATTCGCCTCGTAAGGCTCGTTCATCCCGACTATGTCTCCGTCCTTGAGGATGTAATCATAGTAGGTCGTGGTGTACTTTACATTCTGCGGAACATAATAGCAGAAGTCCTCGGGATTGTTCTTGAGAACTATATCCCCCGAATATCCGTACATCGTCCCGACATAATCGTGCACCACGCGCTCCTCATACTCGGAAAGCTCCGCAAAGGGCACGCCCGCCGTCTTTGCAAACTCCTGAGCCGCGTAATATGCGCCCAGCGCCGCCCAGTGGTGATCGGTGCGCAGATAGATGTCCTCGTCCGTATGCGCGGCAAGCGGCGTGTAGACATCCACCGCCTTAACGTCGTCCCGCAGGAACTCGATTACATGGTTGATGTTGTCAAGCTCGCTTCCGCAGTATGCCTTGACGGAGGGCGGGCTGTAAAACTCGCAGGATGTCGGGATTATCATGCTGTATACGTTCACGTCGTCGCCGAGCGCTTCCTTGTACTTGTTGATAACATTAGCGTAGCTCTCGCCAACGGAGAAGCTGCCGCCGTAAAGCATAAGCGCACGCGTTCCCACCACCGCTATTCCGTTGTTTGTTATGTTCACGGCGTCGTCCTCGTTGACTTCCTGCTCAACGGGGTCTATCTCATGATTTCCCTGCGTCGCGGCGGTCTGCTCGGGGACAGTTGTCTGCGGCGTGCTGCTTTCGTCGGTCGGGACGCTTTCGGCTGGCTCGGAGGATGTAACCGGCGCCGTTGTGGAGGGTTTCTCGGGCTTGCTTTCGGTCTGCGTTGTGCCGACGTTATGCAGGCGTATTCCATCCTGTCGGAAACCGCGCAGCTCCCGCAGTGCAGTGGACATATTCGTCAGATCGTCGCGGAACGGAACGGTATCGCTGAACCACTCCGCAATATCCGCCGTGTATTTTCCGCTGAGGTAATCCTCGGACGTGAACTCGGGAAACTCTTTCAGCGTGCGCTTTTCCGTGATGCTTTCGGTGCTCCTCGGGAAAACTATCAGCGACAGTCCCACTGTTTCAAACGCCAGCATTATCGTAACAAGATACGCGATGTTTGCCGCACGGCGGCGCCTGGTCGCGCGGGGTTCTTTGTATTTCTTTTCGTATTTCGGTTTCATGTCGTCACCTTAAAATCTAAGATACAGGAACGGATTGGTGGTGCTTCCGATGAGAAGCAGGGTGCTTACGATAAGTATCGCCACGGCGCTTACGGTTTTCAGCACTGTAAGCGCTGCCTCTGCCCCTGCGCCCTCCATGCGGGAGGAATTGTCGTATGCATTGCGTATCAGCCTGCTTATCGGCAGCGAGCATATGATCGCCGCAGCAATAAGCCAGATATTACCGAACAGCTCATTCTGCGTTACGAGATCCCAGCCGCCCGCGCTTCCGAAGCCGAACAGCACCTTTATAAATTCCCCGAGCCGCGACATATCGTCAAAGTAGAATATCACCCACCCGAAGATTATCAGAAACAGGCTGTAAATATGCAGGATAAACGACGGTATCTTATCTCTTGCTTTAAGGATCGTATATTTCTCCAGCGTGATTATAACTCCGAAATAAAGCCCCCACAGCACGAAATTCCAGCTAGCGCCGTGCCAAAGCCCCGTAAGGAACCACACCACCAGTATGTTAAGCATCTGATGCCTGCGGTTTCCGCCGAGGGGAATATATACATAGTCACGGAAGAAGCTTCCGAGGGAGATGTGCCATCTGCGCCAGAATTCCGTTATGGTGCCGGATATGTACGGGAAGTTGAAGTTCTCCTCAAAGTGGAAGCCAAGGCACCTTCCCATACCGATCGCCATGTCGGAATAACCGGAGAAATCAAAGTAGATCTGGAATGTGTATGCAATTATCCCCAGCCATGCGCCGCCGGTCGTAAGGGACGCAAGGTTTCCGTCAAGGAACTCTGAAGAAATTTCCGAAAGTTCGTTTGCAAGGATAACTTTCTTGCCAAGTCCTATAAGGAAGCGGAAAGACCCCTCCGCAAGGTCGTCGAAGGATATCCTGCGGCGGTTTATTTCCGCGGAAATGGCGGAATAACGCACGATGGGCCCCGCGATAAGCTGCGGGAACATCGAAATATAAAGCAGCAGCGACGCGAAGTTTTTCTGCGGCTGCGTTTCTCCGCGGTATACATCCGCGAGGTAGGATATCGACTGGAACGTGTAGAAGCTTATTCCTATCGGCAGCGCTATCCCGGGTTTGTTCAGCGGGAGCCCGAAGAAATTCAGCGTTCCCACGAGAAAATCCGCGTACTTGAACACGCCTATCACCGCGATGTTGAGTATCACACCGACGACCAGTGCCGCCTTCGAGCGCTTCTCCCCGCCGCCTATGCATATACCGACGACGTAGTTCATCAGCACGCTTGCAAGCATGAGGAGTATGTAAACAGGCTCTCCCCATGCGTAAAATATCAGCGAAAATACGATAAGCACCGCGTTTGAAAACGGGCAGATATTCTCGGGCATGGCAAACCGGCCGTGCCGCGAATTATCCGCATACGCCTTATCGGCGCACCGCGCAAGGGCATAGCACAGCATTACAGCGGGAATGAAGATGTAAAGAAAGAACAGATCTGAGAAAACCATGTTGTCCTCCGCTAAAAAACAAATGCCCCGTGCCGCTCTTAAACGAGCATATTCGGGGCATAGATATTCTGTTATATTTATTATATTTCCCCAATGTTATTATAACACCGCAGAAAATATAAGTCAATAGAGATACGAATTTTTTAACGGGATTTTATCCTGCGCGGGCGGCTATTTCATCCGCCTGTGAAGCGTCTATTACGCCGCTCTCCGTCATGGCGGAGAGCACTTCCCGCAGCCGTGCCTTTGCCGGGGCGGAGTTTATCTCGCAGTACACCGACGGCGCCTGCGGTATCCCCGCGAGCACGGCGCATTCATATTCGTCCAGCTCCGCGGCGGTCTTGCCGAAATAACCCTCCGCCGCCTCGCTTATGCCGTAATATCCGTCGCCGAAATATATCGTATTTGCATACAGCGCGAATATATCCTGCTTGCTCAGCTTATGCTCCAGCTCTATCGCCGCGTATATCTCCGCAAATTTGCGGTCGGGGCGCTTTTCCGATGTGAAATACAGGTTCTTCGCAAGCTGCTGGGTTATCGTGCTGCCGCCCTGTTCAAGGGACATGGTTTTTATGTCGTATATCAGCGCACGGCATATCGCGGAGATATCCACGCCGCCGTGCCGCATAAAATCCCTGTCCTCAACGGAGATGACCGCCTTTATATAAAATTCGGGGAGTTCATCGTACGAAACATAATCATCGCGGGCGCGTATCTCCTGCGCCGCGTTTTTAACAGGGTTCCCGGACACGGCGGTTTTGTACATCACCGCGCCCTGCACCGCAAATGTGACAAGCACGATATTGCACAGGAAGCACAACGCCGCGAATATTATCAGTATGATCTTCAGGACCTTTTCCACTGACTTTTTCATACGTCACCGCTCTTTTCTGCCGCCGCTTACGATGCCGTAATAGCTGCGGGAGGTCAGCTTATATATCACCGCATACAGCGCCGCAAACACCGCGAAGCATCCCAGCGTTACCCACAGCAGAAGCGACTTGTTTCCAAGCCCGAACACCGTCGCCATTATCCTCGATATCATCGGAAACGCAAATGCAGTATGCATCCCCGCCGCCGCAAGCGGCAGGAAGAACACCGTAAGCACCTGCGAATTTATCGAGCGCCTGACTTCGCGGTCGGTCATGCCGACTTTTTGCAGGATGGAGAACCTGCGCCTGTCCTCGAAGCCCTCGGTTATCTGCTTGTAGTACATAATGAGCACCGCCGACAGCGTAAACACTCCGCCCAGCATTATGCCAAGCATGAACAGCCCGCCGTACATCGCGTAGAAATCGCTTCTGCTGCACTCCCTGCAGGAGGATGAAAACCCGAGCGTAAAGCCGTCGTCAGCCATCAGCCCGCTGTTGTGAATTTTCTCCCTTATGGCAAAATATTCGTCCTCCTGCTGCTGTTCGGCGAGGGATAGATCAAAATTGTAGCCGAAGCGCCGCTCGGAGCAGTTTTCGCCGTAAAGGCGGCTCTGGTATTCGTATATTTCGTTGAACGCGTCGTCCGTTACAAAGAGATACGCCGACGGGTAAATCGTCGCGACATCATCGCCAATGCCGACGAAATTTTCTATCCTGCCGACTATCTCCAGCGGCGGGAAGTCTTCAAGCGTTACCGACGAGGCGCCCTTCATCAGCCCGAGGGGATCCGCGATCACCGCCTGCCCGTCGTCCGCGGAAGCGGGCGTGCCTGTTATAATGCCGCAGTATTCCGCGGGGATGATATACAGCGAGCATACGGAATCCGAATATCTGTCGGGGGCGAGCTGAAATACTCCGCCGCCGTCCGTAACGCCGCTTATCCGAAGCATACGGTACACCATCAGATTTTCGGGGGTCATTCCGTCCTCGGCAAGCGTGCTTTCAAAAAACTGAGTTATCTCATTTTCGTCACGCTCGCCGGTATATCTGAACTCGAAATTAAATCCGCGCGGGCTGCGGCTCGCAAGAGTATCTTCCTCGCCTATCATCAGACAGGTGGTCGTGGATACCGTAACCAGCACCATTGTCGAAAGTATGCATATCGAAGCCAGCCCCGCGCCGTTTTTTCTCATGCGGTACGCCATCTGCGATACAGACACGAAATGCGGGGTTTTATAATAATAACCCTTGCTGCGCTTCATTATTCTGCACATCACAACGGAGCCTGCCATAAACAGCAGGTATGTCGCGATTATTACCATGATAACCGCAATAAAAAACAGCAGAAGCGCACCCAAAGGGTCCTTTATCCCCAGCGCCAGCGCATACGCCCCCGAAAGAAGCAGCAGACCTGTCACCGCCGCGGGGACATTCGTTTTCGGCGGGCGCTCGCCCTCGCTTTCGCTTTTCATCAGCGCGATGGGGTCGGAAAAGTGTATTTTTCGCAGGGTGTTGAGCAGGATCATGACAAAAATAACCGCGTACCAGGTCAGCGCCCCGACCACCGCGTCAGGGCTGACCGAAAAACCGTATGGGATTTCTGCGCCCAGCAGCTTTGCGGCGCATAATTCCGCAAGCTTGGAGAAAAGTATCCCCGCGGCTAATCCCGCCGCCATTGAAAGCGCATACACCATCGCGGATTCCCGCAGGAGTATCGCCGCGATGCTGCGCTTGCCCATTCCGAGGATATTGTAAAGTCCAAGCTCCCTGTTTCTGCGCCTTATCAGAAACGAGTTTGTGTAGAACAGGAATATCGCCGAAAACACCACCATTATCCCCGTTCCGAGGGACAGCATTATCGACAGTGTATCTCCGCCGCGCATACCGACGATATAATCGCTTGTGCTGAGGAATGACGTGATATAGAACACCGACACCATGCAGGCGCAGGTAAGTATAAACGGGATGTAGGTGCGCGCGTTTTTGCGAATGCTCTGCGCCGCAAGCCTTGTATAGAGGAACTTCATACCGCGCTCCCCCCTATTCCCCGCCCCGAGGAGATCATCGTCAGCGTGTCGGATATCCTGCGGTACATATCGTCATCGGAAGAAGCGCCGCGGTATAGCTGATGGAACACGGTTCCGTCCTTGATGAACAGCACGCGCCCCGCCCTGCTCGCCGCCTTTACGGAATGCGTTACCATTATGATCGTTTGTCCGCCCGCGTTTATCTGCGCAAACAGCCGCAGCAGTTCGTCCGACGACGCGGAATCCAGCGCGCCGGTAGGTTCGTCCGCAAGCAGTATGCGCGGGTCGGTTATCATCGCGCGGGCTGCGGCGGTGCGCTGCTTCTGGCCGCCGGATATTTCGTAGGGGTATTTGTCGAGGATCTGCTTTATGCCGAGCTTTTCTGCCGCGGGGATGAGCTTCGCCTCCATATCGGGGTATTTCATCCCGCGCAGCACCAGCGGCAGCAGAACGTTATCCTTTACGGAGAATGTATCCAGCAGGTTGAATTCCTGAAACACAAAACCGAGATTATCGCGGCGGAATGCCGCAATATCGCGGTCGCGGACAGCCGCGAGATCCTTTCCGTCAAGGATAACGCTGCCGCCCGTCGGCTTGTCGAGCGCGGCGAGAATGTTCAGCAGGGTGGTTTTTCCCGAGCCGCTCTCGCCCATAACGGCGATGTACTCGCCTTTCTCTGCGGAAAAGCTCACATTTCTGAGAGCCTCCACGCGGTTTCCGCCGAAGCGGGTGACGTATGTTTTTTTAAGATCTTTTACTTCAAGTACAGGCACTGTTGCTTCCTCCTTTTTTCTTATGACTCCATTATATCAGAAGCACCGCGCACAGCGCCATAGAAACGCCTTACAAAATCCGCGCTCCGTCTTACATTTTTGTCACAGCGCTATTCAGCATTGTCATGCCGCGAAACGGAAAGCCACCGCTTCCCCGCCGCCTCGATAAGAAGTGCACCCAACGGCGCAGTTACAAGAATCGCGATGACCGCCGCAGACAGCACCGTCTGCCCGCACGCCATGCCCATTGCAAGGGGCATTCCGCCTATCGCCGCCTGCACCGTCGCCTTTGGGATATATGCGAACACGCAGAAAAGACGCTCCTTTGTGCACATTCCCGTTCCGATAAGGCACACCAGCACGCCCGCCGCACGGAACACCAGCGCCCCCGCGATAAGCAGTATCGTCCCTGTTCCCGCGGAAACCGCCGCGTTGAGGTCCACCGCCGCGCCGACCAGCACGAACAGCATTATCTCCGCGCACAGCCACAGCTTATTAAGCTTCTGCGCCACCCGCGCCGCGGGTACGGGCGCTTTCTGCCCGAAAAGTATTCCCGCCGCCATGACCGCGACAGTGCCCGAGAAGCCGAAATATCCGCTTATGATATTCTCCGCAGCAGTCAGCATGAGCGCCGTGCCCATCAGTATTATCACCTTTGCGCTGTCGCGGAGGTGTACCTTTCTGAACACGAATGCAAGCAATATTCCCGCAAGAGCGCCCGCAGCCGCGCCGCTCAGTATCGACACGGGAACATTCACGATTGCTCCCACGCTGACGCCGCCGCCCTGCTCCAGCCCCGCAAATACGGAAAACATAACTATAACGAACACATCGTCCATGGAAGCCCCCGCAAGAATAAGCTGCGGGATAAGCTTGTCTGTGCCGCGCCCCTCTTCGATAAATCGCAGCATTTTCGGAACTATGACCGCGGGGGAAACCGCGCCCAGTACGGCGCCCATCACCGCCGCCCCGGTGCAGGAAAGCCCCAGCAGCGGCGGTGCAAGGATTATCGTGCCCGCCATTTCAAAGCACGCGGGAACAAAGCACATCAGCGCGGCGGGTCTGCCCGTTCTTTTAAGCTCGGACGGCTTAATGCTTATCCCCGCCCGCAGCAGGATTATCACCAGCGCGATCTTGCGCAGATCACCCGAAATGGACAGGAACATATCATCCAGCAGCCCCGGGCAGTTAAGCAGTATGCCCGCGGCTATCATTCCGGTAAGCTTCGGCAGGTGCAGCTTTCCGAAAAGCTCCCCGAAAACAAAGCCCGCAAGCAGTACCAGCGCAATGCTCATCAGCATAAAAAAATCCTCCTTAAATCACGGGAGAAACGGAAAGACCGACAGTTCTCCCAAATCGGCAGATACCATCGGTCTTGTAAACTTGTATTACAGACGGTTCGGGGCATACGCCCGCGGGGAGGATGTCATTCCCCTTTATGACAGATTTATTTTATCACATCCGCGCGGAGTTGTCAAGTGCGAAAAATCCGGCGTTACTTCTCCGCCATGCGGTAGCCCACCCCGACTTCGGTGAGGATATACCGCGGCTCGGCGGGGCGCTTTTCTATTTTTCTGCGGATGTTCGCCATGTTTACGCGCAGTATCTGGTTATCGCTGCGTGCGTTGGGTCCCCAGAGCTGCTGGATTATATAGTCATATGTGAGCACCCGCCCCGCAAACTTTGCGAGAAGCGACACGATCTTGTACTCGTTCTGCGTAAGCTCCGCGTCGCGCCCCCCGATGGTAACGCGGCATTTTGCAAAGTCTATCACCATATCGCCGACTTCATACTGTCCCTCGGGACTTATCTTGGGATTGGTCCCCTCCCCCGCGGCGTGCCGCAGCGCGACCTTTATTCTTGCAAGCAGCTCTGCTTTCCCAAAAGGTTTTGAAATGTAATCATCCGCCCCCGCGTCAAGCGCGGCCACCTTGTCTTTTTCCTCACCGCGGGCGGATACAACGATAACAGGCATGGACGACCACTTGCGCAGGCTTTTTACGACCTCTATGCCGTCCATATCCGGCAGCCCGAGATCAAGCAGCACAACATTGGGACAATGCGAATTTATAAGCTCGATGCCCTCGCGCCCCGTTGCGGCGGTAAGGACATCATAGCCTGCGTACTCCAGCATAGTGCGCATAAAAAAGCGTATGCTGTTCTCGTCCTCTATGATAAGTATTTTTATCTTGACTTCAGACATTATTTTACCTCCATATTTTCTTCCAGCGGAAGCGTAAACTCCAGCCGCGCGCCATCTTTCCCGTTGAGGGCACGCAGCTCGCCGCCATGCAGCTTTATAACGCTTCTGCAGAGCGACAGCCCTATTCCCATGCAGCGCCTGCCGTCAACTACCTTTTCGGCGGGCTTGTATATCATTCCGTCAAAAATATGCTCCAGCACGTCCTCCGGAAAACCGCCGCCGTTATCCTCAAACGCGAACAGCGCGTATTTATCGTCGGACGACAGCCTTATATTTATCTCGGTGACATTTTTACCGTGCACAACGGAGTTTTCGAGGATATTCTTCATCACCTGCTCGACAAGCAGCGCGTCCATCGGGACCATCAGCAGCTCGCTCGGCACGTCAGCATTAACGGTTATTTCAGGGTGAGCCGGGCGGAAATTCATGACCACCTCGCCGATGACTTCCTCCGCTGCCTCGGGGCGCTTGCTGACCGCCGTGCCGCTGCTGTCCACACGGGTTATGGTAAGGATGTTCTCGATGACCTTCATCAGCCATTCCGATTCATCACGCACGTCCTCGATAAGTTTTATCTTTTTCTCCTCGGGGAGTATGTCCCTGTTGTCAAGATAGACAGACGCCGCCCCCGCAATGGATGTAAGCGGCGTCCTTATGTCGTGCGATACCGAACGCAGCAGATCCGCGCGGAGTTTCTCCCGCTCTGCAATGCCTTTGATCTCCGACTGGCGGCGTATGCGGGTCGTAAGCATGCTTATCACCAATGCGGCGCAGAGCGATATCACAAACGTTATCGGGTATCTGACTATCGAAGCGTCCAGCACATAGTACGGCTCCATGAACGCCCAGTTTACCATCAGCGTGCTTATCAGAGAGGCAAGAAAGCCCCAGACATATCCATTTGTAAATCTCGCGGCGAAAACCACTCCGAGTATGAACACCGGCATGGCGTATGTATCCTCATCCGTGAAATACTGAACGATAAGGCACGTCCACGCCGACGCCACCATTATCCCCAGCGTCAGCGCAAGGTCGGTAAACGCCGCCTTTGCCGAATAATTCTTCATATTGTCTATCCCTCTTCCCAAAACGCGGCATTTCCCCAATATAGTTTTATTATAGCACACAAGTCAACAAAAAGGAATAAATTTTCCGTTAAGATGACGAATTTCCGCTGATATTTCTCTGCCTGTCCGAATAAGGTATAGCATCGACATACGGCGGGGAGGGAAATAAATGGAACTGATATCATTCATAAACGAGAATGTGGTATGGGGAGTTCCTATGCTTGCGGCAATGCTTTCGACGGGGCTATATTTCAGCCTGCGGACGGGATTTTTTCAGCTTCGGCGCTTCGGGCACTGTATGCGGTCGACGCTGTTTTCCCGCGCGGGACGCGAAAAATCCCCGGACGGCTCCGTAAGCCAGTTTCAGGCGATGTGTTCCGCACTTGCCGCAACCCTCGGCACGGGAAACATCGCGGGGGTGTCGGCGGCGCTGGCTGTGGGCGGCGCCGGGGCGGTGTTCTGGATGTGGGTGTCGGCATTGTTCGGGATGATGACAGGCTACGCCGAAAACGTCCTCGGGATATACTATCGAAAAAAGGACTGCGGCGGCGCAATGTGCTACATAAAAAACGGGCTGTCGGAAAAGCGCTTGACAAAAGGCATTGCCGCTCCGCTGGCGGCGATATTCGCGGTGCTGTGTATGCTGGCTTCTTTTGGCATGGGAAATATGGCGCAGATGAACTCTGCGGCGCAGGCGCTGAAGCTTAACTTCGGCATACCGCAGTGGATAACGGGAGTTGTGCTGGCGGGCGCCGCCGCGCTGATAGTATTCGGCGGTGTGAAGCGCATTGCGGCGGTGACGGAAAAGCTGGTGCCGCTGATGTCGGGATTTTATATGACAGGCGCAGCGTATATTCTTATCGTGAATTTCGAGCGGATGCCGTCGGTTTTCGGCGCGATAATCGACGGAGCATTCGGTATCGGCGCCGTGGGCGGAGGGATACTCGGCGCAGCGGTCAAACACGCGGTTTCAATGGGGTTCAGACGGGGCGTATTCTCAAACGAAGCGGGGCTTGGCACCTCCGTGGCGGCGCACGCCTCTTCCTCGGTAAGGGAACCCGCGGTACAGGGTATGTGGAGCATTTTTGAAGTATTTTTCGACACCATCGTAATGTGCTCGCTGACGGCGTTCGTTCTGCTGGCAAGCCCATGCCGCGCGCCCTCCGCGGAGGAATGCCTTAACAGCGTGACGGCCGAAACGCAGTATTTCCGCCTTACGGACTGCGGCGCCCTCATAACCGACGGGATACAGCTTCCCGATACCATGCAGTGCCGCACCGCCGGCGGAAAAATACTCACCGCGGAAACAGGCGGGGTGTTTACTTTCTCCAACGTCCTTACCGTCCGCAGTGTAAGCGCCGCCGACGGTACAGTCGCCGCCGTTATAGAGATCCCCGACGGCGCAGGGCTTGCGACGTATGCTTTTTCGCAGACATTCGGCGGCGCGGCGGGAAAGCTGCTTGCGATCGCCGTGGTGATGTTCGCGTTTTCGACGGTGGTCGGGTGGAGCCGCTTCGGGTCGGACGCGGCGGCGTATCTGTTCGGAAAGGGCGCGGCGGCGCCTTTTAAGGTGATATTTGTAATATCCGCCGCGGCGGGCGCCTGCGTGAATATGGGCATTGCGTGGGGCGTGTCGGATATTCTCAACGGGCTGATGGCGGCGCCTAATCTGTTCGCGGTGCTGTGTCTTTCCAAAAAAGTGCTGAAGATAACGCAGAATTATTCCGACAGGGTGTTCCGCGGAAAAAATATCCCCCCCATGCTGTCGGCTTATGACGAATAAGGCTATTTACAAATCCGCGCGGCAATGCTATAATGTATATAAATAATCAACACGAACGAAAAGGAAGTTGAAAAATGGCAGATGAAATAAAATGTCCCGCCGCGAAAAAGTGCAGCGGGTGCCAGCTATCTAATATGACCTACGCGCAGCAGCTCGAATGGAAACAGAAGGATGTTGAGAAGCTGCTTGGCGGCTTCGGAAAGGTAAACCCGATAATCCCAATGGAAACCCCATACGGATACCGCTGCAAGGTTCAGGCGGTGTTCCGCAGCGACAAAAACGGGAAGATTATTTCGGGGGTATATCAGTCGTCGCGGGGCGGTATAGTCGGAATAGACCGCTGTATGGTGAACGACCCACGCGCGGATGAAATAATCCTCGGGATAAAGGAGCTGATGCGGTCATTCAAAATCCAGCCATGGAATCCGGGAACGGAACGCGGATTTCTGAAGCATGTTCTCATCCGGATAGGAAAGCGCACGGGAGAGATACTTGTTACATTTGTCGGCGGGAGCACAATGTTCCCGAAAAAGCACGACTTCACCGCGGCACTGGTGAAGAAATACCCCGCGATAACTTCGGTTACGTTTTCGGTCAACACAGATCCCGAGATGATGCTGCCGGGGCAGCATATCGGGGTGCTGTACGGAAACGGATACATCATCGACGAAATATGCGGGAAGAAATTCAGAATATCGCCGCAGTCGTTCTATCAGGTCAACCCCGTGCAGGCGGAGCGGCTGTACGAGTATGCGATAAACGCCGCGGAGCTGAGCGGCAGTGAAACCATCCTCGACGCATACAGCGGCACCGGCACGATAGGGATAATCGCCTCGGACAAGGCGGCGAGTGTTCAGGGGGTAGAATACAACGCATCCGCCGTCCGCGACGCGGTGCAGAACAGCAAACTCAACGGGCTTACAAGGAACATTTCGTTCAACCGCGGCGACGCGGGCGAATACCTCCGCGCACGCGCCGCGAAAAACGCGCACTTTGACGCGGTATTCATGGATCCTGCCCGTGCGGGCGCGGACAGGAAGTTCCTGAGGGCGCTGAATGCGGTCTGCCCCGAAAAAATAATTTATATCTCCTGCAACCCTGCGACGTTATCGCGCGATTTGAAGTCTCTTACGGGAAATTATGATATTACGGAGATACAGCCGTTTGATATGTTTCCGCATACGCGGCATGTGGAGTGCGTGGTTTCGATGTCAAGGAAAGCGGAGTAAATCGGGATATGCGGCTTAACGTTGCGAGAGGGAGAGATGTTACAGTTTTGAAACAGGGTTCACTATTTCAAATTGTTTCATTAAACCGTTGACGTTTACTTAAAGCGGAATACCGATATCATGTTATTTAAGTATTTCCCCGGGGACCTCATCCGCCATCCTCTTGTATCCTGCCTTGCTCGGGTGGAGATGGTCGCCGCTGTCGTATTTCGGAAGCATTCTTGTGGGACGCTCGGGGTCAGCCAGCGCCCTGTCGAAATCAATGCAGCCGTCGATAAGTTCCGTGGAGCGTATCCAATCATTGAACCGCGCCCTTACCTCCTCGCGGAACGGCGCGTAAGTCCTCCAGCCCTCGATGGGAAGCAGCGTGCCGACATACACCTTGTAGCCTATCTGACGCGCCTCGCTGATGTAATACTTCATCATCCCGATAAGCTCCTCCGCCGTGGGCATATCGCTCATGGGACGGAACGGGTTTACCTCCGTTCCGACAGGATGGATTATATCGTTTATTCCATGCTGGATTATCACTGTATCGGCGCCGTCCGTCGGTATTTCATGAAGGAAACGCTTCTTCCCTTTCAACCCGTAGGATTCGTATGTGATGCAGCTGTATTCGCGCAGCATTCTCGTGCCGCTCGCCGCGCGGCGGATGACCGCGGTGTGAAGCTTTTCCTCGGTATTGCAGCGCAGTGTCAGATACTCCGGCCAGTCCTGCGCGGTTATGGAGTCCCCGTAGCATACCACCGTGCGGTTTTCCTCAGAGGTAAGCACGGAAACATTGCTGAGGAAATATATCATGCTTATCCCGCGCTCTATATCCTTGGGGATAAGCTCGGTTTCGGTCATGTCCCCCATGGCATAGTACCCCTCCGTAAGGGGGCCGCTTGTGTACACCGCCGAGCGGAGCTGAGTAAAATCCCTGAACCAGAAGCTGACGGTGATAAGGCTCTGCGGCTCGATATCGCAGGCAAGCTCATCGGAAACGGTATTGCCGCCCGCGCCGATAGTGACCTCCCGCCTGCCGTCAAAGGTAACGGGGTAAAATTTTCCTCCGATGAAAACGGTCACGCGGTCGAACGTGACAGGCTCCGTGCCGCAGAAATTATCGAACGTGAGCCTTAAAGCCCTGCCGCCGAACTGAGTATATATCGGATAGCGGAATGTAAGATTTTTGTTGTAGCTTTCGGGGCGGTTCTCGCTGATGGAAATTGCGTTGCCCCATACGCTTGCCCAGTGATCCATTGTTGTGCCTCTTTCTTCTGTATAATTCATATCCGAAAGATATTATATAACCAAAGCGGAAAAAAGTCAATCGGCAGAATGTACAGTTTTTTCGCAAAGCGCATTTCCCCCGTTCTCCGCAGGAAATATACCGTATTCGGCGGCGTTATGTATATGCGCTATTTTGCATATTTATTGCGCAGCCGCGCCATGATATCCTCCATCTCGAAGGAGCTTTTCATGCTCTCGTCCTTATGCACGCCGTCCTGCTCCATCCATCTTGATATGGAAGCATACATATTACCGCCCGTTCTGCCGCTTTTTTCCTGCCATGCATGATAGCGCTGCTCGTAATTGTCAACAGCGGCGGAGCCGTATCTGGAGATGAGTTCTTCGCGGGGATTTGAGGGAGAGGGAGAAGCGGGCGGCGAAGCCGCAGTGCATTCGCTTTCCTTTTCTTCGGTTATGTTTAGTTCGCTTTCCTTTACTTTACTTGTTGGCGGAATGTATGCAGTTTCGTCCTCGATGTATGCATTTACTTCTTCAATGACGACAGGCGGTGCGGCGTCATTTCCGGCAAAGCATTCCAGCACATACTCGGGGCGGGAAAAGACCTGTCTGCGGCGTTTTGCAACGTTCATAAAGCGCTTTTGTATGCCGTGGGATGTCAGTATTCCGAATTTTTCGAGCATTTCGCCGTCAAATATGCCCTCCCTCACCGCCGCGGCGACAACGCTGCGCAGGGTGGCGCTGTCGGCGCCTATCTGCCGTGCAAACAGCAGCGCGGTGCGGTCGTTCCATTCGCAGTAGTAGCCCAGTCCGCCGTATATCTTCTGATAAAGCTTTACGATGATTGCAAAGCCCTCCAGCCCGAATTCCGCCTCTATCATGGGGATCTTGTCGTCGTCGAAATGGCAGTCCAGCGGTACAAAAGGAATTCCGTCAGCCATGTTTATACCTCCTTGTGAAATGACGCGCAGTCATCTCTTATTTTCAAGGGTATGATACCGCCGGCGGAACTGCAAATAACTGCAATGTGCAGAAAAACAAAAAAATCCCGCCCAGAACAGGCGGGATCAGAGTCTGTCGAAAAAGTCAAAACGGCTGTAATGGGCAATAGACTGTGGGGGGAAAACTCTTGTTTTCCCCCCACGCCCCCTTTAGCGCCTTGGAAGTCGGGGGAGTTTCGCCGTCTGCAAGACTAAGCGCAGAGCGCGTGTCTAACGGCAGACAAGGGCGCCGCCCTTGACCCGCAAGCCTTGAGTTTACGCCAACAGGTATAACACAGCTATTCCAATACCATGCTTTTGGCGTAAACTAAAAAGGCTTGAGCGAAACTTTCAATACGCTACGCAGAAATTTTAAAGGTTTTTCGACAGACTAAATCCCGCCCAAAGCAGGCGGGATCAATTCAATCTTTTTTAACAGGCACTCTCTTAATAAGCAACGCTGAAACCAGCCCTATCGCCACGCCCGCGGCAATGCCGCTGACGCACAGCACGGGGAGATAATACGCTATCTGCGCGGTGTCCATGACTATTGCGGCAACGAGTATCTGCCCCGCATTGTGAAGTATTCCCCCCACAACGCTGACGCCCACGGTGGAAAACCGCTCCGAGCGTTTCAGCAGTATCATCGCCGTAAGGCTAAGCACCGCCCCCGCAACGCTGTACGCAAGGGTCAGGAAATTCCCGAACAGAACAGCCATCCACAGAATCCTTATCAGCGACACCAGCACGGCTTCCTTTGCGCCAAGCTTATACAGCACGAAAACCACCGCGATGTTCGCAAGTCCCAGCTTTATCCCCGGCACCGCAAACGACAGCGGAATTAGGCTCTCGACATAGGACAGCACCATCGCTATCGCGGCGCAGATACCCATCAGCGCTATGGTCCTTGGTTTGATCTTCATAAAACCTCCTACGCGATGAAATCCACGTCAGCTTCGGTTTCGGAAACTATCTTCACCACCAGCTTGTTCGGCAGGCAGACTATCGTTTCGCCGTCGCAGCTTATGCTGTGCTGATTTACGCAGAGCTTGTCGGGGCAGTCGGCGTCGGTCACGTCGGCTTTTCCGTCCTTTATGACCAGCGTGTTGTATCCCGTCGGAGAGGTTATCGTGACGGTCACTTCCTCGTTAAGAGGATACGCCGCCGTTTCCTTTCCGTCCTGAACCACCACGGCGTAGCCGCCGCTTTTTTTGCCAAGCTGTATCGCGCCGAAAGCAATTCCCGCGGCGGCAAGCAGGCACGCGATAAGTATGATGTCGTTTCTTGTTTTCCTGCTTATTTTCTTCATGCCTGCTTCACCTCCTGTTTATCAAGCCATGCGGTATTACTGTGCCTGACTGAAATTTACGCTCTCTATTGCGTGCCTGGGGCAGGCGCCGACGCACTCGCCGCAGCCGCTGCACTTAGTGTAGTCGATATGCGCAAGATTATCCTCGACCGTGATTGCGGCGGAGGGGCAGGTCTTTTCGCACTTCTTGCAGCCGATGCAGGAAGCCTTGCACTGCTTCATTGCGGCGGCAGCCTTTTCCTTGTTATTGCAGGCAACGACGGTTGCCGCGTCCGCGGGAACAAGGCGGATAACAAAGTTCGGGCAGACCTTTGTGCACTTGCCGCAGCCGGTGCACTTTGCGGGGTCTACGCAGGCAACGCCGTTGTTGTTATAAATCGCGCCCTCGGGACAGGCATTCGCGCAGTCGCCGTAGCCGAGGCAGCCCGATGTGCAGGCTCCGTCGCCGCCGTAGAACAGCTTTGCGCCCGCGCAGGTGGGGATACCCTTGTAATCCTGCTTGCGGGTGGTGTTTTCGCAGGTGCCGCTGCAATGCACGAACGCGACCATTTTTTCAGCCGCTTCTACAGAAACACCGAGCACCTCGCCGAGCTGTTTCGCGGTGCTTTCGCCGCCGGGCACGCAGAGGTTTGCGGGGGCAGTGCCCTCCGCTATAGCCTTTGCATATCCGTCGCAGCCCGTAAAGCCGCAGGCGCCGCAGTTTGCGCCGGGCAGGCAGCCGCGCACCTTCTGCTCCTTTTCGTCCACCTTAACGGCAAAGAACTTCGCCGCGATAACGAGGATGAGCGAGCATATAAGCCCTATCGCGACCAGAACTCCGACCGCAACAAGAACCGCCGATAATAACGAATCGTTCATTCTGCAGCCTCCTTACGCAAACAGCTTGTCAACGACGCCCGCAAAGCCCATGAAGCTCATGGATACGATGGAAGCGGCGGCAAGCGTAACGGGAAGTCCCTTGAAGCTTTCGGGGATATTCGCGCTGTCCAGTCTGGAGCGAACGCCCGCGAACAGCACCATAGCCAGCAGGAAGCCGAGGCCGCAGCCGAGGGTGCTTACCATGGACTCAA
>CAKSPC010000032.1 GCA_934481445.1 uncultured Oscillospiraceae bacterium
CCTCGGGCTTATCGCGGTAAAGGCCGGATTCGCGGTGTCGAGGGCATTCATAAGGGTGAAAAAGCGCTGCGACAGGCTGAGGGGCTGGTGAGCATGGAACGTGTTGTAAACAGGCTGCTGGTCGTTACGGCGGTGATCGCGCTGGCATTCGGCGGGCTTGCGTTTCTGTTCAGGAACTCCGCGCACGATTCTCTCAGTAAGGACGACATCACGCTGCCGTTCTGCGAGTACATAGATATTGAACTGCTGCGGCTGGATGTGACCGTCATCCCGACGGACGAAAGCGAGATACGCATAAGCTACATCGATGATGTGCCGATAAACGTTGATACGGACTACAACAAAATAACGATATCCGAAAGCGATGATTTCGTGATATCGCTGTTTGCAGGCTCCCGCAGCGACCTCGGGCTTTATGTATATCTCCCGCGGGAGATATACCGCAGCGTAAGGATATCCACCGGCAGCGGAAACGTGAATGTCGGCATGGTGGACAGCGAGATGCTTTCCGTGGCGACGGACAGCGGCGACATCTTATGGGAGAATGCCTGCTGCCTTGGGAATATCTCGTCCTCGACGGGGAATGTGCGGATAGTTTTCGATACGGTGGTTTCCGAAACCTCGGTAATGCTGCGCAGGGGCGACGCGGAGATAATTCTTCCCGAAAAAAGCTCGACGTCGCTTGATTTTCAGACCGACACGGGCGAGTGCGTCACCGGTCTTGTCAGCGGGGAAATATACGGCAGCTTTATGTACAGCTTCAACGGTGGCTCCCGGGTGATACACGCGTCGATAGACGAGGGGACCCTTACGGTTTCCGAAAAAGCACGGGACAGCAGCGGAAAGGATTAAATAAATGAAACAGTTCAGACAGGTTCTTACAATAACATCGGACACGCCCGAGCAGTTCTTCAACCTTTCTTACGAGGTAGAGGCGTGCCTGCGCAGAAGCTCCGTATCCGAGGGAATATGCGTGGTCATTTCACAGCACAGCACCTCCGCGGTGTTTCTCGAAAACGACAACGAGGCTCTGTATGAGGACTGGCGGCGCCTGCTGGATACGCTTGTTAATAACGAAACCAGATACAAGGTGGATTATTCCAGCGCGGGCGCAGGGCATTTAAGGCAGATGCTGCTCGGCGGGTCGGTGACCATTCCCGTTTCTGAGGGAAGGCTCGACCTCGGCCCGCGCCAGTACATAATGTACGGCGATTTCGACGGCTGCCGCGAGAAGAACGTTATTGTTAAAATTATCGGAGAATAAATACTGAAATGCTTTCTGTAATAATTCCTGCCTATAACGAGCATGAAATCATAAAAAACACCGCGTCCGTGGTCGCGGGGATACTCGACGGTGAGAACATTCCTTTCGAGATACTTTTCGTCGACGACGGCTCCCGCGACAACACATGGGACGAGATACGCGCCGCTTCGGAAGCGGACGGGCGCGTGCGCGGGCTGCGGTTTTCGCGCAATTTCGGAAAAGAGGGCGCGATATTCGCGGGGCTTCATTCTGCGGCGGGGGAGTGCGCTGTGCTTATCGACTGCGACCTTCAGCATCCTCCTGCCATTATCCCGAAAATGTATCGTATGTGGGAAAACGGCGCGGAGGTCGTTGAGGCGAGAAAATCCTCCCGAGGGAAAGAAAGCGGCATTCATAAAATGTTCGCAGGCTGGTTTTACGGGATAATGAAGCGTTCTTCGGGCATAAACCTTGACGGCGCGAGCGATTTCAAGCTTCTTGACAGAAAGGTCATTGACGCGCTGTGCGAGCTTCCCGAGAGGATGACATTTTTCCGCGCGCTTTCGGGCTGGGTAGGATTCAAAACGGAAACGGTGATGTTCGATGTTGCTCCCCGCGCGGCGGGAACGACAAAATGGAATTTCGGCAAGCTGTTCAGGTTCGCTGTGAATTCCATCACGTCTTTCACGAATTTCCCGATGCACATCATCACGGTGGTCGGCGTTATTTTCGGCATATTTGCGGTGATACTCGGCATACAGACGCTGGTGAACTATTTCTGCGGAAATGCGCAGGAGGGCTTTTCGACGGTGATACTGCTGATACTTATTGTCGGCGCCTGCGTGATGGTGGGGATAGGCATAATCGGCTTCTACCTCTCGAAAATATATGAGGAAATCAAACAGCGCCCGAGGTATATCATCTCCGAGCGCATAGGTGACGTAAAAAAGCAAACAGCGGGGGAAAGCAAATGAAGCAGCGGCTGCTGAAAGTATGGGATTTTATCTGCAGGAACAGGGCATATTTCCTGGCGTTTATACTGCCCGTCGCCATACTTTTCGTTTCGTACATAATTTTCGGCGTATGGCCGTTCGGGGAGAGGTCTGTGCTCTCCCTTGACCTTAACGCGCAGTATGTGTATTATTTCGATTATATGTACGATGTTTTCGCGGGAAAAGAGAGCCTTTTCTACTGCTGGAGCAGGAATCTTTCCGGCGAATTTATGGGTATAATCGGATATTATCTCGCGAGCCCGTTCAACTGGCTTGTGTGGATATATCCCCGCACGATGATAACCGAGGGGCTAATGACTATGATGCTCGCAAAGGCGGGCGCGTCGGGGCTTACGATGGCTTTCCTGCTGAAAAAGCACCGCGGCTATTCCAACATGACGGCTCTGCTGTTTTCGGTGATGTATGCGCTGTGCGGCTTCTTTGTGGTGCAGACCATGAACCCGATGTGGCTGGACGGGCTGGTTGCCCTGCCGCCGGTCGTGATGGGCGTTGAGCGGGTCTGCGACAAGCGGAAGTTCGCGCTGTATGTCGTTTCGCTGGTGTATATTTTTGCGTCGAATTTCTACATCGGATACATGATAGGCATTTTCTCTGCGCTGTATTTCCTGTACTACATTTTCTCGGGAAAGAGCGTAAACAGGCGCTTCGGGCAGAAGTGCGCGGCGGCGGTCGTTTATGCTGCGGCGTCGGTTTCGGCGATACTTATGTCCTGCTTCATGATACTGCCGGTTTACAAATCGCTTTCCAACGGAAAATTCGCGTTTTCAACTCCGGATTATTCCCCGGCGGAAAACTTCAACATCGCTGATATTTTCATCAAGCTTTTCCCCACGACATACGACACCGTGCGGATGGAGGGGCTTCCGATACTGTACTGCGGAACGCTGGCGCTTATTTTCGCGGTGGTTTATTTCTGCGTGAAAAAATTCCCCGCGCGGGAGCGTATCGCAGGCGGAATGCTTATCGGCGTGCTGGTGCTTTCAATGTACATTCGTCCGCTGGACATGATGTGGCACGGAGGACAGCTTCCTAACTGGCTTCCTTACAGATACAGCTTTATTATCAGCTTCCTGCTGGTGCTTTTCGGCGCGCAGGCGTTTGATAATATCCGCAGCGTAAGGGGAAAGGTTCTCGGCGGGGCGTCCGTGGGGCTTACGGGCGTGCTGCTTTACTGCGACCTGAATGCGGGACACGAGTATTTTGATACAACGCTGATAATCGTTATCCCGCTGCTTGTGCTGGCGGTGACGGCGCCTATGGCTTACGCCTGCAAAAAGCGCGGAAACAAGCTTTCAATGCGCATCGCAATGGTGTCGCTGGTGAGCCTCGAGGCGCTGTTAAATACTTCAGTGTCGCTGTATGATATGGATGACGATATCGTGTTTTCCGACCGCTCCACCTATCGCGGCGATATACCCTTTACCCGCGGAATAACCGAGCAGATACATGAGATGGACGACGGCTTCTATCGCATGGAAAAGACATATCACCGCTGCGTCAACGATGATATCGCCCTGCGTATGTACGGCATGAGCCACAGCTCCAGCACGCTTAATGCAAAGGCGATTTCGCTGCTGGGATCGCTCGGCTTTTCATCAAGGGAGCACTATACCAGATACGACGGCGCGACAATGCTGACGGATGATATTTTCGGCGTTAAGTATGTGCTTTCCAGGTACAAATGCTATGTGCCGTATGAGGATACGGTTGACATTGAAAACGAGATAGGCGTTACCGTTTACGAAAACAAGGACGCCCTGCCCATTGCGTACCTTGCGGATACAAAGGTCATAGGATACAACTGCGACGAAACCTCGCCGTTCCTTGTTCAGAACAGGCTTGCAAACGTGCTTTCCGGCGACCTGCCGCTGACGATATTCCGCCCGATAAACGAGCTGGAGTTCGACAGCGACAACATCAAGACGGGCACGACGACCGACGCGCATTATTCTTACCGCAAGAAAAATGAGGACGAGCCCGCGTGGATATCCTACGATGTCACCATGCCCGCCGACGGCGAGGTGTATATGTACCTCCCCACGGATTACGAGCGTGAAACGCAGCTTTATGTCGACGGTCAGTACCGCTCCAACTATTTTAAATATGAAAATTACAGCATAGAATACATCGGTAATTATTCCGAGGGCAAAACGTTCAATGTAAGGCTTGATTTGCAGGAAAACGCGGTATATTACAAATCCGCGCAGTTCTACTATATCACTCCGAGCTCGCTTGAAAAATTCAGCGAGGAAATGCACGGCATGAACGCGGATACGGCCGTAACGCGTGATTCGGGCACACATCTGACGATAAATGTGAACGCCGCGGAGGACCGCGCGCTGTTCACCACCATACCCTGCGAGGAGGGATGGACGGCGTACATTGACGGCGGGGAAACCGAGATAAAGTCCTGTCTGGATGAATCGCTGATATGCCTTGAGGTGCCTGAAGGAGAACATACCATAGTATTGTCGTTTTTCCCTGCGGGGTTAAAGGCGGGACTTATCCTCAGCGCGGGCGGACTGATGATGTTTATTATCATGCTTCTCGGAGGCATGGAAGCGAAAAAAATAAAGGAATCTCAGGCAAAATCCGAGGGTGATGACAGACTTTAACGCTTTATTTTAATATAACTGCGCGAAGTCCCCGAAAGTGAGTAAAAAAAACTTGCCGAACGCTTGACAATGCCGGTGATGTTTGCTATAATAAAGGGAGCATTATAGTCGGGTTATGCCTGATGAATGTGCCGCAACTTTCCCCGAAAGGAAGATCCACAGTTTGAGTAAAGTCCGTATGACAGTCGCAAAGGCAATGACGGAATGCCTTAAAGCAGAGGGGATCACCACCGTTTTCGGCTATCCCGGCGCGGCGATCTGCCCTTTTTACGATGAATTATATAATACAGATATACGCCATGTGCTGGTTCGCCATGAGGTGAACGGCGGCCACGCTGCCAGCGGCTACGCCCGCATAACCGGCAAGCCCGCCGTTGCCATCGCAACATCGGGTCCCGGCGCGCTGAACCTTATCACCGCAATTGCCACCGCGTACATGGATTCCGTGCCGATGGTCGTTATCACGGGACAGGTGAATTCCGACCAGATCGGCCGCGACGTGTTCCAGGAAGCGGATATCACCGGTTCTGCGGAGCCGTTCGTAAAGCACAGCTACCTTTTAAAGCACCCCGAGGATACCGCGGAGGTGTTCAAAAAGGCGTTCTATATCGCGGGCACGGGCAGAAGAGGCCCTGTGCTGATAGATATTCCGTACGATGTTCAGAAATCCGAGATAGATTTTGAGTATCCCGAAACCGTTGACATCCGCTCCTACCGTCCGAGCACACTCGGAAACGGCTATCAGATAAAGCGCGCCGTTCAGGCGATCAAGGATGCAAAGCGCCCGCTTATCTGTGCAGGCGGCGGTCTGTTCACCGGCGACGGCGTACACCTTATGAGAATGCTCGCGGAAATCACCGATGTTCCCGTGGTTTCCACCATGATGGGACTCGGCGCGATGCCGTCGAAGAGCCCGCTTTATTATGGTATGCTCGGTATGCACGGATGCAGGGCGGCGAATGCTGCGGTCAATTCCTGCGATACGCTGATACTGCTGGGCGCCCGCGTTGGCGACAGAGCCATTGCGGCAATGAAGCAGCGCGACGATCTTACGGTGGTACATATTGATATCGACCCTGCCGAAATAGGCAAGAATATAGAGGCGCATATCCCGATCGTCGGCGATATCACGCTGGTTCTCGGCCAGCTTCTCGAGCAGTTTGACGGGAAGCTTTCGCACGACGAATGGAAGGCGGAGCTTGACGCGCTGCGCGCGGACAAGCCAATTCTTCCCGCCCCCGAGGGCTGCGTAAACCCGAAGGAGTTTATCAGAGCGCTGGACAAGTTCCTGCCGGAGCGTTCCGTTGTTGTGGCGGACGTTGGTCAGAATCAGATCTGGACAGCGGCGAATATTTCGCTGAACGACGGACGTTTCCTCACATCCGGCGGCATGGGCACGATGGGTTATTCCGTTCCCGCTGCGATAGGCGCCAAGGCTGCGGATCCCTCCGCGGAGGTTGTCGCGGTGTGCGGCGACGGTTCGTTCCAGATGCAGTCGATGGAGCTTGCTACGGCTATCCAGCATGGCATAAATGTAAAGATAGTCGTTATGCGGAACAATTACCTCGGTATGGTCCGCGAGCTTCAGGAGAATGCTTACCACGGCAGACTGACGGCGGTTTCGCTTGACGGAAGCCCGAGCTTCACCAAGCTTGCCGATGCCTACGGCATTGAAAATGTCCTTGTGGATTCGCCCGATAAAATGGAGGGCGCGATACAGCGCATGATCGCCTCCGATAAGCCGTTCCTCATCGAAGCGGTGGTCGGCGAATATGAAAAGACAATTCTTTGATCGGGGGTGTCCGCATGAAGCATACAATTTCAGTTTTGGTTGAAAACCACGCGGGCGTCCTTGCAAGAGTTGCAGGTCTGTTTGCCCGCAGAGGGTTCAATATAGACAGCCTCGCCGTAGGCGTCACCGACGACGAGCACGTTTCCAGAATAACCATTGTTGCCGACGGCAGCGACTACACCCTTGAACAAATTGAAAAGCAGCTCAACAAGCTTATAGACGTTATCAAGGTTAAGACCCTCGCACCGGACAGCATGGTTTCCCGCGAGCTTGTGCTGATAAAGGTAAGCTGCACACCGAAGCAGCGCCCGGAGATAATCAGCATATGCGAGCTGGCGCAGGGCAAAATTTCCGATATCTGCGCAAATTCCATGACGATCGAAATATCCGACAGCAAGCAGCAGCTCGACAATTTTGAAGAGCTTCTCAAGCCCTACGGAATAAAGGAGATCGTCCGCACCGGCACCATCGCCATGCAGAAAGGCGAACTTGCGGTTCGCATTTAAATTGTAAACCTCGCTGAATAAGCGTCGTATATACTCAAATACATAAAGGAGATAATAACAATGGCAAAGATGTATCATTCCGAAGACTGCAACCTGTCCCTGCTGGACGGCAAGACCGTTGCGATCATTGGCTACGGCTCCCAGGGCCACGCTCACGCACTGAACCTCAAGGACAGCGGCGTTAAGGTTGTTGTAGGTCTGTACGAGGGTTCCAAGAGCTGGAAGAAGGCTGAAGAAGCCGGTCTGGAAGTTACCACCGCTTTCGAGGCTGCAAAGAAGGCAGACATCATCATGATCCTTATCAACGATGAGAAGCAGGCTGATCTTTACAAGGAGTCCATCCTCCCGAACCTTACAGCAGGCAAGACCCTGATGTTCGCTCACGGCTTCAACATTCATTTCGGTCTGATCGTTCCTCCCGCAGACGTAGACGTTGTAATGATCGCTCCCAAGGGCCCCGGCCACACTGTACGTTCCGAGTACACAGTAGGCAGAGGCGTTCCCTGCCTGGTAGCTGTACAGCAGGATGCGACAGGCAGAGCGCTTGACACAGGTCTTGCATATGCAGCAGGCATCGGCGGTGCTCGCGCAGGCGTTCTCATGACCACCTTCAAGATGGAAACAGAAACCGACCTCTTCGGCGAGCAGGCAGTTCTCTGCGGCGGTGTTACAGCCCTGATGAAGGCCGGCTTTGAAACACTGGTAGAGGCAGGCTACGATCCTCAGAACGCATACTTCGAGTGCATCCACGAGATGAAGCTCATCGTTGACCTGATCTTCCAGGGCGGCTTCAGCAGAATGAGATACTCCATCTCCGACACCGCTGAGTTCGGCGATTACGAGACAGGTAAGCGTATCATCACCGAGGATACCAAGAAGGAAATGAAGAAGGTCCTGACCGAAATTCAGGATGGTACCTTCGCAAGCAAGTGGATCAACGAGAACAAGATCGGCAGAATGCACTTCAACGCGTGCCGCCGCATCGAGTCCGAGCACCAGCTCGAGAAGGTTGGCGCAGAGATCCGTAAGCTCTACGACTGGAACAAGTAATTACTTATCCTTTTGTAATTTCATCCCCCGAAGAAATTCGGGGGATATTTGTTTCAAAATTCTGATGTGCGTTATTTTTCTGTTTTTTTTCGGAAACCCCTTGACAAGTTATATATTATATGTTATAATTGTATTACCTCGAATGGGGCTTATTTTTTTTGTGCAATTTTTGCCGAAGCGTTTGTCCCGTTAAATCCGCAATTCCGCGGCTGAGGGAGGCAATAATGCCTGAAAAGGCAAGAAAATAGGAGGTGCCGAAAGTGAGAGTAAAAATTACACTGGCGTGTACAGAATGCAAACAGCGCAACTACAACACCATGAAGAACAAGAAGAACGACCCCGACAGACTTGAAATGAACAAGTACTGCAGATTCTGCAAGAAGCATACTCTTCATAAGGAAACAAAGTAATCATAAGGAGGATTCAAGATGGCTAAAGATTTAGAGCTTGAAAAGAAAACTCCCGTTGATGCTTCCGAGAAGAGCGCAGACGATTCTGCGAAGAAGCAGAAGAACGCAAAGGACGCAAAGGCAAAGAAGGCGAAGTCCGGAAAACCCAAGAAGTCCATTGTGAAGTATTTCAAGGACGCTAAGTCCGAGTTCAAGAAGGTAGTATGGCCCACACCGAAGCAGACTACACATAACACTATCGTTGTTATTGTGATGTGCGCACTTGCCGCACTGTTCATCTTCGGTATAGATTCGCTGTTCGGTTTGCTGAACAGGCTGATACTGGGCTGACGCGTCAAGGGGGTAAACAATGGCTGACTCAGAAGCAAAGTGGTATATTCTTCACACATATTCGGGTTATGAAAACAAGGTAGCGGCTGATATCATGAAGGTCGTTGAAAACAGAAATCTTCAGCACCTTATCGAGGATGTTGCCGTTCCGACTGTTACAAAGGTCGTTACCAACGATAACGGCAAGACCGTTGAAACAGAGGAAAAGGTTTATCCCGGCTATGTATTCGTAAAGATGGTAGAAACCAACGAGTCGTGGTATATCTGCAGAAATACCAGAGGAGTAACGGGCTTTGTCGGCCCCGAATCCAAGCCTACCCCTCTCAGCGAGGAAGAGGTTAGAAACCTCGAACATACTTCGAAGGAAACAAAAATATCCTTTGAGGTCGGAGATAATGTCAGCATCAAGCAGGGCTTGCTTGAGGGCTTCGAGGGCATCGTAAGAGAGATCGATACCGAGAAGCAGACCGCCGTCGTTGATGTATACAACATGTTCGGCGAAGCAACCCCGACAACGCTTGAAATTGCTGCGATCCGCAAAATTTAATTCTTCTAGTTTTAATATGGAGGTTGAACATCATGGCACAGAAGGTTACAGGATTTATAAAGTTACAGATTCCTGCCGGTAAGGCTACCCCTGCTCCCCCTGTTGGTCCTGCACTGGGTCAGCACGGCGTTAACATCATGGCATTTACCAAGGAATTCAACGAGCGCACAAAGGATAAGGCAGGACTTATCATCCCTGTTGTTATCACAGTTTACGCAGACAGAAGCTTCACATTTATCACCAAGACTCCTCCCGCAAGCGTTCTGATCAAGAAGGCCTGCAAGATCGAGAGCGGTTCCGGCGTTCCCAACAAGACCAAGGTTGCAAAGATCACCAAGGCTCAGCTGAAGGAAATCGCTGAAACAAAGATGCCCGACCTGAACGCTGCTAACATCGACACAGCAATGTCCATGATCGCAGGCACAGCTCGTTCTATGGGCGTAGAGGTAGTTGACTAATATTTAAGTGGGAGGATTATTCCGTTTGACCACAAGGAGGATAATAAATGAAACACGGTAAGAAGTATATTGAAAGCACAAAGCTCGTTGATTCTGCCAAGGTTTACGAATCCAACGAAGCTTTAGATTTAGTTTGCAAGACCGCTAAGGCTAAGTTCGACGAAACTGTTGAGCTGCACATCCGCCTCGGCGTTGACTCCCGTCACGCTGACCAGCAGGTTCGCGGTGCGGTTGTACTGCCCAACGGTACAGGTAAGACTGTAAGAACACTCGTATTCTGCAAGCCCGAGAAGGAAGCTGATGCTAAGGCAGCAGGCGCTGACTACATCGCTGACAACGACACCGTTGCTAAGATCAACGGCGGCTGGATGGATTTTGAAGTTGTTATCGCTACTCCCGATATGATGGGCGTTGTTGGTAGACTCGGTAAGGTTCTCGGTCCGCGCGGCCTGATGCCTAACCCTAAGGCCGGTACAGTTACACCCGACGTTGCTAAGGCTGTTCAGGAAGCCAAGGCAGGTAAGATCGAGTACCGTCTTGACAAGGCTAACATTATCCACTGCCCCATCGGCAAGGCATCCTTCGGAGCAGAGAAGCTCGACGAGAACTTCAATACTCTTATGGAAGCAGTTGCTAAGGCAAGACCTGCTGCAGCAAAGGGTCAGTACATCAAGAGCTGCACAGTTTCTTCCACAATGGGTCCCGGCGTTAAGGTTAACACCATTAAGTACGGTGTTTAATTGAACAACGGTATTTAAGCATTATAACCGCTCGCTTTCAACGGGCGGTTTTTTGTTTGTGGAAAGATAGTATAAATATCGGGGCATTTTCTGATATAAAAAAGCTGTTTTTTGTGATAAAATGATATTATAAACCTAAAAGGAGAGTTATCATGAAATATACAAACCCCATTGTGAAGGGCTTTTACCCCGACCCCAGCGTTTGTGAGGCGAACGGCAAATACTATCTTGTCTGCAGTTCGTTTCAGTATTTCCCAGGTGTTCCGCTGTTTGAGAGCGACGACCTTGTAAACTGGAAGCAGATAGGTCATGTCCTTACAAGGAAAACACAGGTAATGCTTGAGAAAATCAACAGCTCGGGCGGAGTTTTCGCGCCCACAATCCGTTTTAACAACGGCAGGTTTTATATGGTGACCACCAACGATACTACGCATCAGAATTTTTATGTATACACAGATGACATCTGCAGCGAGTGGTCCGACCCGATTTACGTCGATCAGGGCGGCATTGATCCCTCGCTTTATTTCGAGGATGGCCATACATATTTCATGAGCAACGGCGCCGACGACGAGGGCAAGGGCGGCGTTGTTCAGTGCGAGATCAATATCGAAACCGGCGAGAAGCTTTCTCCCAGCCGCTGCATCTGGCAGGGCTCCGGCGGACGCTACCTTGAATCCCCGCACCTTTATAAAATAAACGGAACATACTACCTTATGGCTGCAGAGGGCGGCACGGAATACGGTCACATGATAACTTCCGCCCGCGCCGACAGCGTGTGGGGACCTTTCGTTTCTAACCCGCATAACCCTGTAGTTACCAACAGAAACAAAGCGCCCTACATCATTCAGGGCATAGGTCATGGAGATCTTATCTGCGACAAGTACGGCGACTGGCACATTCTTTCCCTCGGATTCAGGCAGATCGGCATCTGGATGCCGTTCCACAATCTGGGCAGAGAAGTGTTCCTTATGCCCGTAACTTTCGGCGAGGACGGATGGTTCTCCGCGGGGCTTGACGGCACCTGCGACGAAAGCTACGAGATCAAGGGCGATTTCGAGCAGAAGCAGCAGAATCATTTCACATTCGAGAATACCTCCTGGGACAAGGAATGGTGCTTCCTGCGCCATCCGCATGAGGAAAATTATGAGCTTACCGAAAACAAGGCTGTTCTCCACGGCACTGATGTCACACTTGATATGGTGGATTCCCCGACATTCATTGCGATAAGGCAGCGTGATTTTGTTGGCGAGTTTTCGGTAAAGGTAAAACTCAGCGGCGGCGAAGCGGGCATCACCGCTTATATGTGTGAGTCGGAGCATTATGACGCTGCACTCCGCAAAACAGAAAGCGGCTACGAGGCCGTTGAGAAGCTCAACCTCGGCGATATCAAGCACGTTCAGAATACGGCTGCGCTTGAAAGCGGCGAGGCAGTGCTGAAACTCCGCATGGATAACTACGGCTACAATTTTTCCGTTGTCACCGACAAGGGCGAAACATTCCTCGGCAGCGCACAGTCGAAGTATCTTACCAGCGAGGTTTCAGGCGGATTTACGGGCGTTGTTCTCGGACTTTACGCAGTTGGCGGAACCGCGGAATTTACAGATTTTGAATACAGGATAGGCTGATAAAATGCCGCACGGGAATGCTTTCGTGCGGCAATTTTTTGTTGACAAGTGCAGGTTAATGTGATATAATTATTATGTTGTTTTTGCAGCAAAACGTTAAACAGATATTGAAAGGGAGATAAAAGATGGGCGGATTTTTTGGAGTTGTTTCTGAGGAGAGCTGTACCAACGACCTTTTTTTCGGGGTCGATTATCATTCTCACCTCGGCACGCGCAGGGGCGGCATGGCGGTTTATGGCAACGGTGGCTTTAAGCGTTCCATCCATAACATTGAGCACGCACCGTTCAGAACAAAGTTCGAGGACGACCTCGATGAGCTCGAGGGTAATCTCGGAATAGGCTGTATTTCGGACAATGAGCCGCAGCCGCTTCTTGTAAAATCCCACCTCGGAAGCTATGCGATAACCACCGTAGGCATAATCAACAATATTGACGAGCTTGCGGAAATGTCGCTTAACAACGGCTTTTCGCACTACCTTGAAATGAGCAGCGGTAAGCTTAACCCCACCGAGGTAGCCGCGTCCCTTATCAACCAGAAAAAGACCATCACCGAGGGTATCCGCTATGTGCAGGAGGTCGTGAAAGGCTCCCTTACCATGCTGATAATGACTCCGGAGGGCATTTACGCCGCCCGCGACAGGATGGGAAGGACTCCCTGCTGCATCGGAAAAAAAGACGGCGCGCGCTGCGTTTCCTTTGAAAGCTTTGCATATCTGAACCTCGGCTATACGGACGAGCATGAACTCGGCCCCGGAGAGGTGGATTTTGTTACCAAGGACGGATACGACGTTCTTCAGAAGCCGCAGGATGAGATGAAGATATGCACCTTCCTGTGGATATATTATGGCTACCCGACCTCTTCCTATGAGGGCGTTAATGTTGAGCAGATGCGCTATCGCTGCGGTGATATGCTTGCAGCAAGGGATGACGTGCGCACGGATATCGTTGCAGGCGTGCCCGATTCGGGAACAGCCCACGCGATAGGATATGCCAACCGCTCGGGCATTCCGTTTGCCCGCCCGTTCATCAAGTACACTCCCACATGGCCGCGCTCTTTCATGCCGACAAACCAGACAAGGCGCAATCTTATCGCAAAGATGAAGCTTATACCCGTGGAAGCGCTTATCCATGACAAGAGTATGCTGCTTATCGACGACTCCATCGTAAGAGGAACGCAGCTCGGCGAAACAACAGAGTTCCTCTACCGCAGCGGAGCTAAGGAAGTTCACATCCGCCCCGCGTGCCCGCCGCTTCTTTTCGGCTGCAAATATCTGAATTTCTCCCGCTCCAAGAGCGAGCTTGACCTTATAACCCGCCGCGTTATACTTAAAAAGGAGGGCTGCTGCACTCCCGAGCTTCTTGAGGAATACAGCGATCCCGACTCCCCGAAGTACGCAGAAATGCTCGAAGAGATACGCAAGGAGCTGAACTTTACATCCCTGCGTTATCACCGCCTTGACGATATGATCGAGTCGGTTGGAATCCCCGGCTGCAAACTTTGCACATATTGCTGGAACGGCAAGGAATAAAATATAAAAGAGCCGCAGGCGTAAAACCTGCGGCTTGATCGTTTATTTAAGTAGTATCCGCTCGTCGCAGTATTCGCAGATGAGGAAATCTCCGAACTTTCTGAATTTTTTCGGGAGATACTTTTCCGTCTGCGTTATGCAGCGGGGATTTGTGCAGCACACATCGGGATGGGTAATGCCTGTGAACAGCGGCTTCGTGCGGGGCGTGTTGTTAAGCACCGTGAGTATCAGCGCCATGCGCACGAACATTCCGTTGTTTGCCTGCCTGAAATACGCCGCGCGGGGGTCGTCGTCCACCGCGACTTCAATTTCGTTGACCCTCGGCAGCGGGTGCATAACGATCATGTCCTTCTTTGCAAACTGCATTTTGTCTTTTGTGAGGCAGTAGGTATCGCGCTGGCTGAGGTATTCCTCACGGCTTTCAAAGCGCTCCTGCTGTATGCGCGTCATGTAAAGCATATCAAGCTGAGGCAGAACTTCGTCGATGGTAGTTACTTCGGTGAACTCGCACCCGCGTGCGATAAGCACATCCTTTATGTAGGACGGCAGGGCGAGCGACGGCGTGGAGATAAGGATGAATTTGTTGCCGTGGTAGCAGGAAAGCGCCTTGAGCAGTGTGTGAACGGTGCGGCCGTTTTTAAGATCGCCGCATAATCCTATTGTAAGGTTGTCCAGCCTTCCAAGCTCAAGCTTCAGCGTAAGCAGGTCGGTGAGAGTCTGCGTGGGGTGGAGGTGACCGCCATCCCCCGCGTTGATAACGGGGCAGTCGGCACAGAGCGCCGCGGCTTTCGCGGAGCCCTCCTGCGAGTGCCGCATGACCAGTATATCGGAATAGGTGCTGACGATTTTTATGGTGTCTTTGAGGTTTTCGCCCTTGCTGACGGAGGAATTTCCGGGGTTATCGAACCCGATAATGTTGCCGCCAAGGCGTATCATCGCCGCCTGAAAGCTCATCTGTGTGCGGGTGGATGGCTCGTAGAAAAGCGTTGCCATTATCTTGCCCCTGCACTTGTCTGCGTAACCCTCGGGTCTGCGCTTGATGTCCTGCGCGAGGTTTATGATAGCGTTCCACTGCGAAACGGACTCGTCATCCATGTCGATGAAATGGTTGAAGTTCTGTTCCAAATTAGGTCACCTGTCCTTTGCTTTTATTTAACTCATTATAACAGAAATCTCGACCTATTTCAATAGCTTTTGAAAAAAAACGCCTTGAACCGCCGCCCAAAGTATGCTATAATAATATGTATAATATATTAAAGGAATATAGCTATGATCGGACAGTTTCATTATTATTACGAAAAATTCCGCCCGGAAAGAAGCGAGGAGCTTGCGGCGGCGTTTGACATAACATCCTGCGGGATGAGCGTGGTGATATATGATATCGCATTGGAAAGGCGATACGCGCGTGCGGCGCTTGCCTGCGAAAATATCACCGCGCAGACCGTACTGCGGCAGATGGCAAGACTGCTGTCGCTGGCGATGCAGAAATTCGGCATCCCCGCGCGGTCGATAAAGCGCGTCGGCGCCGCGGCTGATACGCATATAACAGCCATGCTGGAAACGGAATTGACATCGTCCGACCTGTTTCTGCCGCCGGAAACCGAGATTTATGTACTGCCGTATATTTCGGCGGGACTTGGCGGAAGATTCACCGCGGCGCTGCTGACGGTGCCGCATGGGGATATTATCTGCGCGGATGTGGGTGCGTCGGTATGTGCGGCGGTGCGCAGCGATGGGAAGTTTAAATGCGTGTCGTTCCCGCTTTCGGGGGCGTTTGATTGCTCATCGCTGACGTTCGGAATGCCTGCGGAGAACGGCGCGATAATTTCGGTGTACCGCGAGGAAAGCGGAGAACTGTGCTACAGCGTCGTCGGCGACGGGGACGCGGCGGGGATATCGCCCTGTGGTGCGGTGCGGGCGGCGGTGGTGATGCTGGAACATGGCATAGTGGATGATTTCGGGATAATGACCGACCGCGACAGGTTCACCGTCGGGGAGGAGATATTCATTACACAGGAGGATGTACGCGCAATTCAGACTGACAGGGCGCGTACTGCCGCCGCGCTGGAGCTTGCGATGAACAACGGCGGTGCGGGGCTGCGGGCGTTTATTTCGGGGGAACCTTTCGCGGATGGCGGGATGAAATCAATGCTGTCGCTGGGCGCAGTCCCGCGGGAGCTTTCCGGCGCGGCATTCTGCCGAAATTCCGCAGAGCAGGGCGTTGTCCGTTACGTCACCGATGAGGCTGGCAGGGACGCTGCCCATGATATCGTGATGTCTGCGGAGGATATGTCGAACGAGCTTATGCCGGAATTTGACGATTTGTACATAAAAAATCTTGAGTTTATGGTTAATTTGTAAGAAAAGTTTCTAAAAAGCCCTTGATTTTTTCTGATAAAGGTGTTATAATATTAAAGCATTTAGTATCCGCTGGTATAACTATGCCTGAATATAGATTATATCAGCGCGTGTTAATGCGCGGCGTAAAGCCACACATTATACCGGATAGTCCGCTGGGATCAAGGGAAATCCCCTTGGCAATAAGCTCGAAAAAGTCGGTCTCAAGAATATCCGCAAAGTCTAGGAGGAAAAAAATGGACGCATTAAAACTCATTGAACAGAGCAGCATGAAGGCTGAGGCTCCCGCTATCGAGATCGGTGACCTCGTAAAGGTTTCCGTACGCATCAAGGAAGGCGACAAGAGCCGTATCCAGATGTTCGAGGGCACTGTTATCGCCAAGAAGCACGGCGGTATCAACGAAACTTTCACCGTTAGACGTGTTGCGCACGGCTGCGGCGTAGAGAGAGTTTTCCCGCTTCACAGCCCGTCTGTTGAAAAGGTAGAGATAGTAAGAGGCGGTAAGGTTCGCAGAGCTAAGCTGTACTACCTGCGCGACAGAGTTGGTAAGGCTGCCAAGGTTAAGTCCAAGGTTTGATTTAACATCAGACCAACCTCATTCATGCAACGCTCCGCTTCGGCGGGGCTTAGCGTGGATATGCTGAGAAAAGAGTATGTGCAATGTCAAAGAACAAGAAGCTTGATGAAAAGATAACAGAAAAGGCGAACGAAATAAGCGAGAGGTCTGTCAAGCCGTTCGCGGACGCGCTCGACTGGGCGGGAAGCCTTGTCTACGCGGTACTGTTCATGCTTGCACTTAATCTGTTTGTATTCCGCTCGATCACCGTCGACGGTCCATCAATGAACGAAACATTGCAGGATCAGGACAAGGTGATCACAACGAATTTCTTCTATACGCCGAACTACGGCGATATCGTCGTTTTACAGGCAGATAAGCTCAGAAACCAGAGCACGGGATTTTACGGCGAGCCGATAATCAAGCGCGTTATCGGGCTTGAGGGCGATACCATCCGCTTTGATTTTGACAAGGGCGAGGTATACCGCAACGGCGAGCTGCTTTCCGAGGATTATATTGCACAGCCCACAACGCTTGCGCAGTATTGCGAGAGCGGGGTAGACTATGTGGTGCCTGAGCACTGCGTGTTCGTAATGGGTGATAACAGAAACAGATCCCGCGACAGCCGCGATCTTCCGTCGGTAGGATATGTTGATACAGATCTTATCATGGGGAAGGCTTTCATTAGAATTTACCCGTTCGACAGTATAGGATTGTTATGAGCGAAGTTGGAAATATTCAGTGGTTCCCCGGGCATATGACCAAAACCAAGCGGCTTATCGAGGCTGACTTGAAGCTGGTCGACGCCGTGGTGGAGATCACCGACGCGAGAATACCCGAAAGCAGCAGAAATCCGATCCTGGATGAGCTGATAAAGGATAAGCCGCGCATTATGATAATGAACAAGTGCGACTATGCCGACGACAACGCAACGGCGGCGTGGCGCAGATACTACTCCGAAAAGGGGATAACCGTTATAACCTGCGACTGCCGCAGCGGAAAGGGCATCAACCGGTTCCTGCCGACGGTAAAGACGCTGCTGAGCGACCTGATCGAGCGCAGAAAATCGCGCGGAATGATAGGTAAGGCGCTGCGTCTTATGGTTGTGGGTATCCCTAATATCGGGAAATCTTCGTTTATAAACCGCATGGCGAAAACGAAGAAAACAAAGGTCGGCGACAAGCCGGGCGTTACCCGCGGAAAGCAGTGGGTGTCCATTGATAAGGACGTCGAGCTGCTGGATATGCCGGGTATACTCTGGCCGAAATTCGATGATCAGATCGCTGCGCAGCGGCTTGCTTTCACGGGCGCAATAAAGGATGACGTAATGGATTCCGAGGCGCTGGCAAGGGCGCTGGGAAAGCTTCTTCTTGAGGACTATCCCGAGCTTATGAAGGCAAGGTACAAGATAAGCGGCGAGGGCGATGTGCTGACGGAGATCGCAAAGGCGCGCGGAATGCTTGTTTCGGGCGGAGTTCCGGACACAGAGCGTGCAGCGGCGGCGCTCCTCGATGAATACAGAGGTGGAAAGATTGGCAGAATTACTCTCGAAACACCATAAAAGCGAGGAACAGCAGCTTCACGTCGACGGCGTTGATCTCGAAAATATCACGCTGAGGGAGTTTGACGAGCGCGTACGCGCGGTGTATGGCTCCGTCTGCGGGATCGACGAGGCGGGAAGAGGTCCGATGGCGGGCGCTGTGTATGCGGCGGCGGTCATACTCGACCCGGATAAGCCGATAAACGGTCTTAACGACAGCAAAAAGCTGACCGAAAAGAAACGCGAAAAACTCTACGACGAAATAATTGCAAATGCAAAGGCATACTGCGTTGCGTTCGCGACGGTCGAAGAGATAGAAGCGACAGATATCCTGTCCGCGGATCTTCTCGCAATGAAACGGGCATACGAAGGCATGAACGAAAAGGCGGGAATGATTATCGTCGACGGAGATGTCCTCCCCGAAATTGATGGGGAGATAAGATGCCTTAAAAAGGGCGACGCGCGCAGCGAAGCGGTCGCGGCGTCGTCGATACTTGCAAAGGTATCGCGTGACAGATATATGAAGGAGCAGGCTCTGCTCTATCCGCAGTACGGCTTTGAAAAGCACAAGGGCTATGGCACTAAGGCACACATCGAAGCTGTGGATACATACGGACTCTGCCCGATACACAGAGCCTCGTTTTTCAAGAAGCATTTCGAGAAAAATGGACAGAAGTGAAAAGGGCAGGCTCGGCGAGGACGCTGTCTGCGAGCTGCTTGTGCGGCGCGGGCACAGTATCGTCGGGCGGAATTACCGCAAAAGAACCGGCGAGATCGATATTATATCCGAGGTTAACGGATTTATAGTATTCACCGAAGTAAAAACCAGAGAGATGAACAGCATGGTGTCGGGCATCGAAGCGGTCGACGGCCGCAAACAGAGAAAGATCGTACTGACATCCGACGCTTATCTTACGGAGCATGACTGCGGCCTGCAGCCGAGGTATGATGTTGCAGAGGTGACAATTACGCGGGGAGAGATCCCGCGGGTGGTGCGTATCGACATTGTCGAGGACGCGTTCACCGCGGACGGTATTTATACCCTTAACTGAACCGCATGAAAGGATGACGTTGATTATGAATTACAGGAGCACGAGAAATTCTTCTCTCAAGGTGACTTCCGCTCACGCGATCACCAAGGGCCTTTCCGACGAGGGCGGACTTTATGTTCCCGAGAGCATTCCTGCTCTGTCCGAAAAGGAGATACTTGCACTTTGTGACAAGAGCTACGCAGACCGTGCATACGAAGTGTTCAGCAGACTGCTGACCGACTTCACCCCCGAGGAGATCAGACACTGCGTTGACAGCGCTTACAACGACAAGAATTTTGATTCTGACAACATTGCGGAGATCTCTCTGCTTGTTCCCGGTACATATGTGCTCGAGCTGTGGCACGGTCCCACCTGCGCGTTCAAGGATATGGCGCTTCAGATCCTGCCGTACCTGCTGACGACTTCCGCAAAGAAGACTGTTGACGGCAAGCAGATTGCAATTCTCGTTGCAACCTCCGGCGATACCGGTAAGGCTGCGCTTGAGGGCTTCAAGGATGTCGACGGCACATCCATCAGCGTGTTCTATCCCGAGGACGGCGTTTCCCGTATGCAGAAGCGCCAGATGACCACTCAGGAGGGCAATAACGTTAATGTCTGCGCCATCAAGGGCAACTTTGACGACTGCCAGAACGGCGTTAAGCAGATATTCACCGATAAGTCCATCGCTGACAGACTTGCGGCAAACAACATCCTGCTTTCCAGCGCGAACTCCATCAACTGGGGCAGACTTGCACCGCAGATCGTTTACTATGTTTCTACTTATGCAGAATTGGTAAAGGACAAGGAAATCGAGTTCGGCGAGAAGATCAACATTGTTGTTCCGACCGGCAACTTCGGCAACATCCTTGCGGCCTACTACGCAAAGCTGATGGGTATTCCCGTTAACAAGCTTATCTGCGCATCCAACAGCAACAACGTCCTCACTGATTTCATCAACACGGGCGTTTACGACAGAAACAGAAAGTTCTATACCACGGTTTCTCCGTCTATGGATATACTTATTTCCTCCAACCTCGAGCGTCTGCTGTATCACCTCACAGGTGAGAACGACGCGGTTATCCGCGACTGGTTCGGCCGGCTCAAGGAAACAGGCAGATACGAAGTTTCCGACGATGTTAAGGCTAAGATCGGCGAGCTGTTCTATGCAGGCTGCTGCTCCGACGACGAAACAAAGGCGGAGATCAAGTCCACATTCGAGAACTACTCCTACCTGCTCGACACGCACACCGCTGTTGCAGCAAAGGTTTACGAAGATTACAAGAAGGCTACCGGAGATACGACCAAGACTGTCATCGCGTCCACCGCTAACCCCTATAAGTTCAGCGGCGCGGTTTACGAGGCTATCGGCGGCAAGATCGACACCGACGACGAGTTCGAGATAATCGACCGTCTTGAGAAGGCAACTTCCACTAAGATGCCTGCTCCCCTTGCGGCAACACGCACGAAGACCGTAAGATTTACGGGTTCTGTTGAAAAGCAGGATATGAGCAAGGTAGTTCTTGATTTTCTCAAGTCTTAAGATAAAGAGGGAGGCTGACTGTGCTATACACGATAGGCGACCTTCATCTTTCGCTGGGCTGTGACAAGCCGATGGATATTTTTGCGGGCTGGACGAATTACCTCGAACGGCTCGAGCAGAACTGGAACAGCAAGATAACCGATGATGATACCGTGGTACTTCTCGGCGACCATTCCTGGGCGCTGAAGCTGGAGGACAGCTACAAGGACCTTGAGTATATACACACGCGGTTAAGGGGCAAAAAGATCCTCGTTAAAGGCAACCACGACCTGTGGTGGTCTACGGCGAGCAAGATCAACGCCTTTGTTAAAGCGAACGGTTTTGATTCCATCAGTTTCCTTTTCAACAACGCATTTCTCGTTGAGGGCATATCAATATGCGGCACCCGCGGCTGGATCCGTGAAAACGGCGAGCCCGCGGACGCAAAGGTGCTCAACAGGGAAGCGGGGCGGCTGGAAATGTCGCTGAAAGAGGGCGTGAAGCTCGGCGGCGAACTTATCGCGTTTATCCACTACCCGCCGATTTACGGCACGGAAGAAAATGTGTATATCACGGAAATACTCCACAAATATAATGTAAAGCGGTGCTACTACGCCCACCTGCACGGCGCGAGCATAAAGGGCGCGCTTAACGGCGAGCGTGCGGGGATACGGTATAGGCTTGTTTCCGCGGACGGCGTCGGATTTGACCCTGTCAAAATTGATCAGAGCATAATCTCTGAATGAAAATAATATCAATTGTCCGTATGGACAAGGAAGGATCATCAACAATGGAAATCATTTCTCAGAACAAGACAGCTACCAATACTACAGCTATCGAATTCAAGTTCTCCGCAGAGGAGTTTGAGGCTGCCATCAACGCGGCTTACAACAAGGCAAAGGGCAAGATCACAGTTCCCGGCTTCCGCAAGGGCAAGGCTCCCCGCAAGATCATCGAAAAGACCTACGGCGAGGGCGTGTTCTTTGAGGATGCAGTTAATACCCTGTACAACACCAACATTGCAAAGCTTATCGACGAAACCAAGCTTGAGGTCGTTGATGTTCAGAACACCGAGGTTACAGAGGTAAGCAAGGAGAACGGCGTTTCTTTCAAGGCTGACATCATCACCAAGCCTGAGATTGAAATTTCCGATTACAAGGGATTAGAAGTTAAGAAGACTGTCAAGACTGTTACCGACGAAACAGTTAACGCAGAGCTTGAGAATATGCGCAAGAGAGCTGCAAGAATCATCTCTGTTGAGGACAGAGCGGTTGCAGAGGGCGACACCGCTGTGATCGACTATGACGGCTGCCTCGACGGCGGTGCATTTGAGGGTGGCAAGGGCGAGAGCTATCCCCTCGAGATCGGCAGCCACACCTTTATCCCCGGCTTTGAGGAGCAGATCATTGGCAAGAACATCGGCGAAGAGTTCGACGTAAACGTTACATTCCCCGAGGATTATCAGGCAGAGAACCTCAAGGGCAAGGCTGTTGTATTCAAGTGCAAGCTGCACGAGATCAAGGGCAAGGAGCTTCCCGAGCTGGATGACGAGTTCGCAAAGGACGTAAGCGACAAGGATACTCTTGACGAACTGAAGGCTGACATCAAGGAAAAGCAGGAGAAGAAGAACGCAGAGGAAGCTGACAACGAGGCTGACAATGCGCTGGTTGAAGCACTGCTTACAAAGATGAACGCAGAGGTTCCCGAGGTTATGTACGAGCGCCGCATCGACGACATCGCACGCGAGTGGAGCGCAAGAAACAGAATCGGCGTTGAGGATTACCTCAAGTACACCGGTCTGAACATGGAGCAGTTCCGCGCAAACTTCAAGGAAGTTGCTAAGCGTCAGGTTGACCTGCGTCTTGCTCTTGAGAAGATCGCAGACATCGAGAATGTTGAAGTTACCGACGAGGATGTTGCCAAGGAATACGCTGATATGGCCGAGCAGTACAAGATGGAAGCCGACAAGGTCAAGGCTGCTATCCCTGAGAGCGCTATCAGAAGCGACCTGAGAATCGAGAAGGCTCTTGACGTTGTAAAGAACAGCGCAAAGATCGAGGAAGTTACTGAGTAATTTTCGAAGTTAAAAATCCGCGCGCAGTTTTGTGCGCGGATTTTGGTTAAGATTGCGGTCGGTTTTCGTCGCCGCCGCAGGTCTGAGAAAGGAGCATTATGGCTTATATTCCTTATGTTGTTGAGCAAAGCAGCCACGGAGAGCGTTCCTACGATATCTTCTCCCGCCTGCTGAATGACAGAATAATCCTTCTTCACGATGAGGTAAACTCCGCAACTGCAAGCGTAGTTGTTGCGCAGCTGCTTTACCTTGAGGGTCAGGATCCCGATAAGGATATTTTCCTGTATATTAACAGCCCCGGAGGCTCCGTTTCCGACGGAATGGCTATTTACGACACGATGCAGTATATCAAGTGCGATGTTTCTACCATCTGCATGGGTATGGCTGCTTCCATGGGTGCGTTCCTGCTTTCAAGCGGCGCCAAGGGCAAGAGAATTGCTCTCCCCAACAGCGAGATAATGATCCATCAGCCGCTTATTTCCGGCGGCGGAATTTCGGGTCAGGTAACGGATATCCAGATACGCACAAATTACCTCCAGAAAACAAAGGAGCGCCTTAATCATATCCTCGCCGACAATACAGGCAAGGACTATGAAACAATATGCCGCGATACCGAGCGCGACAACTTCATGTCCGCGGAGGAGGCTCTTCAGTACGGCCTTATCGACAAGGTATACAACAGCAGACTGGAGCTTGACGCAAAGAAGTCCTGACATACCGATCCATAGGAGGATTAATATATGATGGTTTGCTCCTTTTGCGGAAAGAACGAAAATCAGGTAAGCCGCATTCTTTACGGCATGGCGGGGGACAAGGCTGTAATTTGCAGCGAGTGCATTCTCACTTCCTACAATATGCTGGTAGAAAGCGGCGATATCAAGGGCGGAAAGCTTGCGGCACCTGCCGCGGCTGCTGCCGGCGATTCTGATTATCTTTCCCGACCGGACGAGCTTATGACGCCCGAGGAGATCAAGGCATACCTTGACGAATACATTATCGGACAGGAAGAGGCAAAGAAGATCCTCTCCGTTTCCGTTTACAATCATTACAAGAGAACGTTCCTCAACGACGGCGGCGACGATGAAGTCGAGCTTCAGAAGTCCAACGTGCTTCTGCTCGGACCGACGGGCGTCGGCAAGACAATGCTCGCGCAGACGCTTGCAAAGCTGCTTAATGTTCCGTTCGCCATTGCGGACGCAACGACGCTTACGCAGGCAGGCTACGTCGGCGAGGATGTCGAGAATGTACTGCTCCGTCTTATTCAGGCGGCGGATTTCGACATTGAGGCGGCTGAGCGTGGAATTATCTACATCGATGAGATCGACAAGATATCCCGCCGCAGCGAGAATACATCCATCACCCGCGACGTCAGCGGCGAGGGTGTTCAGCAGGCGCTGCTGAAGATCATCGAGGGAACGGTTTCCAACGTTCCTCCGCAGGGCGGAAGAAAGCACCCGCATCAGGAATTTATTCAGATAAACACCAAGAACATCCTGTTTATCTGCGGCGGCGCATTCGAGGGTATCGAGAAGATGATCGCGCAGCGTGTTTCCAGCTCTGCGATGGGATTTGGCGCGGATGTCAAGTCCTCAAAGGACAAGGAAAGCGCTGATATGCTCAAGCGCGTAAGCCAGCAGGATCTTGTGAAGTTCGGCATAATCCCCGAGCTTATCGGACGTCTGCCCGTCGTTACCGCGCTGGACGCACTCGACGAGGACGCGCTCGTGCGCATTCTTGACGAGCCGAAAAACGCGCTTATCAAGCAGTACAAGTACCTCTTTGAAGCCGACGATATCGAACTTGAGTTTGAGGACGCTGCAAAGCGCGCAATTGCCAAGAAGGCGATTCTCAACAACACCGGTGCCCGCGGACTTCGTTCCATCGTCGAAAAGACGCTCCGCGACATCATGTTCACGGCGCCGAGCGACCCCACAATAAAGAAGGTTACGATCACCGCCGACTGCGTCGAGGGCACGGGCGAGCCGATAATCGAGCGCGACCCTAATGCCGCAAAGAAGTCTGCAAAGACCGAAAAGAAAGCAAAGAAAAAGGCATAACCTTTTTTTGGCGAACAATAATAATAGCGGCAGGGAACTGCCGCTATTTTGATATGGAGTGGGTGAATGAGCGTTTTTGAGAAAATTTACGAGCAGGTGCGGAAAATTCCGCGGGGAAAGGTCGCGACATACGGGCAAATTGCCATGCTGGCGGGAAATCCGCGCTGGGCAAGGGCGGTAGGTTACGCCCTGCACAGTAACCCCGATCCCGATGGAATACCGTGCTACCGCGTTGTCAATCGCTTCGGCGGGCTTGCGCCTGCGTTTGCGTTCGGCGGGGCGGAGCGCCAGGCGGAGCTGCTTCGCGCCGACGGTATAGAGGTTCGCGAGGATAACACGGTGGATCTTGAAAAATACCTCTGGAACGGGCTCTGATCAGAGCAGTGCGGGGGTGTCGGCGATGGAGTATTTTGTTCCGATGGAATATCCTGCTTTGCTGAACAGCTCTGACGATGCAGTATTAGTAGGCTCGATTATAAATGCGCCTTCGCCCTCGCATGGTAGCCGCAGAATCATTTCCTGCATAAAATAGCGCAGGGTCGTGAAATCGTCGTAGCCCTCGCTGACGGAAATTCTCCTGAAAACAGCGGTCGGGCTGCCGACATAAACATAGCACTGCCCGATCTCTTTTTCGCCGTCGTACATTATAAAATCGCGCTCGACGCACACTGTGGTGTTGATTATTTTATAGTGAAGAAGCATTTTTTACCTCCAAAAACTTGACACGGGGCGGATATTGTGATATAATATTATTGTTATTTTGCCGGTGTGTTGGAATTGGCAGACGAGACGGACTCAAAATCCGTTGCCGGCAACGGCGTGCGGGTTCAAGCCCCGCCACCGGCACCAGTTTTCCGCTGAACCCATGTGGTTCGGCGGAATTTTTTGTTTATCCCGTGTTTAGAGAAGTCTATTCGTCAGGTATAGACATTTGTGCCTCAATGCGTTTTTGCGCGTTGAGGCATTTTTTATGATTTTTCGTGATCCGCGCGAAGCTGTCCGCAGGCGGCTTTAAGTTCCGCGCCGAATTCCCGACGCATGGTAACGCCGATACCGTGCTTTTTCAGCACGTCGTAGAAGCGCATTATCCTGTCGCGTGGGCTTTTCTCAAACTCGGAATCGGCGGAGTTGTACGGGATGATATTCACATAAAAATTCCTGTCGCCGATAAGTTCGCAAAGCTGCTCGGCGTTCTCGGGGAGGTCGTTCACGCCGTTGAGCATCACATACTCCAGCGTTACGCGCCTGTTGCATTTCACGGAGAAATGCTCGGCGGCGGGGATAAGCTGCTCCAGCGGGTACGCGCGGTTCACAGGCATAAGACGGCTCCGCAGCTCGTTATTCGGCGCATGAAGGCTTATCGCGAGGTTGCAGGGGTGCGGGAGGTCTGCGTATTTGTATATTTCGGGCACCAGCCCGCAGGTGGAAACGGTGATGTGCTTCTCGCCGAGCGCCATGCCTTTCGGCGCGCAGAGTATCTCGCACAGATCCCTCACGGCGTCGAAATTGTCAAACGGCTCGCCTATTCCCATGACGGAAACGCCGCTCACCCTAACCTCGAATTGTTTTTCGACCGCGGCTATCTGCCCGACGATTTCCGCAGGGGAGAGGTTCCTGCGTTTTTTCATCTGACCGCTGCGGCAGAACGCGCAGCCCATTGAGCACCCGACCTGCGTTGAAACGCACACGCAGGCGCCGAATTTCTGCCGCATAAGCACGGTTTCGATAAATTCACCGTCGCCTAAACGAAGGAGTAGCTTTGCCGTGTCGGCGCTTTCGAGTGCTTCAACTGTTACGGGGAGAGAGATTTCAAAATCCCGCGCGAGCGCGCCGCGCACCCGCTGCGACAGTCCCAGTTCGTCAAAGCTGCTTATTCTGCGGCGGTAAATCCCGTCGAAAACTATTGCCGCCTTGGCGGGATTTTCACCGTTTTCGGTGAAGTATTTTTCAAGCCTTGCGGGGGTCATGCCGTAAATGTTTTGTTTCATTTTAACCCAGCACCGCCCTGACAAGGCTCGCCGCAAAGTGCTTCGCTTCTATTCTTTCGGCGATTTCCCAAAGCCGCGAGGTGCACACTGTATGTCCGTTTTCGCGGTAAAGCAGTGCGAGCCGCGAAGCGCGCTGCGGGTTGTCGATCACCCACACATCGGGTTCAATGCTTGTTCCGTCGAGGTTTGCGCAATGGCTGTGTGATATTATCCCATACCACTGGGGGGTGGTGTGGTCGTTGCAGGGGAAGCCTCTGAGAAGCTTGCTTTCTCTGTTTATATACAACCCCAGCGTGCCCGTGGGGACGGGCTTGCCCATGCTTTCGGATATGGATCTGAACATTCCGTAGCACCAGAAATCCGTGCAGTATTCGCCGCGCAGGTCGTTCTCGCCAGCCCTGGGGATATAAAGATTATTCGCGTTTGCGGAGGCTTCGTCGCAGACGATGGGGAGAGTTTTTCCGTCGTACTTGATATACGTTTCGGTTATTTCCACGTCGATTTCGGGGTATATGTACAGCGTGTAAGTGTTTGTGATGTTCGTGCCGTCTACCTGAAGTTCAAGCTCGGCGGTGCAGGGTGCGTCGGTATCAACGGTGAATTCTATCGGCGCGCAGTGCGCAATTCTCCCGCCGAATTTACCCGCGGAAGATGTCCCGTCGGCAACGGTTTTTCCGTCCGCGGTCACGGTCCAGTTTACTTTTGAGGCGGTGTAATTCGGCTCGGTGGAGGATATCATAAGCCTGCAGGAAATGCTATCGCCGCTTGTGTATACAAACTTCGGAAGCTCCGCGAGAACAACGGTCTTTCCGCAGAAGCGGCGCCATTCGTTCGGCTCAATAAGCCCCTTGCTTTCCATGAACGGGTCAAGTATGCCGACGGTCGCGGTGCCCTGACCGGGGAAATCCTGCAAGTCAAGAAGCTGGAACCCTGCCATTTTTTCGGAGCGCAGCGCAGCCTCAATTTCCCTGCGGTAGCAGTCGACGGAGAGCGCCCCGGATGCGCGGAAGAAATCGCGCCAGTGACCCAGCAGACCATTTTCCTCCGCTGTTTTGCGGTAGCCCTCGTAGGTGTCGTGGTGGAGGGAGCCTGTGTATTTCATTATTTCGTCGTAGTTGGGGTAGATGTAATACTGCCCGACCTCGTGCGAAACCACGGGGACATTCGGGATTATCGCCCCGGAGGAATCCGCGCGGACTTTCTTCATTTCGGTGCCGTACTGGATGAGTATTTCGCCGCCGTCGGAGCCTGCCCCCGCATTTTCGGGGATTATCATTCCGTCGTAATTATGCACGCTGTTCGGCTCGTCGGTCTGAATATGCCCGAAAGGCGCGTCGCAGGAGGCGTAGCTGCCGCGGATGAGCCTGTCGCGGTCGAAACGTACGCCGCTGAAAAAGTCGTCGTGGTCAAGGATACAGGGCACGAACTGGAAGTTGTTCGACCCCTGAACATAAAGCTTGTCGGGGGCGTATGCCTTGTATCCCGCAAGGATTTCGTCCAGCCGCTGCCGGCTGCCCCAGAGCTCGTTGCCCATGGACATCATCACGAACGAGGGGTGGCTGCCGAATTCGTTAAGTATGCGGAAGCCCTCTTCGCGGAGGAATTTGTGTTCCTCCGTCAGTTCCTCGGGGATGGTGCCCCAGAAAGGCAGCTCGGGCTGCATATATATGCCCATAAGGTCCGCCGCCTCAAACGCCGCCTCGGGCGGGCAGCAGGTGTGGAAGCGGTAGTGATTGATGCCATAGCGCTTTGCGGTTTCGAATACCTTTATCCAGCTTGCGGTGTCCGTGGGGGCTGCGCCCGTCAGCGGGAAAACGAGTCCGTCGTGCTTTCCGCGGAGGAATGTTTCGCAGCCGTTTATTCTGAATTTAAGCCCGTCTGTCATGAACTCGCGCATACCGAAATTAATGCGCCTGCTGTCGCCGCCGATATCCATTTCAAGACGCAGCAGCGCGGGTGAATGCTCGCTCCACAGCGGTACGTCGCCCGAAAGCTTAATAACGCAGTCAAGCTTCCCGTTGGAATAATCTACGGACGCGCCGCCGTATTCTCCGTTTTCGTCCAGCACTTTCAGATTTGCCGTACCGGCGGGCGAACCCGCAATGTCCGCGCGGACGTGCACGGTTTTCTCTGCTATGTCGGGAATAACGGAAATATTCCTCGGGAACGCAAGATAACACTGTATTTCGAGCTTACCTGTTATACCGTTCCAGTTTGTCTGAGTGTCCTGCGAGGTGAGGTGTCCGCCCGCGGTGGGGTAGTCGGTGTTATCAACACGGATCGTAATTTCGTGCTCCCCCGCGGATATGCCGCTCAAATCATAGCGGTGCGGCGCGCAGAGCGAGCAGTAGTGCCCTATCTCCTTCCCGTCGATGTACACGGTGGTTTTTCTTGTGCGTTCAAGGAACAGCGTCATGCTGCCGCGCGACTGCTCTTCCGTAACGCTGAAGCGGCGCCTGAACCATGCGTAACCCTCGAATTTGTACAGGTCGGTGAGGCAGCCGTATTTCTTTTCGGTGTTGAGCCTGCCGAGCTTTGCATGGGATGTGGTGTCGGGGAGAGTTATCCCGCAGTCAAATTCGGCGGGGATGTTGTTATTTTTCGTTTCGTCGAGGAAAGCTTCCCACTTTCCGCTAAGATCAATAAAAGTCATAAGAGCCTCCGATCGTTTTTTTCGCAGGTGTTCTTTATATATTTTATATGGATAATGCAAAATAGTCAAGTGCTTTTTAAAATATTAGTGCTTGACATTATCGGTTGGATTTATTACAATATTAATATGAACTACCGGGGGTGAAAAAGTGGACAAGTTCCCGTATTCCGACGACAACAAGCGTTATCACACGCTGTCATACCATAATCGCCATACCTACGGCAGGAAAGTTTTCAAGGCGGTCATAGACGCGGGCATGACCTGCCCGAATATCGACGGCAGCAGGGGAAGCGGCGGGTGTATTTTCTGCGACGGCGGCAGCGGTTATTTCACCGCGGAAAGCACCGTCCCGATAGCCGAGCAGTTTCGCCGTGAATGCGAGCGTATCCACACAAAACACCCCGAAGCAATGGTAACTGCGTATTTTCAGACCAACAGCAACACCTACTGCTCCGCCGAAAGGCTCGGGCATATCCTTTCCGAAGCGGAGGCGGCGGGCGCCGCGGGGATATCCGTTGCGACCCGTGCAGACTGCCTTGATGAAGAAAAGGCGCGTATCCTTGCGGCGAGGAAAATCCCTGTGACCGTTGAGCTTGGATTGCAGACCGTGCATGATTCCACGGCGGAGAGGATAAACCGCTGCCATACTTTCGCGGAGTTTGTAGAGGGCTACACCCTGCTGAAACGCCACGGAATACGCGTCTGCGTGCATATAATAGACGGGTTGCCCGACGAGGACGCGGAGATGATGCTTGAAACCGCGCGGGTGCTGGGGCGGCTTCGTCCCGACGGGGTCAAGATACACCTGCTGCATGTCATCGCAGGGACGCCCCTGCAGACGCTGTATGAGCACGGGTACCGTCCGCTTGAAAAGGACGAATACATCGACATCGTCGTGCGGCAGCTTGAACTTCTACCGCCCGAAACGGTGATAGAGCGCATAACCGGCGACGGCGACAAAACCAGGCTTGTCGCGCCGATGTGGAGCGCGGACAAAATATCCGTCCTCGGCGGGATAGACAAACGGCAGCGGGAGCTTGACACATGGCAGGGAAAATATTTTACGGGAGGAAGCGCGGATGCTTGACCATCTTGACAAAACGGGCGGAAAGAGTCTTTACGAGCAGATATACGAGGACATCCGCGGAGATATCCTTTCGGGCAGGCTTTCAGTCGGGCATAAGCTTCCATCAAAAAGAACTACCGCCGAGCGGCTCCGTGTGAGCCTTATCACCGTTGAAAATGCATATTCCCAGCTGATTGCAGAGGGGTATGTAAGGGCGGCGGAGCGCAGCGGGTATTATGTTCAGTACAGCGGCGGCGCATTGAATGTCCCCGAGCGGCTTGAGGTGCACGAAGCGCCGCCCGCGGAGGTTTCCGTGCCCGATACGGAGGAGCCTTCCGCATTCCCGTTTACGGTATGGGCAAGGCTTATGCGCTCGGTGCTGCTTGAAAAGGGAACGGCGCTTCTGCGGCCCGTGCGTCATGGCGGCGCGGAGGAGCTTTGCCGTGCGATATCGGATTATCTCTACCGCGCGCGGGGTTTTTATGTGCCGTATGAGCGCATAATCATCGGCGCGGGAACGGAGTATCTGTATAATCTGCTGATACAGCTTCTCGGGCGGGACAAGATATACGGAATTGAAAACCCAGGCTACGAAAAACTCCCGAAAATATATGCGCTCAACGGCGTTGAGTGCGCGCACATCCCGCTGGACAGCGACGGAATAATCCCGTCGGAGCTTGAAACAAACAGCGTGTCCGTTGTGCATATTTCCCCCGCGCACCATTATCCCACGGGGATCGTCATGCCGATAACCCGCCGCCGTGAAATAATGGACTGGGTGACGGGCGCGGAGGAGCGCTATGTCATCGAGGACGACTACGACAGCGAGCTGCGCTGGACAGGAAAACCCGTGCCTACGATGTTCGGCATGGACGCTTCGGGGCGGGTAATTTATATCAACACATTCTCGCAGACCATCGCGCCGTCGGTCAGAATAAGCTATATGTGCCTTTCGGAGGAGCTCTATAGTTTGTGGGAGGAGCGGCTCGGATTTTATTCCTGCCCCGTGCCGGTTTTTGAGCAGCACACGCTGGCGCGGTTTATATCTGAGGGTTATTTTGAGCGGCATATAAGCCGGACAAAAAAGCGCTTCCGCCGCATACGCGAGCTGGTGCTCGGCATGATGGAGAGATTCGGCGGCGTCACTGTATCGGAGGAAAACGCAGGGCTTCATTTTACTGCTTCTGTAAGCGGCGGCGCGGAGGAATTTATCTCCGCCTGCACGGAATGCGGGCTCAAAATCACCGAAATGTCGGACTACTACACCCCCCGCGACGGCAGCGGTAAAGGGCTTTATGTCGTGAATTACGCAGGGGCAAAGGAGGACAGGCTCTCTGCTTTTCTCGGAAAGAATTAAACTGGTATTATCAAATAATATCATTCTGATTATTGAGATACTACCAAAAAGTGATATAATACAGTTATAAAGAAAAGCCGCTGAGCGGCAGATAAAAGGAGATAACTGTTATGACATCACTGAAAAAGGACAACAAATTACTGAAGATCTGCGTTACCGCTATGTTTGCAGCACTTATCTGCGTTGCCACCATGCTTATCCAGATCCCCTCGCCGCTGAACGGCTATGTTAACTTCGGCGACTGCTTTATTCTTATCGCAGCGTGGGTTCTCGGTCCTGTTTACGGCTTTGCGGCGGGCGGCATCGGTTCTGCGCTGGCTGACCTGTTCTCCGGCTATGCGCACTATGTTCCCGGCACTTTCGTTATCAAGGGACTTATCGCGGTTGCCGCGGCGCTTATCGTTCGCGCATTCATGAAGAAGAGCGACAAGTTTCGTCTTCCCGGCTTCATCGCAGGCGGCATTGCAGGCGAGGCAATAATGGTAGTCGGCTACTACTTCTACGCAGCGCTTCTGCTCGGCAAGAGCTTTGAGGGCGCGCTCGCAAGCGTTCCCGGAAACCTTGTCCAGGGCGCGTTCGGCATCATTGTCGGCACGATCGTTATTCAGGTGATTGCAAAGACAAAGGTCCTTGCAAAGTTCGACGCATACGCTGTATAAATCAAGATACCATTCATCCGTATAAGGTGTGAATAAAATCGGCTTCTGCGATAAGCGGGAGCCGATTTTGCGTTTGCCGGCATGATAAAAAAACAGCTCCCGCAAAACGGGAGCTGTCAGACCGTCGAAAAAGTCCCGTTGGGACTTTTTCGACGA
>CAKSPC010000033.1 GCA_934481445.1 uncultured Oscillospiraceae bacterium
TGTCGCAGGAAGATATTGAGAAGCTTATCGCGGGCGCTTCCGCCGAAGCCGCTCCCGAGCCTGCTCCCGCCCCCGAATCATCGGGCGGAAAAATGTCGCAGGAAGATATTGAAAAGCTTATCGCGGGCGCTTCCGCCGAAGCCGCTCCCGAGCCTGCTCCTGCCCCCGAATCATCGGGCGGAAAGATGTCGCAGGAGGATATCGAGAAGCTGCTCAACAGTATGTCCGAGGAAGCAGCCAAGTAAATTTCACCAAATATTCACACTGCCTTAACAGGATATTTTCATCTTGAAAATATAATACTTGTGAAAGGATAGGATAAGCCATGAAAAATACAAAAAAAGCAATAAATCCGCCCGCCGAGCTGGACACGGTTAAGCAGCTCTTCCCCGCCGACCAGCGGCAGATGCTTATGGACCAGCTGTATCAGTTTGTCGAGCTGGAGCACCTTTACGAATCAGCCATACGCGAGGTAAAGACCAAGCTTGAGATACTCGACAGCGAGTTCAAGACCAAATACGACTATAACCCTATCCATCACATTGAGGACAGGCTGAAGTCCCCGCAGAGCATCCTTGAAAAGCTTCAGAAGAAGGGTCAGCCGTTCAGCTGCGAAGCCGCGCGTGCCAACCTCAACGACATCGCGGGCGTGCGCGTTATCTGCAATTACATAGAGGATATCTACACCGTCGCAGACCTGCTTACATCGCAGGACGATGTTATGCTGGTAAAGCGCAAGGACTACATCGAAAAACCCAAGCCCAACGGCTACCGCAGCCTGCACCTTGTTATAGAAACTCCCGTGTACCTCTCCGACAGCAAGCAGCTCGTCAATGTGGAAGTTCAGATACGGACTATCGCGATGGATTTCTGGGCGAGCCTTGAGCATGAGCTTAAATACAAAACCACAACGGATGTTTCCGCAGACCTCGCCAATCAGCTTAAGGACTGCGCCGAAACCATCGCCGCCACCGACCGGCGTATGCAGGACATTTACAAAACATTGAAACAGATAGACTGAAAATACGGCGGTTCGCAAAGGACCGCCGTTTTTTATTAGTAACAGGGGGCTGCACTCGCAGCCCCTGTTTTCATATTCAGCCAAATATCGTTGTCGACGGTGATATTCAAGTCAATTATACCGAAATCTCCCCCGCGCCGCTTATAACAACATCCGCCGCGCCGTCCGAAGCCGCCGTGCCGTCGCCGCTGTAATCGCGGAACGCCAGCCATTCCCGAAGCCGCTCCACGGTTTCCGCCGAAGCCGCCGTGAAGCTCTCCCCGCGGAATTCCACACGCACGGTGCCGCCGTAACCGCACACGCGCCTTGCCAGCGCAAACGCGATATCTCCGCATACAGGCTCCGCGCCGCCGTCTATAAGCACCGCGACCGGAGCGCCCGGCGCGGGTTCGTCCAGCCGCACCATCAGCCTGCCGCGCTTTGCCGAAAGCTTGTAGTTCACCTTTTTCGGAGGATCACCCGCTGCATATTCGCGGTGATCATACCCCGGCAGTCCGCCGCTCATCATGGAGGAGCCGCCCTCCGTTTCGTCGTCCTCGGCGGGAAGCATTTTCGGCGCAACATCCTGCCCCGTGTATTCGATATACCTCGGGTATACCGCCGCCGCGCCGCTTTCGCTTAGCGTTCTTTTAAGTCTGATGAACCCGAACAGGTCGCGGACGAAAAAGCAATCGGCGTCTACCCTGTTAAGCCCGCTGTGCGCCGCGCGGAAACATCCCTCCGCCGAGGCGCTTTTCTTGAAAATGAGCGAGGTGCGCAGGCGCACAAGTTCTCCCCCCGCGTTGACGTATACATCTATATACGGCGCGAAGCAGGATCCCGTTTTCTCCGCGGTGACGCGAAAACGCACCCGCTCCCCGCATTCCGCCGTGCCCGAAAGCACGGAAAGCTTCACCGAAATATTCCTGCGGGAAACGACAGCCGTCACCACCGAAAATACCGCCATAGCCAGCAGGACGTATATCATCGCCCAGCCGACCCCGCCGCTTACAAACACCAGAAACAGGATCACGAAAACAAGCGCCTCTATGTAATTCCATACATGGGTCATTTCTTCATTCTCCTCTTCCGTGCGAGTATCTCGCGGTACGCCCGCATAAGCCGCTTTCCGTCAGCCTGCGCGCCCACGCCGTAGAACAGCGCGTCCGCCGCATTGCAGATGTAATTACCCTGCTCCTCCAGCCCGAGCGAGCGGGATATGACTTCCGCGGTTTCCCCAGCCGTCATGCTTTCGGGGGCTCTTCCGCAGATCTTTCCCGCCGCCGCCCTTGTCCGCAGGAATACCCCGCGAAGCTTTGCGTCGGGTTTTCTCATTGGGTAGGTAAGGCGGAAAAACAGCTCAGAAATTTTCTTTCTGAATATTATTATAAGTATGGCCACAGCCGCCGCGGCAATCGCCCACACATAGATGTAATTGTCCGTACCATCGTATTTCGCGGCGTATTTCGTGCCATCTATAACTATCACGCCCGCGCCGTCTGCGTATACCTGCGCATAGGCGTGGTACTGCGCGTCGGTAACATAATATACATAGGAATTTTCGCCGCGAAGTTCGTCCGTAATGAGAAATCCCTCGGTATATCTTACGGATAATCCCGCCGCCCTTGCCAGCAGCACCGAAGCCGTGGCAAAATCGCTGCATATGCCGCGCCTGCTGTTGAACAGAAAATATTCCGCGTCCACCTTTTCGGGGACGAAGTCCATATCATACACAAACCCCGCCGTGCCGAACCATTCCCCGATGGCGCGGGCTTTCTCGTAATCCGTTGTGAGCCCTGCGGTTATCTCCTCCGCAAGGTCACGTATCTTTTGGGGAATATCGTCCTGCATGGACGTTGTTTTGCGGTATTTCTCCGCAGTGTTGATCCTGCTTCTCAGCGCGGAATACTCCTCAAAAGTGATAACATCTTCCGTGCGGGCGTCAAGGATAAGCTCCTCAAGATCCACCTGCGAAAGCAGCGCCGCCGCTTCGTCGGTCAGCCCGCCATAATATTCCAGCTTGTAGCCCTCGTTTGCGGGCATATTGTTCTCCGTGAAAAGCTCACCGCGGGCGTTCATATAGGTGCTGCCATGGTAATTCACAGGGCTGACCCTGCATATTCCCTCGGGATGGAGTATCACCGCCGTGGAACTTCCGTCGGCTATCTGTATGAATGCGGTCTTTCGACTGTCGTCCTGCTCGGGGAGAGCGCCGAGAATATCGGCATATTTTTTAAGCCTGCCCTCGGATACCGCGTCGCGGAGCTTATTTACAAACGCGGGCATGGAACGGCTCTGCGCCGAAAGCTCCCAGCCCGAATAGCCCATGCTGAATTCATCCAGCACCGCCCAGCCTCTTACGCCGCCGCTGTATGTATCAAAGGAAGCGCGGTCGATGTATTCGGGCACCTCCCCCGCCGCGGTGAAAAGGACCTTTCCCGTGGGGGAATTCGCACCCCTGTTTACGGAGGACTGCGTAAGAAAATTCGTGAGCTGCTGCGCAGCGGCGTAATATCCGCCCGTCGACCCCGAAAATACGGTATCGAGATAGCCGCCCATGGGCGTGCTTTCATTCCTCGGGACGAAAACGGTTATCCCCGCCGCGGCAAGCGCCGCAAGTCCCAGCGCGGCAAGCCGCTGAAAGCGGGAACGCTTATCCTCCGAAAAATCCGGCCCCGACGGTTTTTCGGGCAGAGCCATTCCGCCCGCCGCAAGGACAAATCCCGCCAGCATGAATGCCAGCAGCGGAAGCGGCACCCCGCCCGCCGTCCTGACTGAAAGTATCAGCGGAATGAACATTACAAGCATAAGGAAGCACGGCCGCGGCGAATATGCGCTGAAAAAACAGCAGGTAAATCCCACCACCGCCGAAAAGATGACCGTCGCCGCCGCCGCGTATATCGGGTCGAAAAAATCGGACGCAGTGTAGATGAAATCCATGAACGTCCCGTCCGCCCGCGGCTCCCTCACAAGCATAAGCGTGCCAAGGCACACCGCCCCCACAGCCAGCACCGCCAGCGCCGCAAACCCTTTTCTGCGCCGCAGCACATAGAACAGCATATACACCCCGAAGCTGAGCAGCGACATCGCCGCCGCAAAGAGGAATGCCTGTTCCCGCGCAATGACGTACATCAGCGAGGCGCTAACGGAGCACATATAAATTGCGGAGCAGACGGGCTCCGCACCCGAAAACCTTACCCTTGCCTTCATGTGCGTTATTTCTTGTCAAAATAGGAATACAGCCTGCACAGCAGCATTCCGTTATAAAGCTTGCGGTTTTTTGCCGCCTTTTCTCCGAATATATCCTCAAACTCCTCGTCCGAGGTTATAACATAAAGCTGGTCGCCGTTCAGCAGAAGCAGCCTGCGTCCCATCTCGCGGTAGATATCCCGCGCCTGCTCCTGCTCCAGCATTCGCTCGCCGTAGGGCGGGTTGGTGATTATTTTCACGGGATGGTCGGGGCGCTCGTAGTCCCTGATAGCCCTGCATTTTACGGTGATGTATTTCTCGACGCCTGCCTTTTTCGCATTAGCCATCGCAAGCTCGGCGCAGGCGGGGTCGATGTCGAAGCCCTCCGCGTGGAATTCAGCGCCGCGGCGTATTGCTTCGGTCGCTTCGGAGCGCGCCTCGCGCCATATGTTTTCGGGCAGGAACCCGAGCTGCTCCCCAGCGAAATAACGCTTCAGCCCCGGCGCGATGTTCAGCGCCTTCAGCGCGGATTCGACAAGGAATGTTCCCGAGCCGCAGAACGGGTCGACGATATTATCTCCCGCACGCACGCGGGCGATGTCGATTATTCCCGCCGCGAGGGTCTCCTTTATCGGCGCGCCGTTGCTGTCGCGGCGGTATCCGCGCTTGTGGAGCCCCGTGCCGCTGGTGTCCAGCATAAGAGTTACTTCATCCTTTAATATAGAGAAGCGGATCTTGCACTCCGCGCCGCTTTCCGCCATAACGTTAACGTGGTATGCCCTGCCGAGGTTCACCGCCATTGCCTTTTTGATTATCTTCTGGCAGGCCGGGACGCTTTTCAGCACGGAATTGAGCGAGTGTCCCGTATTCGGGAATGCGTCGTATTTTCCGATAAAATCGGACAGCGGGAGCTTTTTAACGCCCTCGAAAAGCTCGTCGAAAGTTTTCGCCCGGAACTGCCCGAGGACAACGCACACGCGCTCCGCCACGGAAAGCCCGATGTTCGCCTTTGCGCAGACGTCCGCGCCGCCGCTGAACATAACGCGGCCGTCGGATACGGCGATATCGGTGCCGCCGATTTTTTTCACCTCAAAGGAGAGGGTTTTTTCTAAGCCGAAATGGCAGGGGGCAATGTATCTGTAAGTGGTCATGATCTCAAATTCCTTTTTTATTTTTTTGCGCCGCCGGGGCGCGCGTGGGTGGAGTTCCCTCTGAACGCAGCGAAGAGGGGCGGCAGCCCCGCTGACTGCTTTCAAAGGCGCTTCAGCAGCGTATCTCGCTCATGACCTTGCCGATGGCGTCGGCGATCACAAGCTCGGCGGTGCTGTCGGCGCTTATCGCCGACTTATTTATAACCGCAAGATGCCTGCCCCTGAAAAACCTGACCAGCCCAGCCGCAGGATAAACGGCGAGCGAAGTCCCGCCGATCATCATCATATCCGCCTCGGATATTTCCGTCATTGCGCGGGTGAGGTCGCCGTCGTCAAGGCTCTCCTCATACAGCACCACGTCGGGCTTTATTACCCCGCCGCAGGAGCAGCGCGGTATCCCCGTGCTCTCCGTCACCGCAGAAAGCGGGTATTTCTTCCCGCAGGACATACAATGGTTCCTGTGCACGCTTCCGTGAAGCTCTATTACGTTCCTGCTTCCCGCCGCCTGATGCAGCCCGTCGATGTTCTGCGTTATCACGCAGGAAAGCTTTCCCGCGCGCTCCAGCTCCGCAAGTTTCAGGTGCGCGGCGTTCGGCTTTGCGTCGGGGAATATCATCCTGTCACGGTAGAAGCGGTAAAACTCCTCCGTGCGGCGCATAAAGAAGCTGTGGCTTACTATCTGCTCGGGCGGGTATGCGTATTTTTGGTTATATAACCCGTCCGCACTGCGGAAGTCGGGTATTCCGCTTTCGGTGGAAACCCCTGCGCCGCCAAAGAAAACTATGCGGCGGCTGTCGTCTATCATATTCTGTAATGTCATAGTAATTCCTCCGATATATCTGTTATGTCACAAGCTTCCCGTCGGAGATCCTTACAAGCCGCTGAGCCTGTCGGGCGGTCTGCTCGCTGTGGGTGATCATTACGATGGTCTTGCCGCTTTTGTTGAGAGCGGAGAGGATATCCAGCACCTCCGCTCCCGAGCGGCTGTCGAGGTTGCCGCAGGGTTCGTCGGCGAGTATAAGCGAAGGCTCGGCGGCGATGGCGCGGGCTATCGCGGTGCGCTGCTGCTGTCCGCCGGACATTTCCGACGGACGGTGGTGCGCGCGGTCGGAAAGCCTTACGCTGTCGAGGGCGGCAAGCGCTATCTCGCGGCGGGTCTTTTTCGGAACATGGCGGTACATCAGCGGCAGCTCTACATTCTCGAGGGCGGTTAGCCCCGAGATAAGGTTAAAGCTCTGAAAAATAAAGCCTATCTTTATCCCCCTGATACGGCTCAGGGTGCTGTCCGCGAGGGTGGAAACATCCTCCCCGTCGAGAAAATAGCTGCCCGAGCTTGGCAGGTCAAGGCAGCCCAGAATGTTCATCAGCGTGGATTTTCCCGAGCCGCTCGCTCCCACGACAGTGACGTATTCCCCGTCGTTGATATCAAGGCTCACGCCGTCGAGCGCCCTTACGCACTGCCCGCCGACGGTATAGTATCTGCATAAATTCCTTGCGGAAATAAGCATGGTAATTCCCCCTTAAAAAATCTTTCCTTATTATACGGAAACGGCGGGGGAATATTCACTCACTGCGCGGCGATAATGTCCGCTATAAAGGAATATCCGGGGAAATCGTTCAGCAGGCGCGCCCGGAATCTTTTTATCAGATCCTCGCGCAGGGCGGGGTCGTCCCGCATTGCCTGCTTTGCCCCCCATAGATGTGTGAAATCGTCCTGGGGAAAGAACAGCGTGTCCTTTTCAAGCAGGGTGCGCACGGGGGTGCCTGTGTATTCCGCGCACATTGCCGCCATGCGCTGTTCGGCGAAAACCATGTTGCACAGGTAGTCCTCCGACGGCACGGCGGATTTCATAAAAGCTATCGCCTGCGAGGTGTAGAACGACTTGAAATCCTCGTCGGGAATATACAGAAACGCAGTGTTCAGCGGCAGGACGCTCTCGCTGAACTGCGGCAGGATGTGCCCCGTTGTGTGGAAATACCCGAGCGGCGGGTATATGTCCGGCGAGAGATCCTCGCGGTGGGCGGCGATTATTTCCTCCCCAAAGGACAGGCGCTTCCATACGATAAGGTCGGTGTCAAGCATTACGACGGGGGCGGGGGCTTCCCGCAGGGCAAGCAGCTTTCCGCCCGCCCAGAACATTTTCGGGTCGATGCCCTCCATGTCGTCGGGGATACAGACGTTTATCCCGTTCCATATCGGCTCCATGCCGATGCGGCGGAAATATTCTGCGGCGGGCTTGTCGGCATACAGGGTTATGTTGCCGTTAAGCTTCCGCCAGCACAGCGCGGAGAGCGCCATACAGTACAAATCAAAATCCTCCATACGGTAGGAGGAGCCGCCCTTTGCAAAAAAGGGCGCGGTAGAAATAATGTGTATCGCGTCCATTTTTATATTATGTGAATGCCGTAACCGAAGCGGTCGAGGGGGCATTTTTTCAGTGTTTCGTACATAATGCGGTCGTATTCATCCATGAACATGACAAGACTTCCGTACTTGTCGCGGGGGAACACACCGAACGGCAGCATTCCGTTCCCGAACGAACCGAAGCGGAACGACCCGAATGACCCATACCTGAACGAGCCTGCGCGGTAGGATGTCCCCGCAAAAGAGCCTGCGGAGCGGCGGAAGCTTCCGAGCACCCATTCCCACTCCCATTCGTTCATAAACGAGCCGAATTTATAAGACCCGAAAGAGCCAAGGCGGTAGGAGCCGAAATAACTCCCGAAAGAGCCGAACGCAAACGAACCGTTTTTATCCGCGCCGAAAAATATCCCGCGTGAGCACGGCAGACCATGTGCCGATGAACATACAGCGCGGGGCGCGGGGTCGCCTGCGGAGGGGGCGTCAAGCTTTATCGAGGTGATCCCGGGGGCGGCGCTTCCGCAGAAAATGCGGGTGAGTTTTTCGTTGAGGCCGGGGTCGTCGGGGGAGAGTTCATCCAGCATATCAGCGAACGAATCCCCGCCGTGGCTGCGCAGCCAATTGCACAGGCTTCCGCCGAGAAAGTACCCGCGCAGCGACGCTATATCGGCGTTGTTGTGTATTTCGTCCGCGCGGAATACTTTCCGCCTGTTGAGCCACAGCGCACAGTCCATCCCTTCACCCCCGTTTATCAGATAAATATATTATATCATGAAACCACGAAGTTTTCAACAGCTTTTGCAAAAAATATATCACGCGATCATGTTTTTTTGTGAGAAAAAGCAAAATGATAGCGTTATGTTAAAACGGCGCTAAAATTTTCGGGCAGGCAATTTCGGGGTTGAATTTTTAATTGGGATATTGTATAATTAAAATTGAATATGCTTCTTCAGTTGAGGTATGTTTTAATTGAAATGTCGGCAAAACACCCCTGATATATCATAGGAGGAGATAACATATGAGAAGAACAAAAATCGTCTGCACGCTGGGTCCCGCCACCAAGACCGACGAAGTCCTGCGCGGGCTTATCGAGAGCGGCATGAACGTTGCCCGCCAGAATTTTTCCCACGGCGACCATGCCGGCCACAAGAAAACGCACGACCAGGTAGTGCGCGTTGCCAGCGAGATGGGAAAGCCCATCGCAACGCTGCTTGATACCAAGGGTCCCGAAGTGCGCCTTAAAAAGTTCGAGGGCGACAAGAAAACCGAGGTAAAGACCGGGGACACATTCACCCTCACCACCCGCGATGTTGTCGGCACAAAGGATATCGTATCCATAACCTATAAGAATCTTGCGGATGATATCGAGGTCGGCACCCGTATTCTTATAGACGACGGCAATGTTATCATGCGCTGTTCTGATATCGTCAGAAACGAGGACGGCACATCGGATATCGTCTGCACCGTGCTCAGCGGCGGAATGCTCAGCAACAACAAGGGCGTGAATATCCCCGGGGTAAAGCTTTCCATGCCTTACCTCAGCGAGGTGGATATCTCCGATGTACGCTTTGCGGCGCAGGAAAGCTTCGATTATATCGCGGCAAGCTTTGTCACCTGCGAAGCCGACATTCTTGCCATCCGCAAGATACTTGAGGAAGAAGGCAGACCCGACATCCGCATAATCTCCAAGATAGAAAACGGCGAGGGCGTTAAGAATATCGACGAGATACTCCGCGTATCCGACGGCATAATGGTAGCCCGCGGCGACATGGGCGTTGAAATTCCCTTTGAGGAGATACCGCAGATACAGAAAATGCTCATCAAAAAGGCTTACAACGCCAACAAGCAGGTGATCACCGCAACGCAGATGCTTGAAAGCATGATACACAATCCCCGCCCCACCAGAGCGGAAACCACCGACGTTGCGAACGCCATCTACGACGGTACCAGCGCGATAATGCTTTCCGGCGAAACCGCCGCGGGTGAACATCCCATCGAAGCTGTAAAGACCATGGCGCTCATCGCGGAAACCACCGAAAACGCCATTGATTACAAGAAGCGTTTCTATAAGCTCGAAACAAACAACGGCGTGAACGTATCCACCGCCATATCCCATGCAACGGTAAGCGCGGCGATGGATCTCGGCGCCACCGCAATAGTCACCGTTACAAAAACAGGCACCACCGCCCGCATGATATCCCGCTACCGCCCCGAATGCCCGATAATCTCCTGCACGACCAGCGAGGTAACATGGCGGCAGATGGCGCTTTCGTGGGGAGTTATCCCGCTGATGGCGCAGGAAATGATGACCAACACGGACGACCTCATTCATCACGCAGTAGACAAGGCGGTATCCGCAGGACTGCTTAAAAACGGCGACCTTGCTGTGATCACCGCGGGCGTGCCCCTCGGCGTATCCGGCACAACAAATCTGATGAAGGTCCATGTTGTCGGCGATGTGCTCGTTTCCGGAAAGGGCGTAACCAGCGGCAAGGCGACCGCCACCGCCTGCGTATGCGCCAACGAAGAGGAAGCGCTGCGCCAGTTCGAGCGCGGCCAGATAATCGTTATCCCCAAGACCTCCAACGCAATTCTTCCGCTGCTCAAGACCGCCGCGGGAATAATCACGGAGGAAAAGGGTTCGGAGTGCCATGCGGCGATCGTCGGCATGACGCTGGATATCCCCGTTATAACCGAGGCTGCGAACGCAACGCTTATACTCCGCAGCGGAATATCCGTTACCATGGACGCGGACAAGGGCATCGTATCGGCTTCCGAGCCTGTATAAATCCCACACGGAGGTAATGCAATGGAGCGGAAGAAGCTGCTGTTCGTATATAATCCTTTTTCGGGGAAATGCGGCGTTATCCATGCGCTGCATGAGATAATCGCGATATTTACGGAGGGCGGGTACGACGTTACGGCGCACCCGACTTCGTGCAGCGGCGACGGGCGAGATTTCATCGCGGAGCACGCGGGGGAATACGACCTTGTATGCAGCTGCGGCGGCGACGGAATGCTGCACGAGCTTTTCGAGGGGATGAAATCCCACGGCGCGGAAAAGCGCTGCGGATATATCCCTGCGGGCACGATGAACGACTTTGCTTCCTCGCTGGAGATACCCAAGACATTCCCCGAAGCGGCGCGGACGATAGTAGACGGGAATTTCCGCGCGGTGGACGCGGGGCGGCTCGGTGACGAGCGCTTTGCGTATGTTGCGGCGTTCGGCGCGTTTACGGAAATAAGCTATTCAACGGACAGGCAGCTCAAGAATGTGTTCGGGTCGTTCGCGTACTTTTTGCAGGGCGTAAAGCTGTTCGATATGAAATACTTCGACGAGAAGAGCGTTCCGCTGAAAATAACCTGCGGCGGAGAGGTATACGAGGGTGAATTCGTGTTCGGAATGGCAGGAAACAGCCTTTCCGTTGCGGGCATGACGAAGATGATATCCTCCGGCGCGGAGATGGACGACGGTCTGCTGGACTGCCTGTTCATAAAGCGGCCGCGCAGCCTTGCGGAGATAGAACGCACCCGCACGGCGGTTCTGGATGAAGCCCATCCGTTCGAGAACGTTATCCGCCTGCGCACCGACAGGCTCACCATTGAAAGCGAGCGTCCCATTGAATGGGACCTCGACGGCGAATACGGCGGCACCACCACCATCGCGGAGATATCCGTCGAGAAGCAGGCGGTGACCATCGCGGCGCCGCAGAAAAGCCCCGCGCTTGCACCCGAGAATACGGCGGCAGGCGTGTAAGGTCACGGGATGATATTAAAAGTCCATGCGCATACGCAGGCCGAGGTTTTGCTTCCTGCATATCGGACAATTATCATATGATCCTGCGGTCATGAAATAATTTCAAATTTGTAAATTTCGGCGGGCAGTATTATGTCCGCCGAAATTTTTCGTATTTTTTTGAAAAACCCCTTGACAAATCGCGAAAAGTATGATAAAATATACTACGTTGCAGCAAGGGTTGCAGCAAATATGCAGATGTGGCGGAATTGGCAGACGCGCTAGCTTCAGGTGCTAGTGATCGCAAGGTCATGTGGGTTCAAGTCCCGTCATCTGCACCAGACTTAAACAGTAAGACCGCCTTTAGGGGCGGTCTTACTGTTTAAGTGGCATCGTTTTATCCTTGTCGGTCGGAGCGACCGGCATTTTGCTTTCGCAAAACCGGACAAAACGACGCGGGCTGCCGCTAGGTTTTGGCGTGGCTCTTGGCAATTGAGGAAAATTGTGACCGCCTTCAGGGGGCGGTCTTGTTTAAATGACATTGCTTATTTGCGTTATTCTTGACACAAGTAAGAGCTTTTTGTACAGAAAAATGCCCCCGAAAATTCGGGGGCTGTGTTTTTATTTCAAGAAGCTTGCCGTGTCGATACGGTTGAGCGCCCGCTTCAGCTTCGCCTCTGCCATGCGCAGATCGTTGTCGCTCTGCGCTGCTTTAAGGCGTTCTTCCGCCAGCTCCTTTGCGTGCTCGGCACGTTTAACGTCTATCTCGTCCGCCCATTCGCAGGTCTGCACGAGAACCACCGTTTTCTCCTTTGATACCTTGATGATACCTCCCGAGGTAGCGGCGCGGCGGAATTCTCCGTTCATTCTCACGCGCATCTGACCGATGGCGAGCGCGGCGCAGTACGGCTCGTGGCCGTTTAATATTCCGACGTCGCCGACGGTGGTGCGGACAACTATCTGATCTGTTTCGCCGTCAAAGAATGTCTTTTCGGGCGTGATTATCTGTAGCCTGAACGGCGTCATAAGGTTTCTCCTTTCTTAGGGATCAACCCTTCTTAGCCTTTTCTACGGCTTCGTCGATGGTTCCGACGAAGAGGAAAGCGGACTCGGGCAGGTCGTCGTGCTTGCCCTCGATGATCTCTTTGAAGCCGCGGATGGTTTCCTTCAGCGGAACGTACTTGCCCTCCATGCCCGTGAACTGCTCTGCAACTGCGAACGGCTGGGACAGGAAACGCTGTATCTTTCTCGCGCGGGATACGGTGAGTCTGTCCTCGTCGGAAAGCTCGTCCATACCGAGTATCGCGATGATATCCTGAAGTTCGTTATAGCGCTGGAGAATTGCCTGTACGTCGCGCGCGACCTGATAATGCTCCTGTCCGACGATGTCGGGGGAGAGTATTCTCGAGGTGGATTCCAGCGGGTCAACGGCGGGGAATATACCCATCGAGGAAATGTTTCTCGAAAGAACCGTTGTCGCGTCCAGATGTGCGAACGTGGTCGCGGGGGCGGGGTCGGTGAGGTCGTCGGCGGGGACGTAAACTGCCTGTACCGATGTGATGGAGCCCTTCTTTGTGGAAGTTATACGTTCCTGAAGCGCGCCCATCTCGGTCGCCAGCGTGGGCTGGTAACCAACGGCGGAGGGCATACGTCCCAGCAGCGCGGAAACCTCCGAGCCTGCCTGCGTGAAACGGAAGATGTTATCAATAAAGAGGAGCACGTCCTGACCCATCTTGTCGCGGAAGTATTCCGCCATGGTAAGACCGGACAGCGCAACTCTCATTCTTGCTCCCGGGGGTTCGTTCATCTGACCGTAAACGAGGGCGGTCTTGTTGATAACTCCCGACTCGGACATCTCTCTGTAAAGGTCGTTGCCCTCGCGGGTACGCTCGCCGACGCCCGTGAATACGGAGATACCACCATGCTGCTTTGCGATGTTGTTGATAAGCTCCATTATGAGGACCGTTTTGCCGACGCCTGCGCCGCCGAACAGACCTATCTTACCGCCCTTGAGGTACGGCGCGATGAGGTCTACGACCTTAATGCCGGTTTCAAGGACTTCGTTGGAGGCCTCCTGCTCTTCAAACGAGGGGGCGGGGCGATGAATTTCCCACTTTTCCTCGGTTTCGGGCTGGGGCTTGTTGTCTACCGCGTCGCCGAGAAGGTTGAATATACGTCCGAGGGTAGCCTCTCCGACGGGTACCTTGATCGAAGCGCCTGTGTCAACTGCCTCCATGCCTCTGACAAGACCGTCCGTGCTGCCCATCGCGATGCAGCGCACGATATCGTCGCCGATATGCTGCGCGACCTCTACGACCAGCTTGGTGCCATTGTTGTCGATCTCAATGGCGTTCAGCAGGTTCGGCAGGCTGTCGGGCGAGAATCTTATATCGAGCACCGCTCCGATGACCTGCACGATCGTGCCTGTGTTCTTGTTTGACATATTCTTGATTTTTCCTTTCTTCGGAATTCGGGAGCCGTCCTGTGCCGCGGAATATCCACGCGGAAAAAGACCGCACCCTGCGGCATATGTGCAGCGCTCAGCTCTGCGCGCTTGCACCCGAAACAATGTCTATTATCTCGGTGGTAATGCTTGCCTGACGCGCGCGGTTGTACAGCAGCGACAGGTTTTCCGTCATTGCGTCGGCGTTGTCGGTGGCATTTTCCATTGCCGTGCGCCGGGCGCCCTGCTCCGACGCGTAGGACTCTACCACGGCGCACTGGATAAGGCTCGCGGTAAAGCGCGGCACTATTCTGTCAAAGACCGCCTCGGGCGAGGGGTCGTAGGTCATGGTGCCGTAGTTTTCGAGTTTATGCGTTTCCATGGGCAGGACGGACATCTGCTGTGCCTCCTGCGATATCGACGAAACGAACATGGTGTAGAATACCACCACCTCGTCTATTTCGCCGCTGCGGAACATATTTATCGCGATATCCGCGATATCCTGCGCCTGGTTGGGCTTTATGTTCTCTGCGATGTTCGCGTAGGAAGCGACGATGTCGTAATCGCGCTTTGCGAAATATTCGCCCGCTTTTCTGCCTATGGCGATTATCTTGGGCTTTTCTGCGTCGTTTTCGTGCGCCGCAGCTGCCAGTTTAAGGACATTTGAGTTATATCCGCCCGCAAGACCCCTGTCGCCTGCGACGACGATAAAGAGCCTGTGCTTTATGGGACGCTTTACGGTGAACCCTGTGGAGAAATCCGTGTTTGCGGACGCGATCTCACACATGGACTTATAAAGCTCGTTGAAGTACGGGCGTGCCTGCTCTGCGCGCTGCTTTGCCTTGCGCAGCTTGCTGGACGATACCAGCTCCATCGCCTTGGTTATCTGCCGTGTGGAGCCGACGGACTTTATGCGGCGCTTGATGTCCTTCATATTTCCCGTTGCTATGATATCACCCCCGTAGTTTTGGGAAGCCTTGCTTCATGTTTTCAGATATTATCGCCGGTGGTGATATATCTTACTTTTTTCTCGATGTAGAGCCATGCTACTGCCACGGCGGAGAAAACCGCGATGGTGGTGGCAACTATGCTGAGTATGAACGCTGCCTGTTTCATAGTTTTTAACTCCTTTCGGGTCAGCCTGCGTAGGACGCAGCGAAGCTTGTGAGAACTTCCTTAAGGGCGTCCTCGGTTTCGGGGGACATTACCTTTTCGTTCCTGATGTTGTCAAGAATTTCGGGGCGGGTCGCCCTGATATGGTCAAGAAGATCCTTCTGATAGGGCTTTATCTTGTCGAGCGGGATAGTCGCGAGGTAGTTGTTGATGACCGCGTAGATGATGACTACCTGCTCCTCTACCTCGAGGGGAGAATTCTGATCCTGCTTGAGGACTTCAACGATGCGCTCGCCCTTTGCGAGTCTGTCCTTTGTGTCCTTATCGAGGTCGGAACCGAACTGCGAGAAGGACTGAAGCTCTCTGTACTGCGAGTAGTCGAGCTTGAGGGAGCCGGAAACCTTCTTCATTGCCTTTATCTGCGCGTTGCCGCCTACACGGGAAACGGAGATACCGGGGTTGACCGCGGGACGAACGCCCGAGTTGAACAGTTCTGTTTCGAGGAATATCTGACCGTCCGTGATGGAGATGACGTTTGTCGGGATATACGCGGAAACGTCGCCTGCCTGCGTTTCGATGATGGGCAGCGCGGTAAGGGAACCGCCGCCGTAATCCTTGTTAAGACGTGCGGCACGCTCGAGCAGTCTTGAATGCAGGTAGAATACGTCACCGGGGTATGCTTCACGTCCCGGCGGGCGCTTGAGCAGCAGCGAGAGCGCTCTGTAAGCGACGGCGTGCTTGGAGAGGTCGTCGTATACGATGAGGGCGTCCCTGCCCTTTTCCATGAAGTATTCGCCCATGGTGCAGCCGGAATACGGCGCGATATACTGAAGCGGTGCAAGCTCGGAAGCGGTGGAGGATACTACTATCGTGTATTCCATTGCGCCGTTCCTTGTGAGGGTATCGACTACGTTTGCAACGGTGGAGTTCTTCTGACCGATGGCAACGTAGATACAGATAACGTCCTTACCCTTCTGGTTGATGATGGTGTCGATGGCAATGGCGGTCTTGCCCGTCTGGCGGTCGCCGATGATAAGCTCACGCTGACCTCTTCCTATCGGTATCATGGAGTCGATCGCCTTGATACCCGTCTGGAGCGGAACGTTTACGGGCTCTCTCGTGATGATGCCCGAAGCTATCTTTTCGATGGGGCGGGTTTCCTTTGCGAGAATTGCGCCCTTGCCGTCTATGGGCTGTCCGAGGGAGTTTACGACGCGTCCGAGAAGTTCTTCTCCGACGGGCACGGAAACGATTTTACCCGTGCGCTTTACGCTGTCGCCCTCTTTGATGTCCGCGTCGGAGCCGAGCATTACGGCGCCGACGAAATCCTGCTCAAGGTTCAGCGCCATGCACTGCACGCCGTTTTCAAACTCGAGCAGCTCGTTCAGCATACACTTTTCAAGTCCGTGTATCCTGACGATTCCGTCGCCGACGGTGACAACCGTGCCGACGTCTTCAAGGCGGATCTTTGAGTTGTAGTTCTTGATGCGGTCTTTGATAAGACCCGTTATTTCATCGGGGCGTAGATCCATTGAATACATCCCTTTCTTTGATTATTTGTCAGGATATTACCTCCGAGAGGGTATCCTTCAGCGCGTTCAGTCTGGACTTTACGCTACCGTCGTAACGCGCCGAGCCGTGATCTATTATCACGCCGCCTATCAGCTCGGGGTCGAGCTTTTCCGTGATGGAAACTTTCTTTCCCGTTATCTCGCCCATCTTCGCGGCGATGTCCGCGCGGAGCTTTTCGGTGAGCGGGTATGCGGTGGTGACTGTGATCTCGGCAATGCCGAAGTGCTCGTTGTACATCAGGCGGAAATTCTTTACGATGCCGCCGAAGCAGTTCATCCTGCCCTTTTCCGCGAGCACGCAGAGCAGGTTCCCCGTAAGCTCGGAAACTCCGCCCGCGGCGATGATCTCCTTTGCCAGCGCCGTTTTCTCCTCAACGGGGATGGTGGGCGCCGTCATGATCTTTATGAAACCGTCGTTCCCGGCGAAAACCCTGTTCAGAGCGTTCAGCTCCGAAAGGATATCGCCCGCCTTGTCGGGGCACTGCTCCGTGCAAAGCTCAAAGAACGCCTGTGCATAAACCTTTTCAGCCTTGTCGTTCATAAAAGTTCCTTTCCGCCGGCGGTCACTTTGCCGAGCCTACCTCAGCCAGGAAGCCCGAAATGAGCTCCTCGTTGTCCTGCTGCGAAATTTCCTTTTCAACGACCTTGCTTGCCGCCATGATGACCATGGAAGAGATCTCGTCCTTGATCTCGTTGACGGCGCGCTGCTTGTCACGCTCGATGCTTTCCTCGGCTCTGGTGCGGATATCCGCAGCCTTTTTGTTCGCCTCGGAGATTATCTCGTCCTCGCGGGCCTGTGCGCGCTGGGTCGCCGCTTTAACTATCTCGGCGGCTTCGCTCTTTGCGTCGGCGAGCTTTGCGAGGTATTCCTGCTCGGTCTTTTCGGCTTCAGCCTTTGCTTTCTGCGCGTCGGCTATTTCCGCCGCCGCCATTTCCTTGCGCTTGTCAAGGATCTTGCAGACGGGCTTGAACAGGAATATTCTGAAGATAAGGAAGATTATGAGCGTGTTTATCAGCGTGAAAACGATCGTACCGGGGTCGATCGAAACCAGCGCGAGCGTTTCCTGCGCCGACGCGGCTTCACTGATTAAATTCAGCATCTGCTCAGTCCTCCCAAATATGCTTTGTCATTATCTTATGCGCCGATATTGCCGATGAGGTCGGTGAGCTTGCTGATAATGGGGTTTGCATAAAGGAGAAGCAGTGCGATTACCAGTGCGTACAGACCTGTTGTTTCCGCAAGGGCGTCGCCGATGATCATTGTTCTTGTGATGGCGCCGCTTGCCTCGGGCTGTCTGCCGATGGCCTCAACTGCCTTGCCGCCGCAGTAGCCTTCACCGATACCGGGGCCGAGACCTGCGATCATCGCTGTGCCCGCACCTAAAGCGGAAGCGCCGAGTACGATGGCGTTTGCGAGAATTTTCATTTCATCCATGATATAAACCTCCATGAAATTATTGCTGTATTTTTACCCCTGCGGGTTATAAGCTTGGATAGAACTCCGTTCGCCTGCGGGTCAGTCGCCGCATTCCGCGCCGGAGATGTAGGACATACTGAGCATTATGAAGATATACGCCTGCATTACCGCTGAGAAGATATCGAAGTAAAGCGACGCCACCGCAGGAACGAGTATCGCGAAGTTGCCCAGTGCGAAGTATATCAGCGAGCCGATTACCATGCCCGCAACGAGGTTGCCGAAATGACGGAGCGCCAGCGAAACGGGGTTCGCAACCTCGCCGATGATGTTAAACGGCAGCATGAACGGCGCAGGCTCGACGAAGCTCTTGAAATAGCCCTTGACCTTGCCGGTCTTTGCGCGGTTGTACTGGATCATTACGAAGGTGATGAGCGCCCATGCTCCCGTTACGGAGATATCCGCCGTGGGGGAGCGCAGACCGAGCAGGCTCATAAGGCTGGATATCATCGAGAAGCAGAACAGCGCCGCCATGTAGGGCTGATACGCCTTGTATCTCGTACCCATGGAAGTATCTACGGTGCCGCGGAAGAATTCGACGATCATTTCCGCCGCCGCCTGTCTGCGGGTCTCGGGGATGACTTTCATGTTGTGGGTAAGGATAAGCACCACGGCAAGCAGTATCAGAATTACGAACCACTGCACGATTATGCTTTCGGTCAGGTTCCATGTTATGCCAAACAGATCAAAGCTTGCAACGACAAGCGGGCCGTTTACGGTTATACCCGCGCCCTCGGAAGCAAGCAGAAGCGATGTAGGCATAATATCAGTCCTCCTTCTTTTCTTTGAATGCTCTTATTGTGATAAGCAATTTCGGGAAAAAAAGCGGAATTACCGCCGCAATAAGATTTATAAACGGCGCCAGCGCGCCGATGGTAAGCATTAGAAACAGTCCGAGATAGCGCACGCAGTACATGGTGTTCATGTAGTTCTGCGCGGACTTTGCGCTGCGCTTTACGGCGCTCTGTGCGGTCTTGCCGAGGATAAGGAAATTCACCGCGCACAGCGTGCAGCCGTACACCGCGCCGATAAGCAGGGTGTAGTCGTATCCCAGCGCGAAGAACAGCACCAGCATAACGGCGATATAAATGCCGCAGGCGGCGAGGTAGTAGGGCGCGAGGGAGCGCATCTCTTCATAGATGGGTTCGTTTTTTCTTGCCATATTGCCGCCTTGTCAGTGTTTTTTATAGTCGTCGTAGTAGTCGTTGTCGCGGGGGGAGGAAAAGGACTTCGGGGCGCGCTCGGTGTTCTTTCCGTAGAATTTTATAAGCTGATAAAGGTAGGAAACCGCGCCGCCTATCATAAAAACCAGCGCCAGCACGACGCACAGTCCCATGACCCAATCCGGCAGGTCAAACTTCCGCGTGACATAATACCCGCCGCCGAGAAACAGCAGCAGCGGCGTTATTATCACGAAAACTAACTGGCTGACCCGCGCGTAGACGCTGACGAGGTTTTCTTTCTTTTTCATATCAGTATACGAAAACGGAGAGCTTCCATTCGCCGTCCACCTTTACCATCTGTGTTTCGAGCACGGTATCGGGGTCGACGCTTCCGGCGGAGCTGTCGTAGCCGCCGAGGTAGATGGTGAGCTGGCATTCGTTCTCGCTTATGGGGATAACGGCGATGCTGCAGGACGACCAGTCCTTGCTGTATTCGGTGTCGGGCTTGAAATCAGCGCTGATGCCGAGCACGGTTTCGGTGGTGTAGTGCGGGCGGGAAACCGTTTCGTCGGATGTGTCGGACTCTTCCGCGCTTTCGTCCGCAACGTCGTCGTCAACAACGTCTGCGAGTATCTCGCGGTTCTTGTAAACCGCAAGGCCGTTTCCGTCGATGTTTGTGAGTATCCTCTCAGCTTCGGAGTTTACAAAAACGGATTTTACAAGCTCCTCTATCTGCGAAAGGGAGGTGTAGTCGGTGGAGTTTACGGTGTAAATTCCGTCCTCGGGAAGATTTCCGTAGGGCTCGTCGTAGTGGGGAAGTCCCTCGGTGACGAACAGGCGGATTATCTGATAGTTATTCTTTACAAGGTCGTGCGCCGCATACTGGCACTCCTCGACAAGCTCGTCTGAGGGGTGGAAGTCGGTGCTGACAACGCTGCCGTCGGGCAGCACGATGTTGTTTTTGTTATCCTTGGTGAGTGTTACGACCGCAACGACTGCGAGCGCTATCGCTGCGAGTGCAACGACTATTGTAGCCACGAGAGGGGCTGTGGAACTGCTTTTTTTAGACTTATTTTCGCTCATTTTCTATAAATGCCTTTCATGGGTCAGGATTTTGTGGTTTCCTTGCTGTCGAGGGAGATAGCCTCGGGGAATACGTTTCTGCCGTCCTCCTTGGAGAGGAATGTCGTATTTACATAGCCCTGGATTATCGCGCCGTCGGTGACAGCGATGGTGGACGCGCTGATATCGCCGAATACGATGGCGTCGCGCTTGAGCTCCGCCTTGCCGGCGATGTCGAGCTTTCCGCGTATTCTGCCGTTGATGTCGGCGTACTGCGAGGTGAGGTCGCCGATGAGGATGGTGTCCCTGTCCATGCGCATTCTGCCCTTGAGGTTAACGTTGCCCTGCATCGCGGCGGAGTTCATGCCTGCGTTGTTGCAGGTAACGTCGCCGATGACCTTGCCGGTCATGTCGATGTTGCGGGTGGTTTCTACGTTGCCCTTTATGCTGCCGTCTATCTGCATATTCGCGAGGGAGCGCACGTTGCCGTCGATGATGGTGTTCTTGGAGATGACCGTAACTTCGTCGGTTTCGTTGGGCTGCTGCGGGACATCGGACGGGGGCACGAAACCGCCGCCGAAGCCGCCGTTTCCGCCGTAGCCGTTGTTGTAATTATTGTTATATCCGTTATTATTGTTGAAATTCGCGTAATTATTGTATCCGTTGTTCGGAAAAGAATTATTCTGCGGATAACCGTTCTGCGGCGCTGCGCTCTGCTGCGGTGCGCGGTAATACGGAGTTTCAAGCGGAACGCCCTGCGGATTTACCTGCTGATTTGCCTGTGCGGGCTGAGCGTTCTGCGGCGCGGGCTGCTGAACATTCTGCGCGGGCTGTGCGGTAGCCTCCTGCGCGGGGGCTGCCTGAGCCTGTTCTGCGGGCGCCTGCGCGGGCTGAACCGGCTGAGCGTTCTGCGTGTTCTGTGCGTTCTGTGATTCCTGAAGATAGCGGTCAAGCTCGGAAGGCTGCGCGGGGGCGGGACTTTCGGGCTGAGCCTCCTGTCCGTCCTTTTTCCACAGTTCCTTCACCGCCTGTGAAAAGTTATCCTTTATACCCATGGTAAGATCCTTTCTTTTATGCAAACGGCCCCACAAACTGGACCGGCTGAGTATCGTTGTTTATTTTATCAAGTTTATATCCCTCCGACTTGAGCAGCTTGAGGATGTCCTCCAGCACCCAGACGGTGTTTTTTGTGGTCGCGGAATCGTGCATAAGTACGACGGCACGGTAGCAGTTGGCGATATCCGCGGGGATGGAGTTGTACATCTGCGTCCAGTTGGCGCCGCCCGCGTCGTTGCTGTCTACGTTCCAGTCGAAATATCTGAAGCCGCGGCGGGTCATTTCTTCTATGATGGCGTCGCGGGTGTCGTTGTTGAAATCGTTCTTGCTGCCGCCGGGAAAGCGGAACAGCTCTGTTTTAATGCCCGTTGCCTCGTATATCATGTTCCATGCGTCGTTGAAGTCCGCAAGGAACGCTTCCACGGAGGCGTATATCGTTTCATACTCATGCGATGCGCTGTGCACGCCTATGGTGTGGCCGTCGGCGGCGATGGCGCGGAGCATTTCGTAGCAGTAGTCGGTTCTTCTCGGAACGACGAAGAATGTCGCCTTGACTCCGTATTCCCGCAGGTATGCGAGGATGGAGTATGTATGGTCGGACGGGCCGTCGTCAAAGGTGAGGTATACCGTGTTTTCCTCGCGGACGTACTCCTCGGGGGGAATTACCGACATCTCGGGATAAAGGTCGGCGTACTCGCTTTCGGGCCCGGAGCTTTCGGACGTATCCGCTTCGCTTTCCGCGGAAGTATCAGACGCGTCCGCGGTGTCGAAATCATCTGAAGCATCGGATGTGACCGCGCTTTCCTCCACATCCTCGGCAGGCTCGGAAGATGGCGCAGCCACGGCGGGAACATCGCCGCCGTTCCTGGAATTGATGTAATCTAAAAGTTCCTCATCGGAAAGGCCGCTTTCCGAATAAAGCTCATAAAAGCCCGCGGCGTCGGGGATACGCTCCCCTGTAAGCACTTCTGCCGCAAAGGAGAGCCGCTCGTTTTCGCTGCGGACTTCTTTCAGTTCGGCGCTTGTATTAAACAAAAAAACCGCAAAGACTATGCAGAGCGCGAGCGGCACAAAGAAAGCTATTGCAAGGACTGTTTTTATCAGCACCTTAAAAAATTCAACGCTGCCGAAACGCATCATATGACCTCTTGATCTAAGGCAAACTGCGTCCCGCAGGCGCAGAGCCAGGTGATATCAGGGTAGACTTCCCCTATTATTTAATGATACTATAAAAAGGCGTTTTTGTCAATAGCGGCAATGATAAAATGACCAAATAAAATCAGAAAATCGACACTTTTTGCATAAATCGTATAGAATTTTTCGTAGAATATGCATAAATACGCGGGCTTATGCAGATCAAAAAAACAGGACGAAAAATCGCCCGGACCTGTCCAAAGCCCGGGCGAAATATTGATACGATATGAAAGATCAATCAGCGATATAAACGCGCTTCATTCTGATATCGTTCTTGGGTCTGTCGTTGTAGTCAGTTGCGGATTCTGCGATCTCGTCGACGACATCCATTCCGTCGATCACCTTGCCGAATGCCGCGTACTTTCCGTCGAGGTAGGACGCGTCCTGATGCATGATGAAGAACTGGCTGGAAGCAGAGTTCATGTCCATTGCGCGCGCCATGGATATAACGCCGCGGACGTGCTTGATGTCGTTCTTAACGCCGTTTGCGCGGAACTCGCCCTTGATTTTTTCCTTGGCGCCGCCCATGCCTGTGCCCTCGGGGTCGCCGCCCTGTATCATGAAGCCCTTGATAACGCGGTGGAATATAAGCCCGTCATAAAAGCCCTCGCCGACCAGCTTCAGAAAGTTTGCGACCGTGATGGGCGCCTTGTCGGGGTAAAGCTCCAGCTTTATCTCCTTGCCGTTTTCCATTTCTATTACTACCATGGTGATATCTCCTTTATTTCTTTTCGCCGAGTTCATATGCGCGTTTTGTGCAGGCCTTGCAGGCTTCCGCAGCGACATCCGTCAGCTTTCCTTCATACAGCTTGTCCAGTCCCGCGAGGGTGGTGCCTCCGGGGGAGGATACCTGCTTTATCAGCTCGTCGACCGTCATGCCGCTTTCGGTCATCATCCTTGCGGAGCCGATGAGGGTCTGCGCAAACAGGCGCAGCGCAGCTTCCTTGTCTATGCCAACGCTGTCCGCGTAGTCGATGAAGCCCTTTGCATAGAGGTATATGAATGCGGGGGAGCTGCCGTTTACTGCGATGACTTCCTTCATCTTATCCATGGGCACCACCTCGGTGATACCGCAGGAGCCGATTATTTTCCTTGCAAATGCGAATTCCTCGTCGCTCACCTTGTCGTCGCGGCTCATTGCGGAAGCGCCCGCGCCGAGCATCATGGGAGTGTTGGGCATAACGGGGATCACCTTTGCGCCGGGGAATGTCCTCTCGCGGATATATTCCGCGGAAATGCCCGCGCAGATGGAGATTATAACGGTGTCGGGGGAGCCCGCCGCCTTTATTTCCTCAAGCACGCCGTCTAGCTGCTGGGGCTTTACGGCGAGGAGGATGTAGTTGCATTTGGAAGCTATCTCGCGGATGCTGTCCGCGGCGGTGGCGCCGACGGAAGCGAGGTCTGCAAGCTTGTCGGGGTTAGCGTCGTAGGCGAATACCGCGGTATTTCCGAGCTTGCCGTTTATGCCGCTGAGTATGGCGCGGCCCATATTTCCGACGCCTATAAAACCAAGTTTATTCATAATATGCACCTTTCAGAGCGCCGTTTTCCTTTTCTTGAAAACGGCATTGTACGCCGCCTTTACGGGGAACAGCGCAAGCACGAGCATAAGCACCTCGATGGGGAGCATACCCAGATTCTTGAGCGCACGCTCGCCTATCTTTATCCAGAATGTTTCCGGGACAATTCCGTAGCCCATTACCATCATAAACAGCGTGTTCATGAAAACATTGCAGACGAGGTTTATGGTGAATTTCGCACCGAGGATCCTGAAAAACGAGGGCAGGTTTGCCTTTATGCCCGAGAAGAAATCTGCAGGGGAGCTGAGGTCGGGCTTTATCGGGGTGAAATTATACAGAAAAATTCCGTAAATCACACCGCCCGTTACCTCAACGAGGGTGAACAGCGGCGAAAACGCCTGCTGCTGGTTGGAAACGAAGTAGCCGATAACATCCGTAGCCACGCAGGAAAGCCCCGCGACGGTGGGTCCGTACAGCATTCCTATCGAAGCGATGGCGAGGAACGAGAAGCCTATCTTCAGCGTAGGCATGGGCTGTATCGTGAGGGACTTGAGCACGCACGCCAGCGCGATGAGCATTGCGGTGACGGCGAGGCAGCGGACGCTTTTCAGCTCCTGTGCGGATCTTTTGAAGTTAAGAAAAAAAGCCATATACTTTATCCTCCGTAACTTCGCTATATACAAAAAGAATAAAAGTCGATGGCTTGTTTATTCGATTTAGTGTACAGCGAGATGCGGGAAGCGCACCGCAAGCGAATGACCGTTGTGATCTCGCTTTTCGTCCGTGCGGCAACTCTCCGTCCGCCCGGCACTTAACGCGCGGTTCCCTACTCTGTGCCCCTCTCGGGGCCGGTGTTCTGTAGTCTGATTTAATGATAACTCTGCGGTTATCAGAAGCTTATTTCGTTTGCGATCTTGTAAAGGCGCTCGTTGAAAGGCTTCTTCATGGAAAGGGCTTCCTGAATATCAACGTCGTAAACCTTGCCGTCCTTCATGCCGACAACACGGTTGCCGATGCCCTTTTCAAGCAGCTCTACCGCATAGTAACCCATTTCGGAAGCAACGACTCTGTCGCGTACCGTGGGGCTGCCGCCTCTCTGAACGTGGCCGAGGATGGTCGCTCTGGACTCAATGCCTGTTTCTTCCTGAATGCGCTTAGCAAGCGCTTCCGTGCCGCCTACGCCCTCGGCAACGATGATGATGAACTGCTCCTTGCCGTTTGCTCTGTCGCGCTTGATCTTTTCGATCATATCCTCGATGTTTGCGGGTACCTCGGGTACGAGGATGTAGGTAGCGCCGCAGGCGATACCTGCGTTGAGGGCGATGTGGCCTGCGTTTCTGCCCATGACCTCAACAACTGCGCAGCGCTCGTGGGAATGGCTGGTGTCGCGGAGCTTGTCTACCATTTCCATTACGGTGTTCATAGCGGTGTCATAGCCGATGGTGTACTCGGAGCACTGGATATCGTTATCGATCGTGCCGGGGAGACCTACGCAGGGGATGCCTGCCCTGGAAAGGTCTGCCGCGCCGCGGAAGGAGCCGTCGCCGCCGATGACAACGATGCCTGCCATGTTGTGCTCAACGCATACATCCTTTGCCTTGAGGATATATTCCCATTCCTTGAATTCCTTGCAGCGTGCGGTGAATATCTCTGTGCCGCCGCGCTGGATGATGTCGGATACGCTTCTTGCGTCCAGCTCGACCATATCTCCGTGGAGCAGGCCGTTGTAGCCGCGGCGGATGCCGATTACCTTAAAGCCCTTGCTGATGGCTGTTCTTGTTACGGCGCGGACTGCCGCGTTCATTCCGGGAGCGTCGCCGCCGCTGGTGAGGACGCCTATTGTCTTCTGCATTGTAATCTCTCCATTCTTGAAATACATATATCTCACCGCACTTTTGCGCGGTTTCATTCAGTTTTTATTTTACTACAAAAACCGCCTTATAGTCAAGCGTTTTTTTTGAAAAACTAAATTAAGTTACAATTATGATGTTTTTCAACAAAAATTCCGGCTTTCTTTTTGTTTTTCTGTGCAATCGTATGGATTTATGTCTGCGGGTAGATTTGCGTTCTTTAGGCAATTAACCTAATTTAATTAGTGCAGTGCGTGCAAATTTTTTGTGCCGCAGTGCTGTTCTGCGGTCATTTCACCGAAAATCCGTCCGCTCCGCAGAGCCTTTCCAGCTCCCTTGTAAGCGCGGGGCATATTCTCACGCCGTTAAGCCCGCTTATCTTCCGTACCTCCCTGCCCGCGTCGAAGCACGCCCGCGCAGGGGACACGCCCTTGTATTTCGCGAGCACCGCCATGACCTTTCCGATGTTAGGGTCGTTCCTGTCGGAGAACCTTACATACAGCGTTTTTACGGGGTGCTCGGGCAGGGAATCGGAGCGGGTCATTTTTTCGCAGACGAAGCTTGTTCTGCCGTCCTTTTCGTTTATTTTTCCACGCACGGAATACACCATCCCCTCGGACGGGCGTTCTGTTTTCATATAAATGTCGGGGAATATCACGGCTTCCATGCTGCCGGTTGCGTCCTCCAGCATGGCGAACGCCATCAGCGAGCCGCTTTTTGTGGTGTGCGTCCTGAACGAAGTAAGCAGGGCGGTGACGGAGATCGTTCTGCCGCGCTCCGCGTGCGCGTCGGCGATGAAGAGACAGTCGGCGTCGGCGTTTGCAAGGTACAGGTCGGCGGGATGCCCAGAAAGATAGAACCCTACCGCTTCCTTTTCCATGCGCAGCTTGTCTATCGGCTCGACTTCCTTTGTTTTGTGGAGCACGAACGTGTTCGCGGGTTCGTCCCCGAAGAGGTCTAGCTGTCCGCTTTCCTTTCGCGAATATTCATCGGCGGCGTAGGCGAGCATTGCGTCGTAGTTCTGCAAAAGCTCGCGGCGGTTTTCGGGGAAGATATCAAAGGCGCCGCAGCGTATCAGCGCGTCCATTATGCGGCGGTTGTTATCGCGGCCTGCCATTCGCTCCGCGAAATCCAGCACGGAGGAAAAATCTCCGCCCTCGTTACGCTCGGCGATGATGTTTTCGATGGCGCTTCTGCCGAGATTTCTTACGGCAAGCAGGCCAAAGCGCACCGCGCCGTTTTCGATGGAAAATCCCGCCATGCTGCGGTTGATGTTCGGCGGAAGGACTTTCACGCCGTTATCGGCGAGGTCCGCGATATATTCGGCGAGCTTGTCGGTGTAGTCGATAACGCCCGTCATAAGGCAGGACATATATTCAAGGTAATAGTTTTTCCGCAGATATGCCGTGCGGTATGCCACCACGGCATACGCAGCGGCGTGGGATTTGTTGAACGCATAGGAAGCGAACGCCGCCATCTCGTCGAAAACCTCGTTCGCGACCTCCGCGGGAACGCCGTTCGCAACGGCGCCGCAGTTGGATTCGGTGCCGTATATGAACGCGCCGCGCTCTTTTTCCATAACGTCGTGCTTTTTCTTTGCCATCGCGCGGCGCACCAGATCCGCGCGGCCGTAGGAATACCCGCCCATAACACGGCATATCTGCATTACCTGCTCCTGATAAACTATGCAGCCGTAGGTCACGGAAAGGATATCGCGGAGGAGGGGGTGCTTGTATTGTATGTCCCCGGGGCGTTTGTGCTTGTTTTCGATATAGGTCGGGATGGAGGACATCGGGCCGGGGCGGTACAGCGCCAGCGCGGCGGTAAGGTCCTCGACGGATTCGGGCTTTAGCCTTTTCAGCACGGAGGTCATTCCCGCGGATTCAAACTGGAACACGCCGCAGGTGCCGCCGTTTCCGAGCATATCGAAAACCGCCCTGTCGGGGGTGTCGAGGGACTTCGGGTCGAAATCGGGGTGCCCGGAGCGGATGAGGTCGCAGGTCTTTTTTATAAGCGTGAGATTGCGCAGCCCGAGAAAATCCATCTTCAGCAGCCCAAGGCGCTCAAGTATTCCCATGGTGTACTGCGTAACTACCTCGCCGTCGTCCTGCTTCAGCGGGACGTATTCCGTGACGGGCTCGCGGGTGATGACTATTCCCGCGGCGTGGATGGTGGTGTGGCGGGGCATACCCTCGATGGCGCAGGCGGTTTCAACAAGGGAGCGCACCTCGGGGTCGCTTTGGCAGAGCTTTGCAAGCTCGCCCTCGGCGGCTTCCTTCGCGAGGGACGGGTCGAAGCCGCGCAGGGAGCGCAGCGCAGCGTCCGCGGTGTTGTATGACACGCCCATGACGCGGGCGGCGTCGCGGAGGGCGGCGCGGGCTTTCAGAGTATCAAATGCGACTATCTGCGCAACGTGGTCGGCTCCGTATTTCCTGCGGACGTATTCAATTACCTCCTGACGGCGCTCGTTGCAGAAATCAATATCAAAATCGGGCATGGAAACGCGCTCGGGGTTGAGAAAACGCTCAAACAGCAGGTTGAAGCGCAGCGGGTCGATGTCGGTGATACCCATGCAGTAGGCGCACAGGCTTCCCGCGCCGCTTCCGCGACCGGGGCCGACGGGGATATCCTGCGAGCGGGCAAATCGTATGAAATCCCACACGATAAGAAAGTAATCCACGAAGCCCATTTTTTCAATGATATCCAGCTCATACGACAGCCGCGAATTTATCTCATCGCCGACGCTGCCATAGCGCTTTTCCGCGCCCTTTCGGCAAAGCCTGCGGAAGTATGCGGCGTTATCCGAAACGCCTTCGGCGGTGAACAGCGGCAGCCTGGTCACGCCGAATTCAAACTCAACATTGCAGCGCTCTGCGATGGCGAGGGTGTTGTCAAGCTCGGCGTCGGAGAAGTAACGGCGCATTTCCTCACGGGATTTGAAATAGTATTCCTCGGTGGGCAGGGCGGAGGGGTCGTGGTCGGAAAGAAGCTTATTTTTCCCTATGCAGGACAGCACGCGCTGGGTACGGCTGTCGGCGCGGGCAATGTAATGCACATCGTTTGTAGGGCAGAGCGGCAGCCCCGTTTCAAGCGCGAGAGCACGGGCACGGGCGCAGAGGACCTGCTCGGTATCGGTGCCGTGGTTTTGAATTTCAATGTAAAATCTGTCGGGGAAGATCCGCGAGAATTTCCCGGCGGCACGCGCTGCGGCTTCAGTTTCCCTTCGGGAGAGCAGGCGGGCGATTTCGCCGTCGGGGAAGCCCGAAAGCGCGATAAGGCCGCCGCTGTAACGGCGGAGGGTTTCCTCGTCGCAGCGGGGGACGTCGTTGAAGCCTGTCACGGACGCGTCTGTGATAAGGCGGCAGAGGTTTTTGTAACCGTCGCTGTCCATGCACAGCAGGGTCAGGCGGGAGGGGGATTCGCCGCGGCGGCGGTCGAGCCTGCTGCCCTCGGCGACGTAGACCTCGCAGCCAATTATCGGCTTAACGCCGCGCTTTCGGCATTCCTCATAGAAATTCACGGCGCCGTAGAGCACGCCGCTGTCCGTGATGGCAGCGGCAGGCTGGCCGAGGGAATGCGCCGCTTCCGCGAGGGCGGGCAGGCGGCAGGCGCCCTCCAGCAGGCTGTATTCAGTGTGTACGTTCAGGTGAACGAAGTTATCCATAGGGCACCTGCCTTTCTGTTTTTGATTGCAAAGTGATATTTTGCGCCGCCTAGCATAGGCGCCGTTAAGGCGCCGCGGCGGCAGCGATCCATCCGAGCCATCGGCGAGGATGGGCGATGACGTCGCTCCAAGGGGCATGGGGAATGACGTTGCGCCGTCAAGGCGCGCGGGGATGACGTTCCCCCGAACGTCAGTGAGGGGGGCGGCAGCCCCGCTAGGGTGCTTTTTAATTGCAAATTTGTTTACGCTCACCGCTGGGGATATAATTAATACGCTCCGCGTTGTTGGTTCAAACTTTTTATAAAAAATGTTGTCGCACTTCTGCGAGTGGAGCACCGTTGGTGGAGGAGG
>CAKSPC010000034.1 GCA_934481445.1 uncultured Oscillospiraceae bacterium
GTATACTATATATAATATATTGTCAATTTGAAAATTGTCTTTGATTTAACTCAACGGAGGTTACTATGGCTGAAAATGAAAAGGCATTAGATGCGAACTACGGCGCCGACGACATACAGGTGCTGAAGGGTCTTGACCCTGTAAGAAAACGCCCCGGAATGTATATCGGCTCCACCGGCGAGGGCGGTTTGCATCACCTTGTTTATGAAATAGTCGATAACGCGATAGACGAGGCACTGGCGGGCTACTGCACGGAGATTGATGTATCCATACTGCCCGGCGATGTTATCCGCGTTATAGACAACGGTCGTGGCGTACCTACCGCTATAAATCATTCCGAGGGAATATCTGCTGCTACGCTGGTTTTCACCGTGCTTCATGCCGGCGGTAAGTTCGGCGGCGGCGGATACAAGGTTTCCGGCGGTCTGCACGGCGTCGGCGCTTCTGTTGTAAACGCCCTGTCCGAATGGCTCGAGGTGGAGATACACGACGGAAAGCATATCCACTTCCAGCATTTCGACCGCGGCGAATACAAGGAACCCATCAAGGTCATCGGCGATACCGACCATACGGGTACCACCGTTACTTTCAAGCCCGACGGCGAGATATTCCACACCACTGTATTCAGCTACGATATACTTCAGGAAAGACTCCGCGAGCAGGCTTTCCTCAACGCGGGACTTAAAATATCCCTGCACGACCTGCGCGACGCGGAAAATCCCGTGAACGAGGTAATGCAGTACGAGGGCGGAATTTGCAGCTATATCGAGTGGCTCAACAAAAAGCGCGGCGCGGAAGTCCTCCACCCCGATATAATCTATCTCAGCGGCACGATGAACAATATCAACGTTGAGATAGCGTTCCAGTACACCACCGACTTCAACAGCGAGATATTCCGTTCCTTTGCGAACAATATCCACACCGGCGAGGGCGGTATGCACGAACTGGGCTTCAAGAAAGCTCTCAGCAAGGTCATAAACGACTACGCCAAGGCTTACAAGGAAGCGAACGAAAAGAATAAGGTCAAGAAAAAGTCCGCCAAGAAGGGCGAGGAGGAGAAACCGTTCACAGGCTTCAGCCCCGAAGCTATCCGCGAGGCTATCAATGCGATAATCTCCGTAAAGCTTCCCGAGTGCGAATTTGAGGGACAGACAAAGGGCAAGCTCGGAAACCCCGAGGTTCAGCCCGTTGTATATAAGATCGCCGTTGAGCAGCTCACATATTATTTTGAGGAGCACCCCGAAACCGCTCAGATAATCATGAACAAGGCGATGAACTCGCAGGCTGCCCGCGACGCCGCAAAGAAAGCAATGGAAGCAAAGCGCAAGTCCATCATGGACAGCAACGGCCTGCCCGGAAAGCTTGCGGACTGCTCGGAGAGCGACCCCGCCAAGACGGAAATATATATCGTCGAGGGAGATTCTGCGGGCGGCTCGGCAAAGAGTGGCCGCGACAGACGTTTTCAGGCTATCCTTGCACTGTGGGGCAAGATGCTCAACGTTGAAAAGGCGCGCGCGGACAAGGTATACAACAACGATAAGCTTTCGCCCGTCGTAAAGGCGCTCGGCACGGGCATTGCAGAGGACTTTGATATAAACAAGCTGCGCTACGGCAGAGTTGTTATCATGGCGGATGCCGATGTCGACGGTATGCACATCAGAACGCTCATGCTTACGTTCTTCTTCCGCTTTATGCGTCCGCTGCTTGAAGAGGGCCATGTTTATATCGCACAGCCGCCGCTTTTCAAGGTTTCCCGCGGAAAGCAGGTAAGATACGCGTTTTCCGACGAGGAGCGCGACCAGTTCATCGCGGAGCTCGGTGCAGACGGCGGCAAGACCGACGTGCAGCGCTACAAAGGTCTTGGTGAGATGGACCCCGAGCAGCTCTGGGAAACTACGATGAACCCGGAAACACGCACCATGCTGCGCGTTTCCGTTGAAGACGCTGCAAAGGCAGACGAGATAATGACGATACTAATGGGCGACAAGGTTGAACCCCGCCGCGAGTTTATCGAAACCAACGCGAAGCTCGCCGTTAACCTTGATATCTGATAAGGAAAGGTGTGATCATTATTTCTAACGGTCTTTTACCCGATCTTGACGAGCTCGAGGGCGGACAGAAAAACACCCCCGCAGAGCCTGTGGTATCCTTTAGTTATGATAACTCGCTGGACGAGATAGACGGCGCGATGAAAACCTTTCAGACGCAGTATGCGTCGAAGCGCGGACTTGTTTCGATAATAGCCTATGGTCTGCTGACCTGCGCGGTGGTGGCGGCAATAATACTGAACCCAACGTCTGTTTTCGCATATGCGGCACTGCTTTTCTGCGGATTTGGCTTTGCATACAGCATAACAGATAAGAAGCGTGCAAGGAAAAAGACTCTCGAGGCGCTGAAGGATATGAACCCCGAGGAATACACCGCGACGATATATCCCGACAGGATAGAACTTGAAACGATAATCAAGCCGAAAACAAACGAAGTAAATCTCAAAATAGACGAAAACGCCGACGAGGAGATAATCTCGCCGCTGAAAAGCGTTTTCAGGTTTGATGAAGATCTTCTTAACTTTACAGAAAACGACGAATCGCTGCTGCTGGTGTTCAACAGGCGGCAGATATACTGCTTTCCGAAAAGGTGCCTGACGTCGGAGCAGGAAGAGAAAACACGCGATTTCCTTACGGAAAAGCTTGAAAGCAACTGACGAAAGTAGTTTGGAGGAAAAATGGATATAGATTTCAGCAATGAAAAGCTGCATAACATAGACCTCGAAGAAACGATGAAGATTTCCTTCATCGAATATTCGATGGCGGTAATCACATCGCGTGCGCTTCCGGATGTGCGCGACGGACTTAAACCCGTACACAGACGTATCATTTATACCATGAATGAGGCGGGGAACACCGCGGACAAGCCTTTCAGAAAGTGCGCGTACACCGTCGGCGAGGTTCTCGGTAAATACCACCCCCACGGCGACGCCTCCGTTTATGACGCGCTGGTAAGACTGGCGCAGGATTTTTCAATGAGATACCCGCTTATCGACGGTCACGGAAACTTCGGCTCCGTCGACGGCGACCCGCCTGCCGCTTACCGTTACACCGAGGCAAGGCTCGCAAAGATGTCCAACGAAATGACTGCGGACATCGGCAAGAAAGTTGTTGATTTCACGACCAACTACGATGATAAACTGCAGGAGCCTGTCGTTCTTCCCTCAAGATTTCCTAATCTGCTTGTAAACGGAAGCAACGGTATCGCCGTCGGCATGGCAACGAATATCCCGCCGCATAACCTTAACGAGGTTATTGACGCGCTGCTGATGATGATAGATAACCGCGATGTTTCCATCGAGGAACTTATGACATGCATAAAGGGTCCTGATTTTCCGACTGGCGGCATTATCATGGGCTTCAGCGGCATACGCTCCGCTTATTACACCGGCAGGGGCAAGATAATCCTCCGCGGCAGAGCAAATATTGTTGAAGAAAATTCTCATACGAGAATTATTGTTGATGAAATTCCGTACATGGTCAACAAGGCGCGTCTGCTTGCAAGCATAGGAGACCTTGTGCGCGACAAGCGTATCGAGGGTATCTCTGTAGTGCGCGATGAGTCCGACCGAAATGGCATGAGAATAGTTATCGAGCTAAAGCGCGACGCAAATGCGAATGTCGTTCTGAACAAGCTGTACAGCTACACCCAGCTTCAGGACACCGTTGGCGTTATCATGCTGGCGCTTGTAAACGGCGAACCCAAGGTGCTGACGCTCAAGAATATGCTGGAGCTGTACCTTGATCATCAGGTCGACGTTGTTACAAGGCGCACAAAATACGACCTCGAAAAGGCACAGGAGCGCGCGCATATCCTCGAGGGCTTCCTGCTTGCAATTGACTTCATTGATGAAGTCATCGCGATACTCAGAAGCAGCAAGAGCATTCCCGAGGGCAAGGAGCGCCTTATCGAGCGCTTCAAGAATATCGATGTTTCGCAGACGGGCTTCTTTGAGGAGCATACTTATTCCCTCTCCGAGGCGCAGGCTGACGCCATCGTGCAGATGCGTTTAGGCACTCTCACAGGCATGGAGAAGAGCAAGGTAGAGGACGAGCTTACAGAAAAGCGCGCACTGATCAAGGAAATGATTGAACTCCTTGCGGACAACAACAAGCTTCTCAGGGTTATAGGCGACGAGCTTGCGGTGATGAAGAAGAAATACGGCGACGAGCGCAGAACAGCTATCGAACCCGTCAGCGGCGAGGTTGACATCGAGGATCTTATCCCCGAGGAGGACTGCGTTGTTACCTACACAAACCTCGGCTACGTAAAGCGTCAGCCCGCGGAGGTATACAATATCCAGAAGCGCGGCGGCAGGGGCGTAAGCGGCATGAAGCAGCGCGAGGAGGATTTCGTTGAGAATATGTTCATCGCGTCCTCGCACGAAAATATTCTCTACATCACCAACAAGGGCAATATGTTCCGTATGAAGTGCTACGAAATCCCCGAGGGAAGCAGACAGTCCCGCGGAATGAACATTGTAAACCTGCTGCAGCTTTCCGAGGGCGAAAAGGTCGCGGCTATGATGACCACCAAGGACTTCGCAGAGAACAAATACTTTATCTGCATCACAAAGAACGGCATGATAAAGCGCACAAGGCTCTCTGAATACAAGAATGTCCGCAAGATGGGTCTGCGCGCGGTATCGCTCAACGAGGGCGACGAGATTGCTTCTGCATTCCTTACAGAGGGCGACTGCACCATTCTTATCGCAACGAGAAACGGCATGGCAATACGCTTTGACGAGAAGCTTGTAAGAATCCTCGGCAGAACAGCACGCGGCGTAAAGTCCATCAAGTTCCGCGACGGCGACTACATTGTCGGCGCAACCAAGGTATTTGACGAGAACGCTACTGTCCTCACCGTTACGGATAAGGGCATGGGCAGACGTGCGGCGGTAAGCAGCTACAGACTTCAGAACCGCGGCGGATACGGTCTTAAAAACTACCCCGTCAGCGAGGAAAAGGGCTATGTCTGCGGCATAAGGACCCTCGGCCCCGATGATGATGTTATCCTTATCAGCGCGGACGGCGTTGTTATCAGAATTCGTGCGAACGACCTGCGCGTTATGGGCAGACCTGCTTCCGGCGTTAGAGTTATGAAGCTCGGAACGGAGGACAGAGTTGCTTCCTTCACAAGAACCGCGCATGACGACGATGAGGAAACCGCCGAGGTCGACAAGGCTTCCGAGGAGGAAATTCAGGCTTCCCTTGCCGAGGAGGCAAATGAAGCTGTTGAGCCCGACGAGGCTCCGGCCGACGACCCCGCGGACGAGGCAGAAAACCCCGATGGCGAGGATAATTAACAGTTAAATTCATGATTTGCCCGAACATCTTCGGTTCGGGCAAATTTTTATCACGTTCCACGTGGAACATTATGTCGAAAGGATAGAAATTCTATGAGCTATACGCTTGAAGAATATGATGTTGCGGTCATCGGCGCGGGGCACGCGGGCTGCGAAGCAGCGCTGGCGGCGGCTCGGCTTGGGCTGAAAACCGCAATTTTCACGCTCTCGCTGGACTGCATTGCAAATATGCCCTGCAACCCCTGCATAGGTGGCTCTGCAAAGGGGCAGATCGTCTGCGAAATTGATTCGCTGGGCGGAGAGATGGGCAAGGCGGCAGACGCGACATTCATTCAGTCGAGGATACTTAACAGAGGAAAAGGTCCTGCGGTGCACAGTCTGCGCGTGCAGAGCGACCGCGTGAAATATCATACATACATGAAGCAGACGCTTGAAAATACCCCGAACCTGTTTATAAAACAGGCAGAGGTGACGGAAGTCGGCGTTGAGAACGGGAAAATCGTTTCTGTAGGGACTAAACTGGGGGCAGTGTATCCCGTAAAAGCCGCGATAATCACTACCGGAACTTATCTGAACGGAAAAATCCACATCGGTGAACTCAGCTACACCAGCGGTCCTGACAACGTTCTTCCATCCACGGCGCTGACGGAATGCCTTAAAAACCTTGGACTTTCCATGAGAAGATTCAAAACAGGCACACCCGCCCGCGTGCACAGGCGATCCATTGATTTTTCCGTTATGGAAAAACAGTCCGGGGACGAGCAGATAATGCCGTTTTCCTTTGATAACGAGAGAGTTATGCAGAACAAGGCGGACTGCTACGTTACATACACGAATGCGGAAACGCATAAGGTCATTCTGGATAATCTGCACCGTTCTCCGCTGTATTCAGGGAGAATTGAGGGCATAGGCCCGCGCTACTGCCCGAGTATTGAGGACAAGATAGTCAGATTTAAGGACAAGGAGCGCCATCAGCTTTTCGTTGAGCCGATGGGACTGGACACGGACGAGTACTATTTGCAGGGAATGTCCTCAAGCCTGCCGGAGGATGTGCAGATTAAATTTCTGCGGACAATAAAGGGGCTTGAAAACGTTGAGATAATGCGCCCCGCCTATGCTATAGAATATGACTGCTGCGACCCGCTGGAGTTATATCCTACACTGGAATTTAAGAAGGTAAGCGGGCTGTATGGTGCCGGTCAGTTCAACTGCACCAGCGGATACGAGGAAGCAGCAGCGCAGGGTATTGTTGCGGGAATTAATGCCGCGCTTAAGATTCTCGGCCGCGAGCCGATGATACTCGACCGCGCGGGAAGCTACATCGGAACGCTTATCGACGATCTCGTTACAAAGGGCTGTTCCGAGCCATACAGAATGATGACCTCACGAAGCGAATACCGCCTTATTCTGCGGCAGGACAACGCCGCGGACAGGCTTCTTCCCGTTGGTCATAAGGTCGGTCTGGTTTCGGACGAGAGATTTGCAAAATTTGAGCAGGAATGCGGGCTTATTTCACAGGAAATCGAGCGTATAAAGAGTGTTACAATTCATCCCACTGAGGAAGTCAACAAAATGCTCGCGGAAAAGGGCACAACGCCAATTACGGCTGGAATTAAGCTGTATGAGCTTCTGAAACGACCACAGCTTTCCTACTCCGATTTTGAGAAATTCGACCCTGAAAGACCAAAGCTGAAATATTCCCTCGTAAATAAGCTTGAAATTGAGATGAAGTATTCGGGATACATCAAAATTCAACAGGAGCAGATTGAAAAAATGCGCCGCCTTGAGGAGAAAAAACTTCCGCAGGATGTCGATTATAAGACGATAAAAGGGCTTAGACTTGAAGCACAGGAGAAGCTGAACAAGCATAAACCGCTTAATGTTGGTCAGGCGGGCCGCATTTCGGGAGTTAATCCCGCGGATGTTTCCGTGCTGCTGATATGGCTCGCGGGAAAGGGGGAGAACAGTGGAGAAAATTGAGTATATCATCTCTGAATTCAAGAATGCGGGGCTTGAAATAACCGAAAAACAGGCGGAGCAGTACTCCATCCTGTGCGATTTCATGGTTGAATACAACAAAAACGTCAATCTGACCTCGATAACCGAGTTTGAAGAGGTCGTGATGAAGCATTTCATCGACAGTGTTCTTCCGTTTACGATGTTTGATGTGCCACAGGGCGCGTCGTTTATCGACGTGGGAACAGGTGCGGGGTTTCCGTCGCTTCCGCTGCTGATATACAGACCCGATTTAAAAGGTACGCTCTGCGACAGTCTGCAGAAAAGATGCTTGTATCTTGAACTTGCCTGCAAGAAAATTGGTGTAAATGCGGAGATCATCCACGCCCGCAGCGAGGAACTCGGCAGAAAGCGCCGCGGCGAGTTTGATATTGCCACCGCACGTGCCGTCGCTGCAATGCCCGTTCTGTCGGAATTCTGCATTCCTTTTGTAAAGAAAAACGGCGTTTTCGCTGCGCTGAAGTCTGTAAACGAGGATATTTCCACGGCTGAAAAGGCTGTGAATGTTCTTGGAGGAAAAATTGAGAAAGTGACTGATTACAAGCTTCCCAACGGCGACGACCGCAGGCTTGTTATTATAAGAAAAATTTCCGATACACCGACAAAATATCCGAGAAGCTTCGCGAATATCACAAAAAAGCCGCTTTGATGCGGCTTTTTTTCTTGTTTCTTCTGTTTTTTTGTCGGAAAATGCGATATAAACTTGTGGATATTATTTCCTGGTGATGGTATAATCAACTTAAAGACAAGGACACATACCAGAGAAAGGACATAATATGAACGGATTTTTCAAAACAAAGGACAAGGAATCACAGAAAATCACGATGATTGACGTCAGCCTGATAGTTCCGAATAAATCTCAGCCGAGGACAGATTTCAATGACGCGGCGATAAAGTCCCTTGCGGAAAGCATCCGCGAGAACGGCATTATTCAGCCGATTTGCGTCAGAAGGAACGGTGCGCTGTACGAAATAATCAGTGGGGAGCGCCGCACCCGCGCGGCAAAATCAATAGGAATGACACAGGTGCCTTGCATTGTCATGTCGGTGGACGACGAAAAATCCGCCGTTCTTGCGCTTATCGAGAACATTCAGCGCAAGGACCTGAGTTATTTTGAGGAAGCGCTTGCAATCGAGAAACTTATCTCAGTTTACGGGCTGACGCAGGAGAATGCGGCTATAAAGCTTGGAAAGGCTCAGTCCACCGTGGCAAACAAGCTTCGTCTGTTGCGCTTCACTGATTCTGAACGCAGGCTTCTGATAGGTGCAAATCTTTCCGAAAGGCAGGCGCGGGCGGTTATCCGTATTGATGACCCCGAAAAAAGACGTGGAGTCATCGAAAAAGTTGTTTCGAGAAGGCTCAATCTCGAGCAGACCGAGCAAATTGTAAACGAGGTGCTGTCCTCAAAAAATACTGAAACAAAACAGCCGGTCAAGCACAACAAAAATTTCTTCAAAGCCCCGCCGCGGCTGTACATGAACTCCATAAATTCGCTTATAAAGCGCATGAAAGAGAATAACATCCCCTGTGAAACCTCGGCGGTGAAGAGCGAATGCTTCTATGAATACGTCATAAAATTCCCAATAAACATCTGAAATGCGGAGCGTATTGTTCCACATGGAACATTTTTCGACAGAATTGTTCCATGTGGAACATTTATTTTTAAAAATACAGCGAAAAATAGCAAAAAGGGCTTTATTTTTATTATACGGTGTGATATAATAGAAGTATAAATGGAAAAAGGGGGAGAAAGAATGGGCATAGTTATCGGCGTAGTTAACCAGAAAGGTGGCGTCGGTAAGACGACAACTTCGGTAAATATCGCCGCGGGGCTTGGTCAGCTTGGCAAAAAGGTCCTTCTGATTGATTTTGACCCACAGGGCAATGCCACAACGGGCTTCGGAATTAAAAAGAAAACGCTCGACATAACTACATACGACGTTATCCTTGGAGAACGCCGCCCGCAGGAGGCAATCATAGAAACAAGATATAAAAATGTTTCTATCATGCCTGCAACAAGCCAGCTCTGCGAGGCAGAACAGGCTCTCGCAAGCTACGATAAAAAGTCTTTCCAGCTCAGAAAGGCGGTTTTGCAGATAAAGGATGATTATGACATCATCATCATAGACAGCCTGCCGTCGCTGGGAATACTTGCGATGAACGCAATGATAGCGTGCGATACTATTATAGTTCCGATGGTGTGCGAGCATTTCGCGCTGGAGGGACTGGCGCAGCTTATGCTGACGATAAAGAAGGTCAAGAAAAAGGCAAATCCCGACCTGAATATCATGGGTATAGTGTTCACCATGCTGGATAAGCGCCTGCTTTCGAGCAACGAGATAATGCGAGAGATAAAGCGCAGTTTTGACAGCAAATCGCTGTTCAAGACTGAAATACCGCGCAACGTGAGAATTTCCGAGGCGCAGAGCCACGGCGAGCCTATACTTTATTACGACAAATCCTCCAAGGGAGCGGACGCGTACAAGCGCCTTTCTAAGGAGATACTGGACAGATGCCGCGAAATGGAGAAGAAGAATGGCGAAAAAGACTGAAAGCAAATTTGATGATCTGTTCTTCGATAACGACGTCGAAAGCACCGAAAATCTCAGCACCATCCGCATAAGCGACATTGAGCCGAACAAGGAGCAGCCCCGTAAAAGTTTCGACAAGGAAGCAATGGAGCAGCTCGCGCTTTCAATAAGAGAGCACGGAATTTTACAGCCGATAATCGTGCGTTCACTGCCCGGCGGGAATTATCAGATAATTGCCGGCGAGAGAAGATGGCGCGCAGCGAAGATAGCGGGGCTTTCGGAAGTGCCCGTTGTCGTGCGGGACGATATTTCCGAGGAACAGGCAATGCAGTTCGCGCTTATCGAAAATCTTCAGCGCGAAAATCTGAACCCCATTGAAGAAGCCCTCGGTTACAAGGAACTTATCGAAAAGTACAACATGACGCAGGAAAAGCTTGCACAGTCGCTGGGAAAGGCGCGCTCGTCCATTGCAAACAGCATGGGACTGCTGTCGCTTCCGAACGGCGTTAAGGAGCTTTTGCAGCAGGGTAAGCTTTCTGCGGGTCACTGCAAGGCACTCAAGCAGATAAAGGACCCCGCTCTCATGACCGAGCTTGCATACAAGGCGGCGGAGGGAGAATTATCCGTCCGCGCAGTGGAAAACATCGCGAAGCGCGAGGCAAAGCGTATCGAGGAGCAGGAAAACAACAAGGAGATTAAGCCTCGGCTGAATTATTACACCGAGGTGGAGATAAGCCTTGCGGAGTCGCTGGGCACAAAGGTGAGAATATCTGAGGGCAAGAAAGGCAACGTCCTTCAGATAAATTTCAGCGACAAGGAACAGCTTGAGGGAATACTCAGGCATTTCATGACGGAATAAACGCGGTTCATCCGTGAAATACAGGAAGGTATCAAAATGATAGACATTAAATTTTTAAGAGAAAACCCCGACGCAGTAAAGGAAAACATCAAGAAGAAGTTCCAGGACAGCAAGCTTCCGCTTGTTGACGAGGTTATAGCTGCCGACGCAGAGTACAGAAAGACTATCCAGCGCGCAGAAACTCTCCGCGCCGACAGAAACCGTATCTCCAAGGAGATAGGCGGCTACATGGCGAAGGGCATGAAGGAAGAAGCTGAAAAGGCAAAGGCACAGGTAAAGGCGTTCACCGAAGAGCAGACCGAACTTGAGAAGAAAGAAGCAGAGCTCTCCGAGAGAATTACCAAGATAATGATGACAATTCCGAACATCATCGACCCCTCCGTGCCCATCGGCAAGGACGACAGCGAGAACGTTGAAATTAAGAGATACGGCGAGCCTGTTGTTCCCGATTTCGAGGTGCCCTATCACAGCGAGATAATGGAGCGCCTTAACGGTATCGACCTCGACAGCGCAAGAAAGGTAGCCGGCAACGGCTTCTATTACCTCATGGGCGATATCGCAAGACTGCACTCCGCAGTGCTTGCATATGCAAGAGATTTCATGATAGACCGCGGCTTCACCTACTGCATTCCCCCGTTCATGATAAGAAGCAACGTTGTAACAGGCGTTATGAGCTTCGCGGAGATGGATGCGATGATGTATAAGATCGAGGGCGAGGATCTGTATCTTATCGGCACTTCCGAGCACTCCATGATAGGTAAGTTCATCGACACAATCCTCGACGAGGAAACACTGCCGAGAACCCTCACCAGCTACTCCCCCTGCTTCCGTAAGGAAAAGGGCGCGCATGGTATCGAGGAACGCGGCGTTTACAGAATTCACCAGTTTGAGAAGCAGGAAATGATCGTTGTCTGCAAGCCCGAGGAATCCGCAATGTGGTTCGACAAGCTGTGGCAGAACACTGTAGACCTGTTCAGAAGCATGGATATTCCTGTAAGAACCATCGAGTGCTGCTCGGGCGACCTTGCAGACCTGAAGGTAAAGAGCTACGATGTTGAGGCCTGGTCGCCGCGCCAGAAGAAGTATTTCGAGGTAGGCAGCTGCTCCAACCTCGGCGATGCACAGGCTCGCCGCCTTAAGATCCGCATAAACGGCAAGGACGGCAAGAAGTATTTCGCACACACACTGAACAACACGGTTGTCGCTCCCCCCAGAATGCTTATCGCATTCCTTGAGAACAATCTGAACGCCGACGGAACAGTTAATATTCCCGAGGTACTCAGACCCTACATGGGCGGCAAGAGCAAGATTGGCGGTTAATTATAAATAAAAAAGGGCGGGATGATATCTATCGGAAGTGTGCCGGAAAAGGTGCATTTTCGACAGGCTTGTCCTGCCCTTGTTTTAAATAGTTGCACGGCGACAGAATAGGAGAAAGTATGGCTTTTGTATCTCTTGACAACGTATATAAGCGCTATCACATGGGTGAGGTGACGATAAACGCCGCGGACGGAATGACCTTTGATATAGAAAAAGGCGAGTTTGTTATCATCGTCGGACCAAGCGGCTCTGGAAAAACCACCGTGCTGAATATGCTCGGCGGCATGGACAACTGCGACGATGGAGTTATCAGCGTTGACGGAAAGCGTATCGACGGATATAACCGAAAGCAGCTTACGCAGTACCGCAGGTTCGAGATCGGGTTTATTTTTCAGTTCTATAACCTTCTGCCTAACCTTACCGCAAAGGAAAATGTAGAGCTTGCCGCACAGACCACCAGCGATTATATCCCCGCCGCGGAGATACTCGAAAAGGTGGGTTTAGGCGAGCGCATGGGAAATTTCCCTGCGCAGCTTTCCGGCGGAGAGCAGCAGCGCGTCGCCATCGCAAGGGCGCTCAGCAAGAAGCCAAAGCTGCTCCTCTGCGACGAGCCAACGGGCGCGCTGGACTACAACACCGGCAAGATGATACTGAAGCTTTTGCAGGACACCTGCCGCCGCGAAGGAATGACGGTGATCCTGGTCACGCATAATTCCGCGATATGCCCTATGGCAGACAGGGTCATACGCATAAAAAACAGCAAGGTCAGCAGCATTTCCATGAACGAAAACCCCACCCCAGTGGAAGAGATAGAGTGGTGACGGAGGGGAAATGAAGGCTGTAAACAAAAATATTTTCAGAGAGATATCCCGAACGAAAAACAGGTTCCTTTCCATCTTCACCATCTGCGCCATCGGCGTGGGATTTTTCAGCGGCGTCCGCGCAACGAACGAAATGATGCAGGTTTCCGCCGATGATTATTACGACAGCCACAGGTTGTTCGACCTCCGGGTGCTTTCCACGTTCGGACTTACCGACGGTGACGCCGAGGCTATTTCGCAGGTGGAGGGCGTTTCGGGGGTGTATACATCCAAGTATACCGATCTTGCCCTGCGCAACGGCGAAAAGGAGTACCTCACCCGCGTGTATTCGTGGAACAACGATCAGGTCAACATCGTCGACATTGTGGAGGGAAGATATCCCGAGGCGGATAACGAGTGCATTGTAAATTACAATCGGCTGAAAAAGGGCATAGAGATAGGTGATACCGTCACTATGGCGGATTTAACCGAAGCGGAAGATTTTCCGTTAAATAACTCGGAGTATAAAGTTGTCGGATTTTACAACACACCTATGTTCGTTTCCATAACCCAGCGCGGAAGCACCACCGTCGGCGACGGCGTTATTGACGCATTTATGTATGTTACTGAAAGTAATTTTACACAGGATGTATACACGGAGATATATATAACCTCGGATGAACTGACAAAAAAACAAAGCTATTCCGACGAATACAAGGAACTCCGCGATAAAATAAGAGACAAGCTTGAGGAACTCGGAAAAGAGCGCTCCGTGATACGCTACGACGAAGTTGTCGGCGACGCCGAGCGGGAAATATCCGACGGCGAGGAAGAACTTGCGCAGGCAAAGACGGACGGTCAGAAAGAACTTGACGACGCAAAAGCAGAACTTGATGACGCCGCACAGCAGATATCCGACGGAGAAAAGGAACTTGCGGACGCCAAGGCGGAGTTAGACGACGGTGCCGTGCAGCTTGCGGACGCGGAAAATCAGCTTGCCGAAGCAAAGCAGCAGCTTGACGACGGCTGGGCGGAATTGAACGAAAACAAAACCAGGCTGGACGAAGCCGCACAGACTCTCGCAGATTCAAAACAGCAGATAGACGACGGACAGAAGCAGCTTGATGAAGCAAAAAAGCAGCTTGACGACAGCAAGGCACAGTTAGACGCCGCGCAGGCGGAGCTTGACAGTAAGTCGGCGGAGCTTGCGGCGGGTAAGGCACAGCTGGAGCAGGCAAAACAGCAGCTTTCGGACGGGCAGGCACAGTACAATGCGGGAAAGCAGCAGTACGACGAGGGGCTTGCGCAGTATAACGAGGGCATGGCAAGGCTGGAGCAGGCGGAGGCTCTGTACGGAAATACCGCGGAAATCCGGCAGCAGAAGCAGGTCCTCGCGCAGACCGCCGCGGTGCTGGAGCAGACAAGGATCACTCTGGAGCAGACGGCGCAGCAGCTCACCGCCGCCGAAGCGGAGATCACCGCAAACGAGCAGACAATATCCGACGGCGAAGCACAGATAACCGCCGCACAGCAGCAGATAACCGACGGGCTTGAGCAGTATAATGCGGGGCTTGAGGAATATAACAAATCCGCCGCCGAGTTTGAAAAGGGCAGACAGCAGTACGAGGAGGGTCTGAAGGAATACAACGACGGACTTTCGCAGTATAACGACGGCGAGAAGCAGCTTACAGAAGCGCAGAGCGAGTACGAAAGCGGTGCGGCGGAGCTGGCACAGAAGCGCGCGGAATATGAGGATGGCATAAAGCAGTATAACGACGGCGCAGCCGACCTCGAGGACGCAAAGCAGCAGTACGCCGACGGTCTTAAAGAATACAGCGACGGCGTTGAAACATTCAACACCGAAATAGCCGACGCGGAAAAGAAGCTTGCCGACGCCCGAAAGAAAATATCCGACGCGGGTGAAGCAAAGTGGTATGTGTTCCTGCGGGATGACAACGCAGGCTACGCCGAGTACGAAAGCAACGCCGAGCGAATAAACAAGATAGCGGCGATATTCCCCGTTTTCTTTTTGCTGGTGGCGGCGCTGGTGTGCCTTACCACCATGTCGAGAATGGTCGAGGAGCAGCGCACGCAGATAGGCACGCTGAAAGCGCTGGGTTATTCCAACGGCACCATAATGCGGCATTATATGACCTACGCGGTCACCGCCGCCGCTGCGGGAAGCATTCTCGGCGCATTCGTCGGAGTGCTCATTTTCCCGACGGTAATTATATATGCATATTCCATGCTGTATAATATTACAAAAATACACTATCTGTTTAATCCTGCGAACATGATAATATCCGCAGGGTCGATGGTGGCTGCCATCGCGCTGACGGTGCTGTTCACCGCGAAAAAAGTCCTGGCGGAAACACCTGCGGGACTTATGCGTCCGAAAGCCCCCAAGGCGGGCAAGCGGGTGCTTATCGAGAAGATAGGCTTCATCTGGAATAACATGGGATTCTTTGGCAAGGTGTCGGGCAGAAACCTGTTTCGATACAAGCGCAGGATGTTTATGACCGTAATAGGTATTGCGGGATGCACGGCGCTGTCGCTTACAGGCTTCGGTCTGAAGGATTCCATCAGCGATATTATAGACTTACAGTATAAATCTATATATAAATACAGCGGGTATATTGCGTATGACGCCGATATATCCGATGAAGAGCTTGACGGCATATATTCCGACTTTTATGACTACAATCCCGACACCGTTATGACCCGCGCGCTGATAAAGCAGTATACCCTTACAGCCGATGGGAATACGGTGCAGGCGTATGTCACATGCGTTGAGGACGCGGAGATATTTGAGCAGCTTATTGATATGCACGAGCGTGTTTCGGGGGATAAGCTTACCCTCTCCGACGGAATAATTGCCACGGAAAAGCTGGGCAGGCTGCTCGGCGTTTCAAAGGCCGAAACCGCCGAGATACGCATAAACGACAGCGAAAAGCGCACATTTGAGATATCGGGTCTTACCGAGCATTACGTCGGCAACTATCTTTATATGACCGCCGAACAGTACGAGCAGATTTTCGGCGTTCCGCCGGAATACAACATAATCTACTTCGACAACGGCATAACCGAGGACAGCGGCGAGCAGACCGCGTTCAGCGAGCGGATACTCAAGAACGACGCAGTGCTTTCAGTAATGATGAACGCCTCCACATCCAGCACGTTCAGCGACACAATAAAGATAATGGACCTTGTTGTCGCGGTGCTTATCATTTCGGCGGGAGCGCTGGCGTTCGTGGTGCTTTATAACCTCACCAACATAAATATTACCGAACGTATACGTGAAATAGCAACGCTGAAAGTGCTTGGCTTCTATGACCGCGAGGTTTCCAGCTATGTGTTCAGGGAGAATATAATACTATCCGTAATGGGTGCAGCCGTCGGGCTGGGAATCGGAACGGTGCTCTGCCTGTTCATCATACAGACGGCGGAGATAGACGAAGTAATGTTCGGGCGGAATATACACTTTCTGTCGTTCCTGTGGGCATTCCTTGTCACCGTTGCTTTCTCACTGATAGTCAACCTTATCATGACGAAATCGCTGAAGAAAATAAGCATGGTCGAGTCGCTGAAATCCGTGGAATGATATACTTATTGTATAAATTGCGAGGTATATAACATGATTGAGAACATTGTAACCATAAAGCTGCCTGCAGACGAGGAACTGACGATAAAGAAGAATCACCTCTGCGGCGGCGATGGAAAGCGCATCGCGGTAGTAACGGGAATACACGGCGACGAGCTGGAGGGGCAGTACGTCTGCTATGAACTGGTCAAGCGCATAACGGCGAATATGTCCTGCCTGCACGGCACGGTGGACGTATATCCCTGCATAAACCCGCTGGGCATGGAGTCGGTGACGAGGGCGGTGCCGATGTCGGGTCTGGATATGAACCGGATATTCCCCGGGTCGGACACGGGCGCCATCGCGGAGAGCATAGCGGCGAAGCTTATAAAGGACATAAGCGGCGCGGACATCTGCATTGATATCCACGCGAGCAATATTTTCATCCGCGAGATACCGCAGGTCAGGATAACCCCCGAAAACAGCTCGAAACTGCTGCGCTACGCGAAAATGCTGAACACCGACCTTGTGTGGGTGCACGACAGCAACGCCGTCGGCGAGGGTTCCCTTGCGGATTCGCTTAACAGCGCCGGGGTGCCGACGCTGGTTATCGAAATGGGCGTGGGTCAGCGCATAACAAAGGAATACTGCTTCCAGCTTCTTTCGGGAATATTCAGGCTCATGTCGGAGCTGGGGGTATGGTCGGGGAAGGAAGAGGATGTTTCCCACCCGATGGTATCAACGGACGGCTCTGTGAGGGTCATCCATTCGGGCGCGGGGGGAATATTCATCCCCAACGCAGAGCATAATATGTGGCTTTCCAAGGGCTCGGTGATAGGGGAGATAGTCGACCCCATCAGCGGCACGGTGGAGCAGGAGGTTACCGCCCCCGCGGACGGTCTGCTGTTTTCGCTGAGGGAATATCCCATCGTGTATGAGGGAAGCGTTATCGCGAGGATACTCAGCATGGACGGGGAATGATTTTTTTCGATATACCTTAAAATATGGCGGCACGAGAAAATTTTTTGTAAAAACACTTGACAATATATATAATGGTAATGTAGGTGTGTTTTGCGCTAAAATTATTTTGGAGGTATATTGATGAAAAAAGGTATGAAAAAGGTGCTCGCATATGCTGCCGCGGCGGTGATGAGCATATCGGCGGTAAGCGCGGCGGATATTGCAGGGCTTGGCGCTTCTGTTACGGCGTTTGCGGATGCATCATCGAGCAATTGGGCTAATGATATTGATTTTACACTTCCTGAAATCACAGCGCAGGCGGGCGACGGTTATATCAAGCTTACATGTGAGCCGTTCACTTATGAAGATCAGGCGTGGAAAATCAGCGACAGTAAATATAAGTATAAATCTTCCTTTATTTCCATCATGCTTGAAAACGGCTATATACGGACGGCTTTTGGTAGTGTTGATTCCACACTTGGAGAATGCACGCTCAAAGATAGGGATATACATAATAAAGATGAGTGTATGATAACGGTTTATGGCGGTGTATATGCGGATTATAACAACGGACAGTTTGTCGATAGTTCGAACCGCGGTGATCATTATCAGGTTCTTTATGTTACTCCCGGAAAAGACGAAAAGCCCTATGCTTCTGCAAAGCCTGCGGCAGGCGGCGCAACAGTTAAATGGAGCGCTGTAAACGGCGCCGTTAAGTACAGAGTATATACATTCGTAGGAAACGGAAAGATACGCCAGTTCGGCTCTGACACCACCAGAACATCCATGACCGTAAAGGGTCTTAACGGCGGCGAAAGAACCGGTATAATCGTTCTTGCGCAGCTTGCGAACGGAAAGTGGACGCAGTACACAAAAAGCGACATCGTATATGTAACCCCCGACCCCGCAGTGAAGCCCTATCTCTCTGCGTTAACCCCAAGGGCGACGGCAACTACTATCTGATATGGAGCAGCGTGCCGACTTCCGTAAGATACAAGGTAATGGCGCGCGAAAAGGGCACGGACAACTGGGAACTCATCGGCGCAACAAGACAGCGCTGCCGCATAACGGTCGATCTCGACCCGGACAAGGAATACGAATTCCTTGTAAGAGGACTTAACAGCCGCGGAAAATACACACCTATGGACGCGGACGACATCGTGTGCGGATAATATTGCGAATATTACAGCGGGGGCGAAAGCTCCCGCATTTTTTGTAAAATAAATTGTGGTCCTGACCACCTTGTTTCCCTTGACTAATGCGATTAATTATGATACAATAATATAGTATAGCTTTTGGTTTTTAGAAAGGCGGCGGAACGCAATGAAAGACAGGATCTTTGAATCTAAGGAAAATTATCTCGAAACCATTCTCATTCTATATAACAGAAACGGCGAGGTACGCTCCGTTGACATCGCGACGGAGATGGAATTCTCCAAGCCCAGCGTCAGCGTGGCAATGAAAAATCTCCGCGAGGACGGCTGCATAAACATGGATAAAAACGGCTACATAACCCTCACCGACAAGGGCAGGGGGATAGCTGAGAGGGTATACGAGCGCCATCTGCTGTTTACAAGCTGGCTGACTTCCATGGGCGTCAACGAAGAGGTCGCCGCGGAGGACGCCTGCCGCATCGAGCACTGCATAAGCGCGGAGAGTTTCGAGGCAATAAAGAAGTTCGTCAGAAAGCACCAGGACGAGGACAAATAAATTTCACGGAGGCGCGGTAAGGTTGAAAATAATTTGTCTTATCGAAAACACGGCAGTGGATGAAAAGCTGTTCAACGAGGACGGAATGTCGCTCTTTGTTGAATACGGCGGGAAAAACTATCTCATCGACACGGGTCTTACCGGAAAAGCGGTGGACAACGCGCGGCGTATGCGGCTGCCGATAGACGAGGTCGACGCGGTGGTTATAACGCACAACCATGCAGCGCATATCGGCGGGATAGACAGCGTTATGCGGCTCAATCCCAACGCGAAGATATATCTCAGGGCGGCGGCGCAGACGGAGGTTTTCCGAAAGAACGGGCTGTTCAAAACTCCCGTGGGCGAGGGCAGGGCTTTTTTCAAGAAATACGCCGACGAGCTTATCCTGTTCAACAGCTTTTCGGAGGTGTGCGAGGGATTTTACCTTGCATCCTGCGAGGATTTTGAGGAGAAAAATCTCAACCCCGACAGAAGCTGCTTTGTTATGGACGGGAAAAAGGCGGTGCCTTTCGGGTACAACGACGAGAGTTTCACGGTGATATTCCCGAAGAAGCGCAAGGCGGACGGTCTTGTGCTGGTAGGCGGGTGTTTTCACTGCGGCGTGATGAATATGATGGAAACCGTAGGCAGGCGCTGGAGCGGAATCCCCGTGCTGGCGGTCATCGGCGGTTTTCATTTCAGCGGCACCAGCCCGAAAACGCTCAACTGTTCGGCGGATTACGTCGCGGCGCAGGCGCGGGCGCTGAAGTACAGCGGCGCGGAAAGAATCTACGCCTGTCACTGCACGGGCTTCAAGGGCTTCGATACCATGGACGAGATACTCGGCGACAGGCTGATGTACCTCGGTGGGGGAGAGGCGCTGGAATTTTGAGGGTTATAACACAAACGACCGAGCGAGAATTGTTGGTTTTGTTTGTCGAAAAATCTGAACGGCAGATAATTTAAAGAAGCTGTGGGGGGAAAACTCTTGTTTTCCCCCCACACCCCCTTTAGCGCCTTGAACGCGAAAATGGCGCTATCGCGCCGAGTGGCGGGGGCTCTGGTCTGTCGGTCAGCCCCTCTGTCACTTCGTGACACCTCCCCCATGGGGAGATCACCCCACAACCCCCGCTTCCTTTTGTGTCAAAAGGAAGCGAAAACCAATACGCTACGCGGAAATTTTAAATGTTTACGACAATCTTGACCGAGCAGAAATGCCCGGTTTTTTTGTAAGAAAAACTTAAATAATATATCCCCCCGCCGTTAAGAATTACCCCTTAAAATAAAAATATAAAATTTCCAAAAAAATTTATAAAATCATGCAACTTTTATGCCCTTTGTTTTGTTTTATATTATGAAGGCACCGAAATTTAGTCGGCGCAAATTTATCTGAAATGGGGAGGATAACATGACAAAGCTAGTAAAAAGAATAGTTTCCGTTGCGGTCAGCGCGGCGGAGATAATCAGCGCGGCAGCCATCGGCACGATAGGCACGGCCGCTTCCGCTGCAACAGTTTCGAGCAGCGTTAATACCATTGCTGTCGGCACCAGCCACAGCCTTGTTATCAAAAAGGATAAAACTCTCTGGGCGGCGGGCGACAACAGCCTTGGTCAGCTCGGAGTAAGCAGCGTATCCGATTCCGACGGCATTAAGGTAATGTCCAACGTCGTATATGCAGAAGCAAACGACGACTCAAGCTTCGCGATAGACGCAAACGGCACCCTTTACGGCTGGGGCGATAACGCCAACGGTCAGGTGGCTCCTACGTCCTCGTCCGAGGTTATAACAAAGCCCACAAAGATCATGGACAACGTTGCGCAGGTTGCTGCGGGCGATACCCACACCATCGCGCTCACCACCGACGGCACCGTATACGGCTGGGGAAGCAACGACTACGGCGAGCTCGGCTTTGCTGTGAATTATTCCACAAACAACGCGGTAAAGATAATGGACAACGTTTCCGATATTGCTGCGGGCGACGGCTTCTCGCTTTTCGTTACAAAGAACGGGGAACTTTATGCCTGCGGCGATAACAGCAGCGGCCAGCTCGGCGAGGGCGACTACAACAGCCGCACAACTCCCGTTAAGGTCATAAACGACGGCGTTTCCATGGCGGAGGCGGGCACAGCGCACTCCGTGGTCCTTAAGAAGGATGGCACCGTTCTTACGGCTGGCGTTAACGACAACGGCCAGCTCGGAAACGGCAGCGACTACATTTCCAACAAATTCGTGACCGCAAAGGTATCCAATGCAGCGGCGGTTTTCGCAGGCGAAAACTCCTCCGGCGCGCTCGGAACCAACGGTACCCTTTACACATGGGGCGAGAATTCTTCCGCGCAGCTCCTTAACGGCAGAACTATTGACGTAAACACTCCCGTTTCGGTAGCTAACAATGTAGCGTCCTATGCAGTGGGCGAGTTCCACGCGCTTATGCTAAAGACCGACGGCAGCATTTCCTCCGCGGGCGACGGCGCATACGGCCAGCTTTTCACTTCTAATCTCAGCTCAGTTACATCCGCAGTTAAGGTCCTCAACAAGGTTGTAAGTTACTCCGCGGGTGCAGACCATGCGGCTGCGGTCGACAGCGACGGCAAGCTTTACACATGGGGCAGCAACGACAGGGGTCAGCTCGGACTGGGCGATACCACTTCCCGCAGCAAGCCCACAAAGGTAAACACAAGAATTGAATTCACAAAGGTATGGTGCGGCAACAAGATGACTTTCGCGCTGGCGTCGGATAACTCCGTATATGTATTCGGCGATAACACCGACGGTCTTCTCGGCATGAAGACAAAGAGTGCCACCGTTACCACACCTCAGCAGAACTGGCTCATCCCCGACGGAAAGGAATTTGAGATATATCCCTCCGAGGGCTTCGTTATGGCGCTTATAGACGGCAGCGTATACGGCTGGGGCAGAAACAACGCCTCCAGACTTCTTGACCTCGACGCCAAGAACCCCGAGCCCGTTATCATCGGCGACGCTCCCGCAAACGTAACCAAGCTTGCGGTCGGCAACAACCATGTCCTCGCCCTTGACAAGGACAACATAGTATGGGTATGGGGCGGCAACAGCTCCGGTCAGCTCGGCGCTTCCGATGTTGGCAACAAGACTGCAACTCCTACCAAGCTTGAAATATACCGCACAGCCAGGAGAAACGAAGAGCCCGTTCTCGAGGCGGATACTTTTACCGACATCGCGGCTGACGAAGATCATTCCCTCGTTCTCGATAAGGAGGGCAGAGTATGGGCGTTCGGTTCCAACTCCAACTGCCAGCTCGGCACAGATACCCGCCGCATAAAGACTCCCGAGTGTGTTGCAAAGAAGGTAACATCCATCTATGCAGGCAAGGTTACCTGCGCGGTGATCTTCTCTGACGGCACCATATCCCTTTCCGGCACCAACTCTAACGGCGAGCTCGGCGACGGCACAACAAGAAACAGCGACGGCTTCGTATCCGATACCGGCAAGAGCGCAACAGACGCGTCCATCGGCAGCGGTTTCGGCGGCTACCTCCGCGGCGACGGCACACTGTACTGCTGGGGCATAAATAACTACGGTCAGGTCGGCAACAGCAGCGGCGGCGCACAGACAACCCCCGCGACCGTTATAAAGGACGGCCTTATCATCACAGTAAACCAGCCCACCAATGTTACACTTGACAAGACCACCGCAACAGTAAAGCCCAACGGAACCGTACAGCTCACAGCGACCGTAACACCCTCCGACGCGGCGGCTTCCTATACATGGAGCAGCTCCAACACCACTGTGGCTACCGTATCTTCCAACGGCCTTGTAAAGGGCGTTAAGAACGGCACCGCAGATATCACCGTAAAGACACAGAACGGCAAGACCGCCGTATGCAAGGTGACTGTTGCGACGCCCGTAACAAGCTTCTCCGTAACACCTTCCAAGAAAAAGACCCTTACCGTAGGCGCAAGCTTCACATTCAAGACAAAGGTATATCCCACCAACGCCGACGATAAGACCCTCACATACGAGTCCTCCGATACTGACGTTGTTACAGTTACCGCAGGAGGTAAGGTAACAGGCGTATCTACGGGCCGTGCAGTTATCACTGTAAGATCCAAGTCCAACCCCTCCAAGATCAAGAAGGTCACCGTAACGGTGCGCCCCGAAAAGGTCACAATAACATACAGAAAGTCCACCACCAACGGCATTATCCTCAAGTGGGACGACGCAGAGGGTGCTGACGGCTATGTTGTATACAGAAAGGTTTACAAGAGCAGTGCAGCAAGCAAGATCATCGCAGATACCGAGGATTCCACATCTTTCACCGATGAAACCGCAGTTGCAGGCAAGAAGTATGTATACAGCGTAAAGGCATATACCATCATCAACGGCAAGAAGGTATATTCCGCAAACTCCAAGCAGTATGCAATAACTGCGAAATAATTGATTTCTCCTTCCCCCCATTATATTACCGAAAAGGCTCCCGCTTCGGCGGGGGTTTTTTCATTTTAAAAAGCATTCAACGTTGAAAAGTTGAATATTTTCCGATTCATAATCATATTGTCGGACAAATATAATATTTTTAACAGAGTGTGCAATGCCGCAGGGCGGCGGAAAGGAGCGGGCATGAAAAGGCTTATATGCGCGGCGACGGCAGCGCTGATGATAATGACTTCGGGAATGGCATACGCCGAGCAGACCGGGCAGGAAACAGCACATCCCAAGGCGGAAATACTTATCGAAGCGGAAACGGGGCAGGTGCTTTATTCCGAAAACCCCGATACAAAGCTTCCTATGGCTTCGGTAACTAAGGTGATGGCGCTGCTCATCTGGGCGGAGGAGATAGAAGCGGGGGAGCTTTCCCTCGACGAAAAGGTGAAAACAACATCCTACGCCGCAAGCATGGACGGCTCCGTGATATGGCTTGAGGCGGGGGAGGAGATGACCGCCGCGGAGCTTATCGAAGCGGTTATAATCAGCTCGGCAAATGACGCCTGCGTTTCCCTTGCGGAGCATACCGCGGGCAGCGAAGCGCAGTTTGTAAAGCAGATGAACAAGCGCGCCGCGGAACTTGGCATGAAAAACACCCGCTACAAGAACTGCGTTGGCTTCGACGAGGACGGGCACTATTCGACGGTTAGGGACATTGCCGCTGCAACGGCGGAATTGATGAATCATGAGGTATTCCGCGGATGGATGCTTACATGGATGGATTATCTCCGCGGGGGAGAAACCCAGCTTGTCAACACAAACAAGCTTGTGAGATATTACGACGGCATTCTCGGCGGAAAAACAGGCACCACCGACAACGCAGGCTGCTGCCTTACTGTCTGCGCGGAGCGCGGGGATATGCGGCTTGTGGCTGTCACGCTTGGAAACGAGAGCGACGACGAGCGCTTCGATTCCGCAGAGAAGCTACTGGATTACGGCTTCGGGTCGTTTGAGAAATTCACCCCCGAGATAGATTATTCGCAGCTTACTCCGATAAAGGTAAAGCGCGGCACGGAAACGGAAGCAGTCCCCATTGTGGCGGACAGGAGCGAATGCGTTATAAAAAAGGGCAGGGCAGGCTCGGTGAAGTATGAATATACTTTCGTGGAGCAGCTCGAAGCGCCGGTCGAAAAGGGGCAGTTTGTGGGGGAATATCTCGTTACGCTGGACGGCGCGGAGGTTTTCCGCTCGGAGATAGTCGCGGATAAGGAGATACCACGAATGGATTTTCTGCGGTGTCTGGGGCTTATATTGTCCGAGGTCATTTCGATGTGATTTTTTTCGCCGCGCCTGTTTATCTTCGGAATATTTGGGTGCTTTTTCGCAACAATATAGAGGTAAATAAACGGCGAAAGGAATGGTAAAACAGATGAAAAAGATACTTGCGGTGCTAAGCGTCTGCACGGTGCTGGCGGCGCTGGCGGGGGCGGTGCCCGGGGCGGTGGAGAGCGCGGTGCCCGCCGCGGCGACTGTAAAGGCTTCCACCCGCAGCTATAACGAAAGCGTGTCGGGCAGCGGCTCGCTGACGTACATCGGACAGCGGGACATAACCTCGGCGCTCCCGCTGGTGATAAAGCGATTCTGCGTTTCCGAGGGTGACAGCGTTTCCGTCGGGGATACCATAGCGCTGGTTGACAGGGACGGCACTGCCTCGCTTATCGAGAGCTTGGGGCAGGTTTCGCAGCTTGCGGTGGCGGCGGCAAATCTTTCGACGGCGGTGTCGCTTATCCCCGAAAAGGTGACGGCGGACTGCTCCGGCAGGGTAATTTCGACGGCGATGGACGGAGCGGCGGTTGAGAGCGGATACAGCATCGCAACCGTGGCGGGGACGGATTCGCTGGCGGTGTATGCGGCGGTAAGCGAAAACGACATCGCGCGGGTGCTGGAGGGTCAGCGGGTGCTGTTTCGCTGCGCGGCGTATCCCGATGATGTTTTCACGGGGACTGTGAGCCATATCGCTTCCGCGGCGAGAAACCAGTATAACGGGGCGGTGTTGGAAACTGTGGTGGATATCATCGTCACCCCGGACGGCGCGGACGAGCGGCTGCGGTCGGGGTTGAGCGCAGATATAGAGATACAGCTTTCCGACCCGCGGAAAATATGCGTGGTGCCGTATTCCGCGATAGGGCAGGACGAAGCGGGGGAGTTCGTTTATGTTTATGAAAACGGCGAAGCCGTCCGCAGGAACATATTCACGGGAGCGGAATTTTCTGACGGCACAGAAGTGATAAAGGGCGTAACGGCGCAGGATGTTATTTTCTCCTCCCCGGAAGAGATAGAGGGGCGGAGTTATATAAGGATAGAGGACGAGTAATATGGCGATGGCGTTTGCAAACCCCGCAGGGGTGCTGGTAAATATATTCCGCAGCAGGACGCGCTCCCTGCTTACCATGGCGGGGATAGCGGTAGGAGTGTTCTCCGTGGTGCTGATATCCACGGTGGGAACGGTCGGAACGCAGCAGGTGAGCGAAACGCTGGTCACAATGGGCGTTGATACCCTGCTGGTGCAGGCGGCGGACAACAGCGTTTCCGTAACGCTTACCGACAGCGATGTTTCGGAGGTGCGCGCGGTGGACGGCGTTACGGACGTAATGCCGCTGATGGCGAGCATGACGGAAGTGAAGATGATAGGAAGGCGGCTGGACTGCTACGTCTGGGGCGTTGACAAATCGGCGGACAGGCTGATATCCCTCGAGGCGAAGCACGGGCGGCTGGTGAATAACTCGGACGCGACTGCGCGGCTGAAGGTATGCGTTATCGACGAGCAGTTCGCGATAGAAAGCTACGGCAGGAGCAATGTTGTCGGGAAGAAGCTCAGTATGTTCCTTGGGGGAAAATATCACGAATTTGAGATAATCGGCGTGGCGGAGTCGGGGCTTTCGAGCCTGCAGGGAATGCTGTCGAATATCATGCCGGGGTTTATGTATATCCCGATAACCACCATGCAGAGCCTGTGCGGCAGGACGACCTACGACAAGCTTGCGGTGAAGATAGACGACATGAACAGCGACGGCGTTATCGTTGACAAGGTGATGGGCGCCCTAGACCGAAAGAACGGCATAACCGACGGATATATCTGCAACAACCTTTTGTCGCAGAAAGGCCAGCTTGACGATATTCTGTCGATAGTTACGACGGCGCTGTCGCTGGTGGCGGGGATATCGCTGGTGGTTTCGGGCATTTCGGTGATGACCACGATGATGATGAGCGTCGGGGAGCGCACCCGCGAGATAGGCATAAAAAAGTCGATAGGCGCAAAAAAGCGGGATATCTGCGCGGAATTCCTCATGGAAAGCGTCGTGCTGACGATAATGGGGAGCGGCGCGGGCATCGCGGCGGGACTTGCGGTGTCGGCGGCGGGGTGCGTTATCGCGGGGGTGCCTTTCGTGCTGAATATCGGGTCGCTGATGATATCCGCGCTCGCTGCGGCGGCGGTGGGGGCGGTTTTCGGGGCGTACCCTGCGTACAAGGCGGCTTCGCTGAAACCGGTGGAAGCGCTTAGAATGTGATATAATAAACGCAAGGCGTTTATTATATATCAAAATGCCTTGCACATACGTTCACCTCCGGTGAACTCCGTGCATATCGGCAAATTATATCATATCCTTGCGGATATGATATAATAATCCGCGCCCTTTGGCGGAGGGGCGCGGATATTTTGTATTTCATAATAATTTTTGTTAAAAAAGGCTTGACAATATATATATATATATATATATATAATATAATGGTAATACAGGTGCAATTTTGTACCGAAAATATATTGGAGGTAAAAATATGAAGGATAATGCAAGGCGACTGCTCACGGGTATCACCGCGGCGGTCATGAGTCTGTCGACAGTGAGCGCGGCGGATATTGCGGCGCTGGGGTCGGCGGTTTCCGCGTTTGCGGCGGATATTGTTGACAGCGGAACTTATGGCGAAACCACAAAATGGACGCTTGACAGTGATGGCAAGATGACAATAAGCGGCGATGGAGAAATGCTGTCAAGCTTTGGTTTTGATCAGCGAATCACTTCTGTGGAAATAGGTGCAGGGATAACTAAATTATCTGATTATGTTTTTGAAGGCTGTACGAACATCACTAATATTACAGTTTCAAAGGATAACAACAATTATTGCGACGAAGACGGCATTCTCTTTTCAAAGGATAAGAAAACATTATGTTGCTATCCGCCAAGCAAGAGCGGAGAAACGTATATTATACCCGACAGTGTCACAACAATATTAGAAGCTTTTTATAAAAATCAGAATCTAAAGACAATTACCGTATCCAAAAATGTTAATGAAATTAATTTTTTTGCATTTGCATACAGCGAAAATCTGTCATGCGTGAATATACTCAGTAATATAGGATATGTAGTTGCAGATTCCTTTATCGGATGCCATAAACTCACAACAATAAATGTTGACAATGAGTATTACAAAAGCATTGATGGTATAGTTTTCTCAAAGGACAAGACGAAATTATGTGTATTCCCAAACGGTAGACCCGAAACATCCTATACTGTTCCAAGCAGTGTTAAGACAATATCTCAATCCGCATTTATGGATTGCGATAATCTTGTAAATATCACAATACCCGGCAATGTCAAAGTCATTGGATGGACTGCTATTAGAGAATGTGATCGTCTTGAAAACGTCACAATAGAAGACGGCGTTGAAGAAATCAGCGCATATGCTTTTTTCCTTGACTATTCATTAGAGTCAATTAAAA
>CAKSPC010000035.1 GCA_934481445.1 uncultured Oscillospiraceae bacterium
CGAAGATGGTGCGCACTGCACATTTTCGCTCGCATGAGGTTTTTAGAGGTGACCACATATAAAACGAGCCACTTCCCGCTTCGGCGGGAAGTGGTTTTTTCTGTTTCCGGAACAAATACAGTCAGAAAAAGGTATAGAAATTGGCACATCTGCTTGTTCATTCTTTTATTATGCCATTTTTTATTTTACTATGCAACCGGTTTGTTTACTAATCGTGCATAACTCCTGATTCGTGGGCTTTGTGCGGTGTTGCCTTAAATAAACGTTAACCGCATATCTCAGCGGCAAGCTTATTGGCGCGGGCATAAATTTCCTCAGCATCAACCGTCGTGAATTTTCCGTTTTCGTACAGAATTTTTCCGTTGACGACCGTCATTGCAACATTCTGCTTGCTTCCCGCGTAAACGAGATTTTTCGGGATATTATGAAGCGGCTGCATATTTGGCTGCGAAAGGTCAATTACTGCGAAGTCCGCAAGCTTGCCCGCTTTCAGCACATCGCAGTCGGTAAGGCCCATGCAGAGCGCACCGCCCTTTGTCGCCATCTCAAGTACATCGTAAGCGGAGCACGCTGAGGCGTCCTCCTCGCGTATCTTCTGCAAGCCCGTAACGAGAAACATTTCGCGGAACATATCAAGACAGTTGTTGCTTGCCGCTCCGTCTGTGCCTATCGCGAAATTTTTCATGCCTTTTCTGCGCATATCACATATCGGCGCGATACCACTGGCAAGCTTCATGTTCGACGCGGGGTTTGTTACCATCCACAAGCCCTTATCTCGGAATATTTCGATATCCTTGTCATCAAACCATACGCAGTGAAATCCTCCGCCGCCGTATTCCAGCATACCAAGCTTGTTAAACAGCTGCGTGGGCGTCATGCCGTATCTTTCGCGGCAGCCCTCGACCTCGGATTTTGTTTCGCTGTTATGCGCGAACACGGGCGCCCTGTATTTCTGAGAAAGCGCCGCCATGCCCTCCATTATCTCGCACTTGGTTGTGTACTCCGCATGGAAGCCGAACTGATAAGATACCAGCGGGTCAAGGGAATTGTAGGTGTTATATTCCTCCTCGCATGCTTCGACAGTTCCGCCAAAATCATTTATGGATCCGCATATTACCGTGCGGAAGCCCATATCTATATTAGCCTTTGCATAAGAGGGCAGCTTGAAATACATATCAAACGAGGAAGTGATGCCGCTTGTGAGGTATTCCATATTTCCGAGCTGGGTGAAAACGTAGATAGCCTCTTCGGTGAGCTTTGCCTCCCGCGGGAAAACCTGCTTGTTCAGCCAGTCGGAGAGCGGCATATCATCAGCAAAGGAGCGCAGGAACGTCATTGCAGTATGCGTGTGCGCATCTTTGAACCCCGGGATGATAAGGTTGCCGTTAAGGTCTATCTCCCTGTCGAAATGCTTTGCGCCGTTAGGAGCGCCGATATAGGAAATACGCTCGTTTTCAGTATGCAGCTCGCCGTTTATTACGGTGTTATCCTGCATGGTAAGTATTCTTGCGTTGTAAAATCTGATCTTCATATATTCTCCTGTTTGCGGGATTTTATCACTGTTATCGCGGCAAAATGCTTTATCGTAAAGCTTTCGGGGACGATACGACCGAGAAGCTCAAGATGTTCCTTTTCAAATTCTGCGATTTTCTCCGGCGGAAGCGAAGCGCCTATTCCGCGGCAGGCTTTTATTCTTCCGTTCCAGCTTTCCCTTGTAAAGGGTACATCCAGCAGGAATGTCTCTGCGCTTTCCACCTTGAAATGCGGCAGATAAGCGTCGGGTATCTCGGTCTTGTGAACTACCTCGCCCTTACCGCTCCAGTCGGGATTGTATTTTAGAACAAGCTCCTCGGTAGCTGCGGCTGTCTTGTCCTCAAACGGAAGCCATTCCATCGAAAGAACCGCAAATCTTCCGCCGCTCTTCAGCACGGAATAAAGCTTTTCCGCAAGGCGCTTGTGGTCGAAATACCAGAAACACTGGCAGGCAAGCGCACTGTCGAAGCTGTTGTCCGCGAAAGGAATATCCTCCGCGCCGCTGCATACGAAATCGATGTCCATTCTGTTTTCCGCCGCAAGGCGCTTTGCCTGCGCTATCTGGTTTTCGGAAATATCCACTCCGGTAAAATGCGCTCCCGTGCCGTACAGAGCCCGCGGAAGAACTCCCGTGCCCGTACCGATGTCCAGCACGGATGTGCCGTTTTTGCAAAGCCCAAGCTCGATTATCCTGTCGTAAAAAACTTTCGGATAGATGTCGCGGTACTTCGCGTAATCATCCGAAGTCCTGCCCCAGTCAAATGGCTTTCCCGAATCTATTCTATTATTGATCATCGCTCTTATCCTTTCCGAAAAGTTTCGCAAGCGACTCGGTGTACGGGTACCTTGCAATTCCGCGTTCGGTGACTATGGCGGTGATAAGTTCCGCGTCGGTGACATCGAACGCAGGATTGAAGCATTTTACCTCCGGCTCGGCAACAGGCTGTGCGAAATACCCATGCTTCACTTCGTCCGCGCTTCTTTCCTCGATGGTGATATCATCGCCGCTCGTACAACTGAAATCAATTGTGGAGCTAGGGCAGAACACATAGAAAGGTATTCCGTGGTATTTTGCATTCACCGCCACGGAGCGAGTACCTATCTTGTTTGCAGTATCGCCGTTTGCGGCAACTCTGTCGCAGCCGACAAAGCAGGCGTTTATTTTTCCCTGCTTCATCAGCAGCGAAGCTGCATTATCACATATCAGGGTGACATCTATCCCTGCGTGATTAAGCTCGAACGATGTAAGCCGCGCACCCTGCATAAGCGGGCGGGTTTCGTCGCTGAAAACATGGAACTCGTATCCCTTTTCTTTGCCGAGAAGCAGCGGTCCTAGCCCCGAGCCGTATTCCGAAGCGGCAAGGGCGCCCGCGTTACAGTGGGTAAGGATGCCATCACCGCTTTTAATCAGCGACAGTCCGTACTCGGATATAGCGCGGCACATTGACCTGTCCTCTTCGTATATAGCGGTGCATTCCGCCTTTAATACGGGAAGCTGCTCGTCCTTTTCCTTTGCGCATTTTTTCGCGGCGGCAAGCATTCTGTTCACCGCAAACGAAAGATTTACCGCCGTCGGGCGGGATTTGCAAAAATACTCCCCGGCGCGGGAAAGATCGGCGTAGAAACCATCAAAATCCGTTTTTTCTATCTGCTGCGCAAGAACGTACATTCCAAAACCCGCAGCAATGCCTATCGCAGGAGCGCCCCTGACCCTCAGAGAAAAAATCGCTTCATATATGCTCTCAGCGGTTTCAAGTCGAAGAAACTTGACTGCATTCGGAAGCAGTGTCTGATCAAGTATCTCGACCGCTTTACCGTCAGCCGAAAGCCTTACAGTAAAAAGTTTGTCCATAGCATTTTTACCGAAAAAGCCGCACAACGTCTGTTATTACGCTGTGCGGCCGTCCTTTAGTTAAAGTAAACCAGCTCGCTGTCCGCAGGCTGTGTGGGGGTAATGCTGTCCGCCGTGATAACAGGTCCGGTGCCCTTGTAAACAGGGTGCTTTTCTCCGATAACCTTGCCGCAGACTTCTACCCAGTCGCCGTCCTTGAATTTGCTTTCGTCCGGCGATTTTACAAGTATTCCCACCACCTGGATATCATCCGCGCAGCAGGTCATAGCGCGGCGGGATATTACAAAATATCCCTTCGGAACGTTCGACGCACGGAATACCATTCCGCGGACGCGGACGTTCTTGCCCTTATACCTCGGCGCGTTGCTCATGATGTCGATATACCACAGACCGAAATCATCGTGCACGATGTCAATGGGGTCGGCATTAACGTCAAACGGCATTTCATCATCGCCCTGAAATCCCTGCTCAACAGAACCGTCAGTGTATTCAAACATCATGTCGATTTTAGGATTAAGAGCCTTTATGCTGCGGCGAAGGCGCTTTTTATCCACCTTGCCCTGCTCGCAGCGGTTAAAGATGATTATATCGGAAATTGCGATATTGTCGGAAAGAAGCTGACGCATATTGTTCATATACATATCAAACTTCGAGTGGTCAACGAACATGAATATCTGATAGAAAATCCAGCTCTTCGGCGCCTTTACCGCCATGTCGCGGAGGCTCCACATACCGTTATATTCCAGCATTACGCGGGTAGGTTTATGCTTATTTACGAGCTCTTCGAGGTTTGCTTCATTGAAGTCCGCCTCGTCCTCGATGAACTCTACAACGGAGTTAGAGGACTTGAGCACCTTTGCGTCGTACTCAACCTCGCCATCCTCGCAGGCGATGATAAGCGTGCGCTCACCCTTGCTGAACTGCTTGTCAGCTATGGTTTCGAGGATAAAAGATGTTTTTCCGCTTTCGAGGAAACCTGTTATAAGATATACGGGAAGTTCCATAATGAACCGCCTTTCATTTGATAATTAAACTCCGAACAGAGCCTTGATCTTGTCCTCGGCAAGCTTGGAGCCTATAACGCACATTCTGCCTGTTACATCGGCAGCTCCCGTGCGTATCTCGTACTCCTCGGGAACGAAGTCAAAGTAATACCATACTCCCTCTGCGCCCGCAACGATTCCCTTTGCGCGCAGAACAACACCGTATTCCTCGGAGGAGAGCGCCTTGAGTGCGTTTTCAAGGTCAGCCTTTGCAAACTTCTTTGCAGTTTCTACGCCGAACGAAGTGAAAACTTCATCAGCATGGTGGTGATGGTGATGATCGTGGTCATGGTGGCAACATTCGCCGTCGTGATGGTGGTGCTCGTGCTCGTCATCGTCGTGGTCGTGGTGGCAGCATTCGCCATCGTGATGATGGTGCTCGTGCTCATCATCGTCGTGGTCGTGGTGGCAGCACTCGCCATCGTGATGGTGGTGCTCGTGCTCGTCATCATCGTGGTCGTGGTGAGAATGACCGCATACCGGGCAGATATCCTCGTCCTTCAGAAGCTCATCGGCAAACTTGTTTTCTGTTTCCATTGCAGCGAGGATCTGCGCGCCATTGATATCATCCCACGGAGTTGTTACGATGGTGGCGTGCTCGTTGAGTTCTCTTATCATAGCAACAGCCTCTGCCAGCTTCTCTTCAGAGAGCTTCTGTGTGCGGCTGAGGATGATGGTCTTGGCGGTTTCTACCTGATTCTTATAGAACTCACCGAAATTTTTCATATACATTCTTATCTTGGTTGCATCGGCAACGGTGGTATAGCTGTTCAGCTTGATCTCGCTGCTGTCAACGTTCATAACTGCCTTGATAACATCGGAAAGCTTTCCTACGCCGGAGGGTTCGATAAGGATACGATCGGGGTGGAACTGCTCAAGCACCTGCGCCAGAGCCTTACCGAAATCGCCAACCAGCGAGCAGCAAATGCAACCCTGATTCATTTCGGTGACCTGAATGCCGGCGTCTTTCATAAAACCGCCGTCAATACCGATCTCGCCGAATTCGTTCTCGATAAGAACAAGTTTCTCTCCGTTATAGCCTTCCTTCAGAAGCTTTCTGATAAGTGTTGTTTTGCCCGCGCCGAGAAAGCCTGAAAACACATCTATTTTTGTCATAGTTATTACCTCTTTTCTATATACGCATTATCTGCGTTCCAACTTATATAATACCACAAATCATAATTATAGTCAAGCTTTGGGACTTTTTTTCACAAAATTTTCGGATAACAAAGATTTTTTTAAAAAATCCGAAAAATTCTCTGTAAAATTATTAGCTGTTTTCTTCGAAAAAATTATTTATTTTGCCACATCTTGTGGATTTCAAATTTTAAAATTAATCCTTTTTGACCATATTCAACAATAGATATTTGTTATGATTTCACATAAAATTTTTAAAAATCAGCGCCACATACCCATTTATATCCAGTTTCATGGTACACCTCGTCTATTGTCAAAAAGGTTGAAATGTATTATAATTTGAAATAGATAGAAAACAACAAGGAAATGAGGACAGAAAATGGCAGGGAAAAAATCAAGCTATCCTTCAAATCTGGTCAGCAAGGTTCTTAATCTTGGAGGAATCGAATTAGCCGAGGAAAAAGCGGCAGACATCGAAAAGGCGCTCGAAGCACTGAATGAAAAGGAGCTTGACGCGGTGATGAAAAGATACCGCGAAGGCATGACGTACAAGTTGATCTCCGAGGAGTTCGGCATAACGCTGTCCTGCGCAAGGCTGCTTGTAGAAAAATCCGTTCGCAAACTGCGCCGCCCCGAAAACAGACGTTATTTCGAAGCACTGGTCGACGAGATCAACAAATGATCATCCCTGCGGTGCAGTGCCGCAGAGATTGAAAAAATGTCGTTTTCACAAAGTTTTTTCAAAAAACTATTGCACTTTTTACGGTAATGTGTTATCATAATGGTATCTAAAACCTCTATCGAAAGGATGTCATTATGAAAAAGAAAACCGTTGCTGCCACACATGACACAAAGACAGCCGTTAAAACTTCCGATGTAAAGGAAACGGTCAAGTCCGAGAACAAGACTACCGTTGCGGCAGACACAAAATCCATAACTGCGAACGCTGCTCCCGTTGTCAAGGAAGAAGCTCCAGCAAAGGCAGCCACACAGGCAAAGCCCGCCGCTAAGAAGAGCGCAGCTTCCAAGAAGCCTTCTAAGGCCGCCGACGCAAAACCGACACAGAAAAAAGCCGGAAGGAAGCCCAAGCCCCTTACTATCGACGACATTGCGGCAAAGCTTTCCAAGCTTGTAAACAAAGCTGCTGCAAATAAGATCGTTGGACCTGTTGCCGTTGATATCGAGGTATGGGGCTGGGACGACGGTGCAAACCGCCATATGTACATTGAGATCATAAATGGCAGAATTACCGTTGCTCCTTACAACTATGAGGACAGGAATGTCGAAGCGTATATAAGCTTTGAGGATGCAAAGGACGTTGTTGACGGCAAGCTGTCCCTTAAGGAAGCATTTTCAAGCGGAAAGCTCAATGCAAGCGGCGATGTCAGATCTGCTCTGATTTTCGCGTCGCTGTTCTGATATGGCATTATCAAAAAAATTTGCCCGCTCTATCGGCGGGCATTTTTATTATATCATAACGTAATTAATATCCCCTGGGCGGAACATCTCCGCCCCTTTGCATAATATCATGTGCTCTGTCATAGTATTTACAGAAAAATAACACTGTTTTGGAGGTACAAAATGACAGAGTATCTGCCCGAGGGCAACCTTATCGGCACAGCGGACAACAACGCCTGCCTTCACTCTTTTTTCACGCTTCAGGAATGTATGCAGACAAGAAAGATCATTGAGGCGCCGTGTATCATCTGCGACAGCCGCCATAATCTTATAGTTGATCTGGGATGTATGAAAGGCATTATCCCCCGAGAAGAGGGCGCGATAGGCATTTCCGAGGGAACCACAAAGGACATCGCGCTGATATCCCGCGTGAACAAGCCCGTGTGCTTTATTGTAACTGATTTCGCCCGCGACAACGGTAACAACGTATATGCGGTTTTATCAAGGCGGCAGGCACAGCTTGAATGCGGTAAAAACTACCTCGGCACTCTTTCCCCGGGCGATGTTATCCCTGCGAAGGTAACACACCTTGAACAGTTCGGCTGCTTTGTGGATATCGGCTGCGGAATACCATCGCTTATACCTATAGATCTTATCTCAGTTTCGAGGATATCCCATCCTGCGGACAGATTTTACGTCGGACAGAATATTATCGCTGTAATACGCTCGTTTGAGGGCGGAAGAATCTGCCTGAGCCACAAGGAGCTTCTCGGAACATGGCAGCAGAATGCTGATATGTTCGAAGCAGGAGAAACAGTTACGGGAATTGTCCGCTCCATAGAGGAATACGGCGTGTTTATTGAGCTCGCACCAAATCTTGCAGGGCTCGCCGAACCGCGTGACTGCGTGAGCGTTAACAGCCACGCGAGCGTTTACATAAAGGCGATAATTCCCGACAAGATGAAAGTAAAGCTCATCATCGTAAACGCGTTTGACAGCGCGTACTGCGACAATGAGCTGCACTATTTCATAAATTCGGGGCACATTGACAAGTGGGTCTATTCCACAGAAAATTGCGGAAAACTTATACAGACTATTTTTTAGGCTGCTTTATTTTGTCCCAATATTCCTTCGCGGCGCGCTCCAGCTTGTTATCACCGTAGGTATAATAAACTTTATCCTTCAGATTATCCGGCAGATACTGCTGTTCAACATAGTGATTCGGGAAATCATGCGGATAAAGATAGTGCTGTCCCCTCACCTGCGCGTCGGCGCCGTCGTAATGGACATTCTGCAGATGCCGCGGGAAATCACCCGTTGCGCCGTTTTCGACATCCGCAAGGGCAGCGTCAAATGCAATATGTGCGCTGTTGGATTTAGGCGCAGTTGCAAGCAGCACTACTGCGTCGCCGAGTGGTATCCGCGCCTCCGGCAGACCAAGCTGCATCGCGCTGTCTACGCAGGCTTTTACAATGGGGATAGCCTGTGGATAAGCAAGCCCGATGTCCTCCGCGGCGATAACAAGCAGCCGCCGAGAAATGGATATGATATCCCCTGCTGCAATAAGCCGCGCGGCATAATGCAGCGCAGCGTCGGGGTCTGAGCCGCGTATGGACTTCTGCAATGCGGAAAGCAGGTCGTAATGCTGATCTCCGTCACGGTCATAGCGCATATTGCTACGCTGGGTAAGCTCTTTTGCAAGCTCAAGGTCAATACTGCCATCTACGGCGGACAATGCGCATAGTTCTACCGTATTAAGGCTCTTCCGCACGTCCCCCCCGCAGCCGTGGCATATATACTTCACAGCCTCATCGGAGATATCATATGTTTTTCCGCTTTCCCTGGAGATCTCCTCAAATCCGCGGCGTACCGCCTTTTCAAGTTCTTCGGGAGATACGGGCTTGAACTCGAAAACAGTGCTTCGCGACAAAATGGCGTTGTATATGTAGAAATACGGATTTTCAGTTGTGGAAGCGATAAGGGTTATGCTTCCGTCCTCGATATACTCGAGCAGGCTCTGCTGCTGCTTTTTGTTGAGATACTGTATTTCATCAAGGTACAGCAAAATACCGCTGCTGCCGTAAAAAGTATCTATCTCCGAAACTATGCTTTTTATATCCGCCGTAGAAGCGGATGTTCCGTTAAGCTTGTGCAGGCGCATATTGGCCTTTTCGGCTATGATACGCGCTATCGTTGTTTTGCCCACACCCGATGGCCCATAGAAGATCATGTTCGGGATAGAACCCGATTCGATCACCCTTGCGAGCGGCTTATTTTTTCCTATCAGATGGGACTGCCCCACCACATCATCCAATGTGGTGGGGCGTATTCTGTCCGCTAAAGGCATATTATAATCCTCTGTGCTCCTGAAGAAGAGCGTCGATCTTTGCATGAGGGTCGATAACGTTGCTGATGGATGTGTCGTGGTTGATGGACGCGATGAAGTATGCGATATACTTGGATACATCGACTTCCTTGAACCACGGACGCTTGAGCAGCTCGGGTGAACGGTAGGTCAGATTGGTGCCGAATACGCCGTCAAGCAGTCCCTCTTCGTAAGCCTTATCAAAGGACTCAAGACCGTTGGTGAATATCGCGTAGGTCGCATAAGCAAAGAACTGCTTAGCCTCGCGCTTCTTCAGCTCGCGCGCGATGTCAAGCATGGACTCGCCCGAAGAAATGATATCATCCGCAACGAATACAGTCTTGCCCTTTACAGAGCTGCCGAGGTATTCATGCGCAACGATGGGGTTTCTTCCATTTACAATAACAGAGTAATCACGGCGCTTATAGAACATACCCATATCAACGCCCATTACCGAAGCATAGAACATATTTCTGTTGAGCGCGCCTTCATCGGGGCTTACGACCATGAAATGCTCCTTATCGATAATAAGATCGGGGAACGCCTTAAACATTGCCTTGAGCACCTGATACGAAGGGATGACGTTATCGAAGCCCATCAGCGGAATAGCGTTGCAGACTCTGGGATCATGCGCGTCAACGGTTATAACGTTCTCAACGCCCATGTCGCGAAGCTCCTGAAGCATGAACGCGCAGTCGAGGGACTCGCGGTAGTTTCTTCTATGCTGTCTGCCGCCGTAAAGAAGAGGCATGATAACATTTATACGATGGGGCTTGCCGCTCGCCGCCTGAATGATACGCTTGAGGTCAGCGTAATGATCATCCGGTGACATGTAGTTTTCCTGGTCGAAGAACTTGTACTTGCAGCTGTAATTGCCAACGTCGATAAGAATAAACAGATCCTTGCCGCGTACAGTGTTCTTGATAATGCCCTTTGCGTCGCCCGACGCAAAGCGGGGGCAGGTAGCCTCGATCATGAAATCGTCATAAGGCTTGCCGTTGCGGTCAGCCCATCTGATGAGGTAGTTGTTTATCTTCGCGGCAAGCTCCTCTGTACCCTTCATGGCGATTATGCCGAGTGGAGCAACTTCCTTATAATTCTGATATAAGACTTCGGTATTTTTTACTGTCATCATCTAAAAAAATCCCTTTCTGTATCAATAGCGGATATTATTCGTAAAGAGGATATCTGCTGCAAATTTCTGTTACCATTTCGCGCACCTTGTCCTGTGTGCCCTCGAAATCCTTTGCTGTGAGATAGATGCACTCGCCGATTATCTTCATATCCTCTTCCTTCAGACCCCTTGTTGTTACAGCGGGGGTGCCTATTCTTACACCGCTGGTGTAAGCAGGCTTCTGCGGGTCGTTGGGGATAGCGTTCTTGTTGACAGTGATATAAACCGCGTCAAGATGTGTTTCAAGCTCCTTGCCCGTGATGTTGAACGGACGTAGGTCAACCAGCATAAGGTGATTATCAGTACCGCCGGAAACAAGGTTGAATCCCTTTTCAAGCAGAGTATCCGCAAGCACCTTTGCATTCTTTACGATCTGCTCGCCGTAAGCCTTGAACTCGGGCTTGAGAGCTTCGCCGAAGCAAACAGCCTTTGCAGCGATAACGTGCATAAGAGGACCGCCCTGTGTTCCGGGGAAAATCGCAGAGTTTATCTTCTTTGCAAGGTACTCGTTGTTTGTAAGGATAAGTCCGCCGCGGGGTCCGCGAAGCGTCTTATGTGTGGTCGTGGTTACGATATCCGCATAGGGCACGGGGCTCATGTGCTGACCTGCCGCAACAAGTCCTGCAATGTGCGCCATATCTACCATAAGATATGCGCCCACGGCTCTTGCGATGGAGGAAAGCTTCTCAAAGTCGATGGCTCTCGGATAAGCGGAAGCGCCTGCAACGATGAGCTTGGGCTTGCACTTGTTTGCAATCTTGTAAAGCTCCTCGTAGTCGATATAGCCCTGATCGTTCGTGCCGTAAGGAACAAAGTTGAAATACTTGCCGGAAATATTTACGGGCGAACCATGTGTAAGGTGTCCGCCGTTGTCAAGGGACATACCCATAACAGTATCGCCGGGCTTCAGCAGAGCAACATATACCGCGGTATTAGCCTGTGCGCCGGAATGTGCCTGAACATTCGCAAACTTCGCACCGAAAAGCTTCTTTGCGCGCTCAATAGCAATTGTTTCAACAATGTCGACATCCTCGCAGCCGCCATAATAACGCTTTCCGGGATAACCCTCGGCATACTTGTTGGTAAGAACACTGCCCATTGCAGCCATGACGGCAGGAGATACGATATTCTCACTGGCGATGAGCTCAAGATTCCTTTTCTGACGCTTGAGCTCAAGGTTCATAGCGTCGGCAACTTCTTTGTCATAACCGCCGAGAAAACCAATGGTATCGACCAGATCATTATACATAAAAAAAGACGCTCCTTTCGGGATAAAACAGGAAAGGCTCCTCAAAAACATTAACGGCGAAAGCCGCGGTGCTATCCCCTGCGGGACCGAAGAGCCAAAAGCCTGTATGTAATCACTAACAGATTTAATTCTAGTATAGCGCAAAAAGTGCTTTTTTTCAAGTGCTTTTTGATTTTTTAATAGAATTTACATTAAATCATCGTAAAAGCAATAATTTTTGTGTAAAAACGACAGAATATTAGATAAACTCTGCGATCTTTGATCCCATCTCGGAGCAGGTAACATGCGTCATGCCATCGGACATGATATCGCCCGTTCTGTATCCTGCTTCAAGCACCTTGTCGACAGCGTTCTCGACAGCGTCCGCTTCCTTATCCATGTGGAAAGAATAGCGCAGAAGCATTGCTGCGGAAAGTATCGTCGCGATGGGGTTAGCCTTGTTCTGACCGGCAATATCGGGGGCAGAGCCGCCGCTCGGTTCGTACAGACCAAAGCTTGTTTCGTTCATGCTTGCGGATGCGAGCATACCGATGGAACCTGTGATCATGGAAGCTTCATCGGAAAGAATGTCGCCGAACATATTCTCCGTAACCATTACATCAAACTGCGCGGGATCCTTTACAAGCTGCATTGCGGAGTTATCAACGAGCATATGCTCCAGAGTTACCTCGGGGTAATCCTTTGCAACTTCCTCTACGATCTTTCTCCACAGGCGGGATGTGTCAAGCACGTTCGCCTTGTCTACGCTTGTAACTTTCTTGCGGCGCTGCATAGCAACATCAAATGCCTTTATGGCAATGCGGCGAATTTCCTTTTCGTCATACTTCAGAGTATCGACAGCAGTCATAACACCGTTCACTTCCTCAGTGTGACGCTCGCCGAAGTAAAGTCCGCCGGTCAGCTCGCGCATGATCAGCATATCAAAGCCCTTTGCGCTTATCTCTTCCTTGAGGGGGCACGCGCCGCTGAGCTGCGGGAAAAGGTGGCAGGGACGAAGATTTGCAAAAAGTCCGAGGGACTTGCGCAGCTTGAGCAGGCCTGCTTCGGGACGAAGATTTGCGGGAAGCTTGTACCAGGGAGATGTGGTGGTGTTTCCGCCGATTGAGCCCATCAGGACAGCGTCGGATGCCTTGCAGCGCTCGATGGTTTCATCCGTGAGCGGCACGCCGTTTGCGTCGATGGAGCAGCCGCCCATAAGGAGCTGCTCATAATTGAATTTGTGTCCGAATTTTTCTGCGACCCTATCAAGTACCTTCATTGCCTCAGTCACGATCTCGGGACCGATACCGTCGCCCTTGATTACGGCAATATTCTTTTCCATGTTATTATCATAGTCCTTTCAAATATCTATACGATAACGCATTTCACTGACCATGCGTGAACCGTCCGCCGACGGAGCCTTACGCTCCTTTCCATCGTCCGAAAAGCCGAATTGCGTCAGAAATCCCGCAGCGGCGGTGTTCTCCTCATCAAGCCAGATAAATGCGCTTTTGAAGCGCTGCGAACGCATTTCCCGCAGGGCGTAGGAAAGCAGCTTCCTGCCTATTCCCTTTCCCCGCTGCTCCTCGTCCACAAACAGTGCGGTTATCTCACAACCGTCGGGGATAGGAGAGCCTGCGCACACGCATACGCCCTTGACATTTCTGTCGCAGGTAACAATTGCAGTAAGCAGGCCGCTGCGCATACTTTCTTCAAAGAATTCTCTGCCGTGAGTATCCGCCAGGGTGCAGATATCTTCTATCTGATATCGCGCTGCAGGCTTAATGTTCAGTATCACGCCAATCGCTCCATTCCGAAATAATCAGCCCTTTAACGACTTAAGCAGGCCGCCCTTGTTGATGATATCCTTGATAAACTCGGGGAAAGGCTGCGCCTGATAGGTCCTGCCCTTTGTTACGTTTGTGATAACGCCTGTATCAAAATCAATGTCGACCTCGTTGCCCTCGTCGATATCCTTTGCGGCTTCGTCGCACTCAAGGATGGGAAGTCCGATGTTGATTGCGTTGCGGTAAAAAATTCTTGCAAACGTGGAAGCGATAACGCAGCCGACGCCGCTAGCCTTGATGGCGATGGGAGCGTGCTCGCGGGAGCTTCCGCAGCCGAAATTCATGTTAGCAACAATGATATCGCCCTGCTTCACCTTGTTAACGAAGTCCTTGTCGATATCCTCCATGCAGTGTGTCGCAAGTTCCTTGGGGTCGGATGTATTAAGATAACGTGCGGGGATGATTACGTCCGTATCAACGTTATCGCCGAATTTATGTACAAGTCCGTGTGCCTTCATGTTATATCCTCCTTATTCCTGAACGTCAGAGATGTAGCCTGTAAGAGCGCTTGCCGCAGCTATTGCAGGGCTTGCGAGGTAAACCTCGGAAGTAACGTCGCCCATTCTGCCGACAAAATTTCTGTTTGTTGTGGAAACCGCTCTCTCGCCCGGGGCAAGGATACCCATGTGGCCGCCGAGGCAGGGACCGCAGGTAGGCGCGGAAACTACCATTCCCGCTTCTACAAATGTCTGGAGCAGGCCATTCTTCAGCGCGTCAAGGTAGATCTGCTGCGTTGCGGGGATAACTATTGCGCGGACGCCCTTTGCAACCTTTTTACCCTTGACAACCTTTGCGGCGATCTCGAGGTCGCTGTATCTGCCGTTGGTGCAGGAACCGATAACTACCTGATCTATCTTTACTTCACCGACCTCGTCGATGGTTTTTGTGTTCTCGGGAAGATGCGGGAACGCTACCGTCGGGCGGATGGTCGAAAGGTCGATATCTATAACGCGGTTATAATGCGCGTCGGGATCAGCCTTGAAGACCTCGAACTGTCTGCTTGTTCTGCCATTTACATAATTGAGAGTAACATCGTCAACCTCAAATATACCGTTCTTTGCGCCTGCTTCGATAGCCATGTTTGCCATGCAGAGTCTGTCGTCCATTGAAAGTGTGTGCAGACCCTCGCCCGTGAATTCCATGGACTGATACAGCGCGCCGTCCACGCCGATCATGCCGATGATGTGCAGGATGACGTCCTTGCCGCTTACCCACTTGTTAAGCTTTCCGGTAAGGTTGAACTTTATTGCACCGGGAACCTTGAACCATGCTTCGCCGGTCGCCATGCCCGCCGCCATATCGGTGCTGCCCACGCCGGTAGAAAACGCGCCGAGCGCGCCGTAGGTGCAGGTGTGGCTGTCGGCGCCGATAACTGCGTCTCCGGGGATAACAAGACCTTTTTCGGGGAGAAGCGCATGCTCAACGCCAACTTCGCCGACATCGTAGTAGTTGGTAATGTCGTATTCTGCAGCAAAATTGCGGCACTGCTGACATTGCTTGGCAGCCTTTATATCCTTGTTAGGTGTAAAATGATCCATTACAAGGGAGATCTTGTCCTTGTTAAACACGCTGTCGAAGCCGATTTTATTGAACTCGTTGATAGCAACAGGGCTTGTAATGTCGTTTCCGAGGACCATATCAAGCTTTGCCCTGATAAGCTGCCCCTCGGTAACGCTGTCAAGTCCCGCGTGCTTGGCGAGAATTTTCTGGGTCATAGTCATTCCCATGGTTGTTTCCTCCGTTATATGTATTTGAGAACATAAACATTCACTTTATTATTATATCACGATTTTAGTTTGATGTAAAGAGGATTTACTGATTTTTTTCAAAAACAAAAGGGGCTGTTTTGCAGTCCCTTTTTATGCTGATATGGATGTTCAGTGCGGCATCGTTGCGCCGTATTCCTTGATAACATCAAGAATGTTATAGATAAGTATAGCGGCAAGCAGAACATTAAAGGCGTTCGCAATGCCGATATATGTGGCGCGGGTGCGCCTGCTTTTAAGCTGATTTGATACAAAGCCTATCCATGCGCAGGATATTGCAACAGCCGCCATCAGGGCAAATATGCCCCAGTAAATGCTGACGGACATTTCAAAAACATTTACAAACAGAGCCGTAATAACAAAATTAGTAAACGGCACAAGCGTCAGCGGCAGAGTAGCAAACGCCCACTCCTTGTGTTTTGTCCTGAAAAATATGATTGCAAAGGCAACGAATATGCCCGCAATTACTCCGCATTCGATAGCCATGAAATCACCTCACACTTAAATATTTATCCGAGGATACCCTCCGCAGCGACATTGTCGGCACAAACGGCATAAACAACGACCGTGCCGTTCTGCTTGAGCAGGAAGCCGTCAAACTTGTACATTTCATCGGGTGTGTAATCGGTATAAGTTTCTTTCTGCTTTTCGATACGGGATTCAAGCGCAGTCTTGATGTCGGCCGCAGCAGTTTCATCCACCGCCTCGAAAACGCCGAATTCATCCGGCATTGCACCAGAACCGCAAACATAAGCGGAGAAGCTGCTCACCTTGTCAGCGTCGATTCCGTAGCGCACGGAAAGGTCATCCGAAGGCACCTCCACCATCGAGGGGAATTCAACTGCGCCAAGAAGCTCGGAGGTCTTTTCTGCCGGTGTCTTTTCCTCGGCAGCGGAGTTGTCCGAAGCAGATACGGAGCTGTCCGAAGACGTGGAATTTCCACAGCCTGCAAGCATAGTGCAGGACAGAATCGCCGCAATAATAATTGTTGATTTTTTCATAATACATTTTCCCTTTCTTTATAAATTACGAAAGCTCGCTTTCGAGCCACGAAAGCATTACATCGTAAGTCGTTCCGACAAAGTGCAGGCCGTCGACCTCGGCATAGTCCTTGTTGAAATAGCCTGTGTCGTCGAGAAGTTTTGAATAAAGGTCGAAATACTTTATTCCCTTTTCATCGCATATGTCTTTGATGTAGCCGTTGAAAGTAGAGATTATCTCGTTTGTTATGCTGCTGTAAGCCGCGGCAGAGCTGTCCGCCGTGACAGGGCTTACCGAAATGCAGTAGATGGTGCTGCTCGGGCAGGCGGAGGTCAGTTTGTCGATAAGCGTGCGGTATGTGGATTCCATCGCGCCGAGGTCGCCGTCAGCGGACATACCGTTGGAACCGAGCATTATAAATATTCTTTTGGGCTGAATCGACTCTGCGTATTCCAGCGCGCTCTTTCCCGAACCGTCATAGATATCCGCAGCGGACGTATACGCCTTATAAGGAGTGTATCCTATTGCCGCGGCAACATTCTTCTGATCAAGCTTTCCGTAAAGATAAAGACCCGTTGAAATGCTGTCACCGATGAACAGATCATCCGCAAAGAAAGATTTGTCGTAAATAGTGCTCAAACCGGACGTTGTTTCGGGGTCGTTCGACGAAATATCCGCCGTGGAAATAACAACAGGCTCGGTGGTATTTTCCGTCTGCTTCGTCATGGACACAGCCGGAGTAGTCGTCGTAGCCGCGGTGGTCGTAGTTGCGGATGGCAGCTCGGGATCAGATGATGTTACCTCCTCGGTTTCAACATAATACGGCTCGGAACTGCTTTCATCTGTGGAATCGAACACAGAGAAAGCAAGGTTGAACACCAGTCCGCATATTGCGAGGATTATCACGATCATTATTATATTCAGTACGATTATATATTTAGGTAATTTCGGGCGACGCTCGGACATGGCCGATTCCTCCATCTGTATTAACATATTTCATTTTGAAAGACTGTTTCATATCAAAACGCTTAATCAATTATAACCTATTAAATAAAAAAATGCAATATCTAAAACATCATTTTCACATATTTTTCGGTTACAGTTTTGTAACATTTGCCTACGGCGCAGACTTAAACGAACTCGTTTCCGTCCGTGCAGAAAATATGCGTCCTTACGATACGCAGGCGAGGCAGCGGCTGTGCCGAAAAAGCCGCGTAAGCGTCCAGCAGCAGCGCGGGATTAATATTGAACTCATTGCCCGCGGGCAGACGGAGCGTTATCCTTCCATCCGATATAGAAACATCCGACACAAGCGGCTTCAGATCTATCTCAGTTATGCCCTTTTTTGTTTTCTTTTCGGCAATGATCTTATCCTGCGCAATGAACTCGCCGAATTTTTCAGGAGAGATCGCGCCGAAAATATCATACTCCGCCGAAGCAATATCGGTGTTTTTATATTTAGGAACAGATACCTCCGTTACACGGATGTCATGCGGAAGCGCTTCGTTGAGCCTCTGTGCCGTTTCTTCGGGACTGATGTCCTCCAGCAGGCGAAAATCCATCGCTTCGCGCTGACCCTCCTGCCCAAGCGAAAGCGGCAGCATGAACTGAACATAAGTATGCGGGTTAAATCCCTCCGTGCGCCATACGGGCAGCCTGCTGCGCCTTATCGCGCGCTGCATGACACTGTTGAGGTCAAGGTGCGAGATATACTTTGCGCGGTCGGTCTTGGAGAAAAATATTCTTGTGTTAACGGATGGCACGGCAGATGTCACCTCCTACATTCTTGATAACGCCGCAGTTTGAGCACTTTTCGCGGCAGTTGGGCGTGCATACCTCGGCATGGGCGCGCTTGTTTTCCTCAACGAAGAATTCATGGCTGACAAGAAGATTCATATGGCTCCACGGAGCAACTTCATCATAAGAGCGGCGGCGGTTGGCGTAGAAACTCATATCAAGTCCGCATTCGTCAAACGACTGCTTCCACTTGTCAAAGTCGAAATATTCCTCCCAGCCGTCGAGCTTGCAGCCCTTTTTCCATGCAAGATAGATCGCCTTTCCTATACGGCGGTCGCCCCTTGCAAGCACTGCTTCGATAAGCGAAACGTTGTATTTCGAGCGCGAAATAGTTATCTTCCTGTCGTTTGCATAATCCATCAGATGTTTCTGTCGCGAGCGGATGGTTTCCTCGTCCGCCTGCGGCTCGAATTCAAACGGAGTGAAAGGCTTCGGAATGAATGTCGAAAGCGATACAGACACGGCGGGCGCCTTACCCTTTTTCCTGTTGGGATTTGCATAAAATTGCTCTATGACAGCTTTCGCAAGATCAAAAATACCCTCTACATCCTTTTCGGTTTCCGTCGGCAGACCCAGCATGAAATACAGTTTTATATTAGTATACCCGCCCTCGAATGCTATCTTTACGCTGTCCATAACATTCTGCTCGGTAACGTTTTTGTTGATAACGTCGCGCAGGCGCTGCGAGCCTGCTTCGGGGGCAAATGTCAGGCCGCTTCGACGGACATCGGATATTTTTTTCAGAACCTCGTCGCTGAATCTGTCTACGCGCAGCGACGGAAGCGAAAGGTTGATGCCCTCGGCGGTGGTGTAATCGGTGAGGTCTGTCAGCAGCCCCTCTATCTCCTTGTAATCACCCGTGGACAGCGACGAAAGAGAAACCTCGTCGTACCCCGTATTCTCGCAGAGCGTCTTTGTCTGCTGCAGAATATTCCCGCGGGATTTCTCGCGGTAGGGGCGATAGATGAACCCTGCCTGACAGAAGCGGCAGCCGCGGATGCAGCCGCGAAGCACCTCTACAACGGCTCTGTTGTGCACGACATCCGTGAATGGCACTACAAAATTATCGGGGGCGTATACCTTATCAAAGTCGCGTATTATGCGCTTTTTAACCTGCGCCGGAGCGCCGTCGCGGGGCGTGATGGACTTCACCGTGCCGTCGGGGTTATAATCAACATCATAAAGCGACGGAACATAAATGCCCTCTATCTGTGCCGCACGGCGCAGGAACTCCTTTTTGGTCGTGCCATCTTTCTTGCATTGCTCCATCAGCGCCATAAGCTCGAGGTTCATTTCCTCGCCCTCGCCGAGTGCGAAAAGGTCGATGAAATCCGTCAGCGGCTCGGCGTTGCAGACGCAGGGGCCGCCCGCCATTATAATGGGAGTAAGCTCGGTACGCTCCTCGGCAAGCACCGGCAGACCCGCAAGGTCGAGCATTTCGAGAATAGTGGTGTAGCACATCTCGTACTGGATGGTGAAGCCGATGAAATCAAATTCCCTTATCGGGTCAAGGCTTTCAAGGGCGTAAAGCGGAATATTGCGCTTTCTCATTTCCTCTTCCATATCAGGCAGCGGCATGAAAACACGCTCGCACCAGTAATTAGGGACCCTGTTTTTCAAGCCGTAAAGTATCTTCATGCCAAGATGGGACATACCTATCTCATAAGTGTCGGGAAAGCAGAATGCAAACCTTACGTCCACCCTTGATTTATCCTTTAATACAGAGCCTGCTTCTCCGCCTATATAGCGCGACGGCTTCTGAATATTCAGCAGGAACTCGTCAAGCTTTTCCATCATTTCCGTGTTTTTATAAAGATTTTCTGACATTATTTATCTCCTTGTGTATGACTATGGTTTACATTATAGCACAATCATCGTATTTTTACAAGAGATAATAAAAAATCAGCCGCGGCTTACATTTATCGCAAAACAGTCTTGCAAAATCCGCGAGGATATGGTAAAATGAATTTGTATGATTTTCAGAGGAGGCGTCAATTTGGAACTCAATATCGTACTTGCAGAACCGCAGATACCGCAGAATACGGGAAACATCGCGCGTACCTGCGCAGTTACAGGCACGCGGCTTCATATTATCCGCCCGATGGGTTTTACCGTTACGGATAAGCACCTCAAAAGAGCGGGGCTTGATTACTGGAGCTATCTCGACATCACCTACTACGACGGCTTTGAAGATTTCTTCGCGAAAACGGATGGCGCGTATTATTATTTCACCACCAAGGCGCAGAACCGTTATACCGATGTTTCCTACCCCGATAAATGCTACATAATTTTCGGACGCGAGGACGCGGGACTTCCCGAGGAGCTTCTTTTCAAGAACAAGGACAAGTGCGTAAGAATACCCATGATGCCCACTCTGCGAAGTCTTAACCTTTCAAACAGCGTCGCCATAGCGGCTTATGAGATACTGCGGCAGTGGGATTTCCCCGAGCTTCAGAATTCCGGCTCGCTTACGAGATTTGACTGGTCACAGGCAGACTGAACAACAACTAAAAACCGAAAGGATATCACAACATGAACAACGATGTAAGAATAATCACCGACAGCGGCTGCGACATCTCCCCCGAAGCGGAAAAGGAATGGGAAAACCTTCTTGTCATAATGCCGTTTTCCGTTGTAATCAACGGGGAAACCTATCTTGACAGAATAGACATCAAGCCCGACGATTTTTATAAGATCCTCAAGGAAAACAACGAGATACCGAAGCATTCTCAGATAACCGCCATGCAGTTCGAGGACAAGTACAGGGAGCTTTACGAGCAGGGCGTCCGCACCATAATCGTTTATCCAATCAACGCCGCAGGCTCGCAGACCTGCTCGAATGCGCAGCTTGCCGCAAACAATGTTGCGGGCGACCTCTGCGGAATGAAGATACAGGTAATCGACAGCCAGAACTATACCCTCGGCTACGGCTATCCCGTCCTTGAGGCGTGCCGCAAGCTCAGCGAGGGTCAGACCGTCGAGAGCGTATGCGCATATCTTCAGGACTGGGCGGAGCACGTTGAAGCTTACATAATCGGCTTTGAGCTGCGACACATGAAAAAATCGGGACGCATAACCGCGGCGGCCTCTTTCCTCGGCGAGCTGATGGGTCTGAAGCCCCTTATCTCGCTGTACGCCGATAAGACCGAAGTCGTTAAGAAAGTACGCGGCGAAAAGGCCGTCGTTGACGCGGCTGTTGAATATATCTCCGCAAGAATGACCCCCAAGACGCCGTGGTGCGTTGTGACCACAACACACAGCGACAGCGAAAAGGAATTTATCGACAAGATGACAAAGAAGCTTGGATACGGACCCGCAATGGTAGAAAAATGCGGCGTTGTCGTAAGCTGCAATGCAGGCCCCGAGTTCATCGGCGTTCTTGTAAGAGGTCCCAAGCGCGGCTGATACTGCCGCGTCTGCACAGTAAAGGAGTAGACATTGGAGGTTTATGAATATATCAGGGACATTGCGCAGAACTTTGTGCGCATCATACAGTCGATAAGTTTTTTTGATATCCTCGACATTCTGATGCTTACGGTGGTCATTTTCTATGTAATAAAGCTTACAAGAGAGACCCGCGCAATGCAGCTGCTGAAAGGCATTATTCTGCTCATTCTGCTGTATATCATAGTACAGCTATGCAATCTGAAAGCAATGAGCTTTCTTATGGAAAACTTCCTGCAGGTCGGAATATTAGCGATCATCATCGTATTCCAGCCGGAGCTTCGACGCATTCTTGAAAAGGTCGGCCGCGCCCGCATGAGCACCATCACGCAGTCTGTGGTAGAGCGCTCCTCCGGCGACGCCGCCCGCGAAAAGTGCATAAATGTTATAGCAGACGCCTGCCAGAGCCTTCACGACTCCAAAACGGGCGCGCTTATAATCATCGAGCGCGAAATCAAACTCGGCGAGATAATCGAAAAGGATAACTGCATCGTCATTGACGCCGAACCATCCACCCAGCTTATCTGCAACCTGTTCTTCAACAAGGCCCCTCTGCACGACGGCGCGGTCATAATCAGAAACAACAGAGTCTACGCCGCGGGCGGATTTGTACAGAACACCATCCGCGACCAGAATCTTGACGCGTCCCTAGGCTCGCGCCACAGAGCCGCCATCGGCGCTTCCGAAAACTCCGACGCGCTCGTTATCGTTGTTTCCGAGGAAACAGGAATGATATCCATTGCGCTGGACGGTCAGCTTACGCGAAACATGAACAGCGAGTCCCTCAAGGAAGTAATGGATAAATATATGCCCGTGGCACAGAGGAAAAAAGACAGGCACGAAACCCGCAGAAGGTCCTCCGACGGAGAGGATGCCTCACGGCAGAGATCGGATAAGTAAGGAGGCGGCTTATGAAACTCTTGACAAACTTTTTCAATGACATAAAGGCAAATTACAAGACGCTCATTGTCGCACTGCTTCTGGCGATAGTATTCTGGATCGTCGTTTCGGTTCAGGTGTTCCCCACTGTCGAGGACAGGATCAACGACATCCCGATAGACATACAGTCCACCGAATATATGATGCAGAATAACCTTCAGATAGTAAGCGGCGGGGACGCAACGGTCAACATCCGTATCGAAGGCAAGCGCTACGATATCAGCGGACTGAAAGCCGATGATTTCCATGCTTCCGTGGATCTTTCAAACATTCGTGCGGCGGGATCGTATACTGTTCCCGTTAATATCACTTCCAAAGAGGAAAAGGACTATAACCTGCTGGATACCGACCCGCTGGCGATCACCCTTGTCGTGGACGAAATAGTAACGCGTGAATTCACGATAAACGCCACTGCTCCCGACATCAGCCTGCCCGACGGATACTACGCAGATGAAGTCACGGCAGATCCACCCACGATAACGCTTACCGCTTCCGCAAGCATACTTGACAAAGTAACGGAAGTCGAGGCCCGCTCCACATATCACGGCGAGATACTCGAATCCCACGAAACAGGCAGCGATATCCTTATCTACGGCGCGAACGGTGTCCGTATCGTTGCAGACGATATCACAATGTCCACCGACAACGTTACAATAAACATTCCCATCTTCAAGCAGAAAGAACTCCCGCTGGTATTCACGCTGGCGAACTATGCTCCGAACTTTGATGTAAGCAGCCTTGGGTTTGAGATACAGCCCTCTACGATAACCGTTGCGGCGCCCGATGATTCCATCGACTACCTCAGCGAGCTGAATATCGGCACGATAGATATATCCGACATCAAGATAAATCAGACTTCCATCATACCGATAACGCTTCCAGCAGGATACAGAAATCTCTCGGGCAACAACAACGCGCGCATCACATGGAACATCGACGACTATGGCAAGCTCGACTTCACCGTCGACAATATTGCAATCGCAAATATACCCGACAACTACGATGTATCGCTTATCACCAAGGAAATGACTATATCGATAATCGGTCCGTCAGAGAATATCGCGGAGCTTTCCGCAGGAAATGTATACTGCACCGTAAATCTCCTTGGCGTTACGCTGAGAGAGGGTTCGCAGGATGTTGCGGTCACCGTTAATATCAGTGGTTCTAACCAGAAGTGCTGGGTATCGGGCAGCTACAAAGCAACTATCTATGCGCAGGCGCATGAAGAACAGGCAGGATAAATGGCAATAATCATTTCTCAAATAAAGACTTCCCTTGACGAACCCCGCGACAGCGCCGTTTCAAAGGCGCTGTCCTCGGCGGGGATCAAACCGTCGGAGGTCATCCGCGCGCACATCCACAAAACATCTGTAGACGCCCGCCGCGGCGTGTGCTTTGTAAGTTCCGTTTATGTTGAATTGAAAAGCAGCGCCCGCGAGGAAAAACTTGCCGCACGCTCTGCAAGTATAAGCATGTCGAACAAGGGCAGCTTTGAGCCGAAATTCGGCAGCGAACCCCCCGCCGGCAAGATATACATTGCCGGCTTCGGCCCCGCGGGAATGTTCTGCGCCCTGACGTTGTGCGAATTCGGCTACAAACCTGTTGTGCTAGAGCGCGGCGCCGCAATGGACGAACGCATAACCGCTGTGGAGCGCTACTGGAAAACGGGCGTACTCTCCCCCAACGCCAATGTGCAGTTCGGCGAGGGCGGAGCGGGTACTTTTTCCGACGGAAAACTCACCACGCGCATAAACGATCCGCTTTGTTCAAGGGTGCTGGAAAAATTCTGCGAATTCGGCGCGCCCGAGGAAATCCTCATAAAGGCGAAGCCGCATATCGGCACTGATAACCTCCGCGGGGTCGTTAAGAACTTGCGAAACAGAATAATTGAGCTTGGCGGCGAGGTGAGATTTCTATCCCCTCTCGAGGATATTTCGATATCCGACGGAAAGGTTCGCTCCGTTACGGTCAACGGCTCCGAGGAAAAATGCGGAGCGTTGGTGCTCGCCGTGGGTCACTCGGCGCACGATACATTCGGAATGCTGCTGAAAAACGGCGTTACGCTTGTCCCGAAGCCGTTTTCGGTGGGAGCGCGGATAGAGCACCTGCAAGCGGATATCGACTGCGCGCTTTACGGAGAATACGCGGGACACCCTGCGCTTCCACCTGCGGAGTACAATCTTTCGTACAGGGAAAATGGCAGGGGAGTTTACACTTTTTGTATGTGCCCCGGTGGATATGTGGTCGCTTCCGCAAGCAGCGACGGCACCATCGTTACAAACGGAATGAGCAACTTCGACCGTGCAGGCACTAACGCAAACAGCGCTGTGCTTGTATCGGTAACCCCCGATGATTTCGGGCATGAGCCGCTGGCAGGCGCGGAGTTTATCCACCGTCTTGAGGAAAACGCATTCCGTCTTGGCGCGGAAAAAGCGCCCGCTATGCTTACGCGGGAGTTTCTCGGAAACGGAACTGGATTTTCCTTCGGGAGGGTCACACCGACATATCTCCCGGGAGTTCAGCCTGCCGACCTGCGAAAACTCTTCCCCGATTTTGTGACCGATATGATGTCAAAGGGCCTGAAATACTTCGACAGGCGGATAAGCGGATTTTCCGACAGCGACAGTGTTCTCACCGCTATCGAAACACGCAGTTCCTCCCCCGTGCGCATTCCGCGCGGAGAAAACGGCGCAGCGGAATATGCCGATAACTTTTATCCCTGTGGAGAGGGCGCGGGCTATGCGGGCGGAATAATGTCTGCCGCGGTTGATGGGATAAAGACTGCGCTTAAAATCATGGAACGTTTTTCATCTTAAAAATCTTCCCACGGTTTACGAATCGTGGGATTTTTTTGAAGAAGCATATTGACATGAGCGTATTTTTAGATTATAATATAACAGAAATATCCAATCATCGGAGGAAAATATGCAGAAACTCATTATGGAAACTATAAAGCGCGCTGTAGAAAACGGGGAAACCGCTGGCGCGAATGTTCTTGTTATAAAAAACGGAAAAGAAAAAGCATACTGCGAGTATGGGTATGCCGATATAGAGGGCGGCAAAAAAATCAATCGCGACACCATTTTCAGGCTGTATTCGCAGACGAAGCCCATCACGGCGGCAGCGGTGATACTTCTTGCGCAGGAGGGCAAAATCGACCTCGGCGCATGGCTTTCAGATTATCTTCCCGAGTACGCCGAATCCTATGTAAACAGGGACGGCAAGCGCACCAAAGCCGAAAAGCACATTACCGTATGCAATCTGCTGAACATGACCTCGGGTATCCCCTACCCTTATGAAAATTCAGAGGGTGGCCGCCAGAGCGGAACGATTTTCCGGGAGGTTGAAAATGGTCTTTATTCCGATAAACCCATAACCACGGCGGAATTTGCGCGCAGATTTGCCTCGGTGGATCTCTGCTTTGAGCCCGGGGAGAAATTCATGTACGGCGCGTCGGCGGATATCCTCGGAGCACTTGTCGAAAAGCTAAGCGGTATGAGCTTCCGTGATTTCCTTTTGAAACGTTTCTTTGAGCCGCTCGGGATGAACGATACGGATTTCTATGTACCGAAAGAAAAAGCCGACAGGCTCGCAAAGGTGTACGACTACTCCGAAAGCGGCCTGCGTGAGCTTCGGACAAATCACCTCGGACTTGCATATGACCGCGATATTATTCCCGCGTTTCAGTCGGGCGGAGCGGGGCTTTGCTCCACACTGGACGATTACGCAAAGTTTGCCGTAATGCTGATGAATGGCGGAGTATACGGCGGAAAACGTATACTGTCCACGGAGTCGGTAAAATATCTCACCCACGGCGGCATTGCCACTCATCAGAACGCTCAGCTTGAGGAAGGCTGGGGCTGGATGCGCGGATATACATACGGCAACCTTATGAGAGTCTGCGCCGACGAAAGCACGACGACGCTGTTTTCTTCAAAAGGCGAATACGGCTGGGACGGCTGGCTCGGCACATTCTTCTCGAACGAGCCATCTCACGGAATTACACTTCTGTTCGGAACGCAGCAGGCGGGCGTGGGGATGACGGGAACCCTCGTCAGAAAAATCAAGAACATCGTTATGAGCGAGCTTGCATAAAAAATAAGCGGCTGTATCGCAAAGATACAGCCGCTGTTTTTTAATGAACCAATCATTTTTTCACAATACTCTTCTGCTTCCACTTGCCGTGCTTATAGCGGATGAAGCTTATTACCGCGGTAACAAACCAAGTCGCGCAGGTGGTGGACCATATTCCCCAGTAGCCCAAGGATGTGTTGGTAAGAACCAGCGACAGCCCGACACGGGATATTACCTCAGCAAGGCCGTTCACCATTGCATAGCCCGTGTCCCCAGCACCGTTGAGAAAGCCTCGTGTAACATGAATAATACCGAGGAAAATGTAGAAGCAGGATGTAAGCCGCAAACCTGTTGCGCCTATCCTTATAACCTCAGCGCCGCTTACAAAGCAGTTTACAAGCCCGTTTGCAGCGAACAGGAATACGGCAGTCACAAACAATGCAAAGCCCGATGAAATAGCCAGCCCAAGCCTGTAACCCTTGACCGCGCGCTCCCGCTTGTCTGCGCCGATATTCTGCCCCGCAAAGGTTGATATCGCGGCGTTGAGCGACGAGAACGGCTGCTGGATGAACTGTTCTATTCGCATAGTGGCGGTGTAGGCGGTCATTACGCTTTCGCCGAAGCCATTGGTAACGCGCTGTATTGCAATCATGGAAATGGATATCATGCCGTTCTGAAGTGCGATGGGAACGCCTGTTTTGATGCACAGCAGGCATTCGTACCTGCTGATATGCATATCATCATGCGAGAGCCTGAGGTTCTTGTTTTTCCTGAACCCGAACACAATGCACATCACCGCCGAAAGTCCCTGCGCGGCAACGGTGGCTGCCGCAGCACCGCCCGATCCAAAATTCAACACCATCACGAACAGCAGGTCAAGGCCAACATTCAATATGCTCGCAATTCCAAGGAACAACAGCGGTGTTTTGCTGTCGCCGAGGGAGCGCATGACCGCGAATATCCAATTGTACGCCGCAACGCACACGGTACCGCTGACGGCGATGCGCATATATTCTACCGAGGTTGGCAGCAGCGTTTCGGGAGTATTAAGCAGGAGCAGAACAGGCTCTGTTAATATCACCGCGAGGATGGTTATGATAACGCCGAAAACCGCCGTAACCACCGCCGAGTTGAATATCGCCGACC
>CAKSPC010000036.1 GCA_934481445.1 uncultured Oscillospiraceae bacterium
TTACGAGGCTCGAACTCGCTACCTCCACCTTGGCAAGGTGGCGCTCTACCAGATGAGCTAAATCCGCATATTGGTGCTTCCGGTCGGAATCGAACCAACGACACGGGGATTTTCAGTCCCCTGCTCTACCGACTGAGCTACAGAAGCACACAATGGCGACCTGGATGGGACTCGAACCCACGACCTCCGCCGTGACAGGGCGGCGTTCTAACCAACTGAACTACCAGGCCATATGGTGGAAGTTATAGGGCTCGAACCTATGACCCTCTGCTTGTAAGGCAGATGCTCTCCCAGCTGAGCTAAACTTCCACATTTAACAGCCGCCGTCGTTTCTTTCGTTTTGCTTTCGTTTCAAGCGACTATTATATTATACACACTTCAGCCCTAAATGTCAAGGGTTTTTTAAAACTTTTTTTAATTTTTTATCTCTTTGAGCAAGTTCAACAGTTCCCGTGTTGAAAACTCATACTTCTTATTGCAGAAGTGACAACAAACCTCTGTAGTTTCCTGCTCATTGGCGAGTTTTTCAAGCTCTTTCCTGCCCAAAGATATCAGGACCTGCTCTGTTCTTTCCCTTGAGCAGTCGCAGTAATACTGCGCATCCCAGCTGTCGAGTATCTCCCCGCCCAGTCCTTCAAGAGCCATTACGGCTATTTTTTCGGGTTCCATCTTATTCTGAAGCATGGTCGTTATGGAATCCATATCGCGGATATTCTTCTCCAGCACATCTATCGCCTTATCCGATACCGGCGGCATTACCTGTACAAGATATCCCCCCGCCGCCTTTACGGTCGCGTCGTCATTAAAGAGTATACCCAGCGCGCATACGGTAGGAAGCTGCTCGCTTATAGAATAGTATGCCGTGATATCCTCCGCAATATTCCCCGAAGTCAGCGGGATCTGCCCGCAGTACGGCTCTTTCAGTCCCATATCCTTTACAACGGTCAGCGAACCGTCCCTGCCCACCACAGCGGGAACATCAAGTCCCCCGTCGGGAGTAAGCGGCACCTCCGCCTTGGGGTCGCCCGCGCAGCATTTTACATTTCCGCGGTAATCCGACACCGCCATAAGCGTGCCGCAGGGGCCGCCGCCGTTTATCCTGAGCGTAAGCGTATCGCCCTCATATTTCAGCATGGCGCCCATTATGGACACCGCGGTCGTCATTCTGCCGAGGGCAGCGGTAACTACCGGCGATGTTTCGTGCAGCCTTGCCATTTCTCTGACCATGTCGGTCGAATCTATCGCCGAGCAAAGCACGCTGCCATCCTCGGACAGCGCTCTAACTATCTTTCCCATATCATATCTCCATTATATGTTCTTTTTTATTTTTTGTTACACTTTTCTTGCCGCGAACAGCAGTTTTTCGCTGTTTTCCGTCGGCGGGTCATAGGTAAGGTAATCGAACACCAGTTCTGTTTTAAATCCCGCCCCGGTCAGCATACTCTCGATTTCTTCGCGGCTGAATGCAATTTCCCTGAAATATTCCCCGCCGCGGGTGTATGTTCCGTCCTCGTTTTCAAAGAAAAGGTCAAGGTCGATATCCACGCCGTTATCCTCGGGGCAGAAAGTATTCGTCCACGCGCAGTAAACCCCGTCCACATCATATATGAACGTGTTGTCCGCCAGCACCTCGCGATGCTTATATATAGTATTTACGTCAAAAACGAAAACGCCGCCCGCCGCCATGTTCTGCGCGAGCCGCCCGAAGCAGCACTGTATATCTTCCGCACTTTCGAGGTGATTTATGCTGTCGAGGGTGGATATCGCCGCGTCTGCCTCGCCGTAAAGATCCGTTTCCGTCATGCTCTGGCATATCCACTGCACATCTGATGATTTCCCCGCGGCTATCGAAAGCATCTCCTCCGAAGCGTCCGAGCCGATGACATCGTACCCGAGCTCAGCCATTTTTACGGTGAGATTTCCCGTGCCGCAGCCGAGGTCAAGCAGAAGCTTACCCGCCCCGAGCTTCGTCAATATATTATTATAGTATACCGCTATCTCGTCGTATGGAACGTTTTCGGTCAGCAGGTCGTAAACAGAAGCAAATTCAGCGTATCCCGCCATTATTCCTTATCCTTCATCCTCTCAAAAACTATCTTGTAGCCGCCCGCCGCCTGATAATTCAATGTTTTGTTGACGCGGGAGATGGTCGCCGTGGAGGCGCCTGTCTGCTTTACGATGTCGTTGTAAACGCGGTTTTCGGTCAGCAGCTTCGCCACATATAATCTCTGCGATATTGCTTTAAGCTCCTGCGGCGTGCAGAGGTCGTCAAAAAAAGCCTCGCACTCCTCGGGGGTTTTGAGCGTGAGTATCGCCTTATAAAGATATTCCATATTTTCATCCTTGGTCATAATATACCTCCGTTCGATTTGTAAAAAGCATTAATTGTATTTTAGCATAATAAAGCAAAAAAGTCAAGCATAATTGCGCGATGATTATTCACATATTTTCGGTCAACACTTACTATGCAGCCACGCCGCCACAGGTCGTTATCTCCCACAAAAAACCATGCATCGTCGGTCGTATTTTAGCAAAAGGAAACAAATACATGATTTAAAATCCCGAATATTGTTGCATATCCCCGTCAGATGTGGTATAATTAAGATGTATTATTGTGTAATTGCGATAATTTCCCACTAAACACTGCAATAAGGATATGTAATGATAAAAGAAAACCAAAAACTGCTGAACAGGCTCAATGTGCTTAGCGATGCAATTATCGGTTTCATCTCCGTTGCGGCGGCATTTTACATCGTTTTCAACCTGCTCGATTTCGACCGTAATTTCCCGCTCGTCGACTATCTGAAACTTGCAGTCGTGTTTGTTCCCGTTCAGCTTATAACTTTTGCTTCTCTGGGACTGTACGACTCGTTCAGGACAAAAAAATTCTCTACGGAGATAACCAAGCTTGCCAAAGCCTTTATTGCGGACGGAATACTGGTATTTACGCTGCTGTATATCGTCAAGATATTCAATTTCTCGCGATTTGCGCTGCTGGTATTCCTCCTGCTTGACTTCATAGTCATATCGCTCAAGCGGTTTATCCTGCGAAAGTCCCTCCGCGCTTTCCGCGAAAACGGACTGAACCGAAAATACGTGCTCATTGTCGGAAACGATAATGCCGCGCGTGATTATATCAAAGCCATCACATCCGACCCATCCCTCGGGCTTGAATGCGCCGGATACATCGGCGAGAAAAACGCACTTGACGCGCCGTGGGTCGGCGGTTATACCGATGTCCTCTCCGCCCTCGAAAAACACTGCTACGACGAAGTTGTCTGTGCGCTGGACGGAAACGAGGTCGACCACCTCGCGGATGTCGTGGAAGCCTGCGAGCTGACGGGAACGAAAATTTCCGTTATTCCCGCCATATATAAGTATATGTCGGTGTCTTCCTCAATTGATGTCGTTGGCAATATGCCGCTGATGAACATCCGCCGCGTCCCGCTGGACAACATCGGAAACGCGTTTCTTAAGCGCACGGTGGATATAATCGGCTCGCTTGTTCTTATAATACTTACCTCGCCGATAATGCTTGTAAGCGCGCTGGTAATAAAGCTCACCATGGGCGGCAAGGTGATATTCAAGCAGCAGCGCGTCGGTCTTAACAAAAAGACCTTCACGATGTATAAGCTTCGCTCCATGCGCGACAGCAGCACATCCGACACTGCATGGAGCACAAACAACGATCCCCGCAAAACGCCCTTCGGCTCCTTCATCCGCAAGTTTTCCATCGACGAGCTGCCGCAGCTCTTCAACGTGCTCAAAGGCGACATGAGCCTTGTTGGTCCCCGCCCCGAAATACCGTATTATGTCAACACCTTCAAGGACAAAATACCGATGTACATGATAAAGCATCAGGTAAAGCCCGGCATAACGGGTCTTGCGCAGGTGCACGGATACCGCGGCGACACATCCATAGAAAAGCGCATCGAATACGACATTGAATACATAGAGAACTGGACGTTCTTCCTCGATGTTTCAATCCTGCTGCGCACGCTTTTCAGCTTTGTAAACAAGGAAAAAATCACAAACTCTAAACCGAAAAAGAAAAAATTTGATCCGGAGAAATTTTCTATGACAAACAAACAGAAAACGGATATGACGTCGCTCGCCATATTCTTCCCGTCGGTGGTCGCCCTTGCGATCGTACCGATACTCATGCACGCGACGCTGGTCGCTTCCACGCTGAGGGATACGTTCAGGCTCTTCGGCGGCACGGAAATAGACGGCACCTATTATAACCCCGATACGTTCTCGCAGTGCAAGGCGTTCGCCATAGTGCTCATTGCGATAATCATGATCGCGATGGCGCTGGTTTGCTGCGGGTTCATGTTCCGCCGCTCGGAAAAGCGCAGCCTTGTGCTGGTGGGCTTCTCGGCGGTGTATGTAGTGATGACGCTGCTTTCGTCGCTGTTTTCCGATTACAGCGATATCGCATTCGGCGGCGTGTATGACCGCGCCGAGGGCTTCTTCACCATCGCCTGCTATTTCGTGATATTCCTCTTCACGATGTACGCATTCAGAACCACTCAGAATTTCAAATATGTTATCTATGCGCTGTTCATCTGCGTCGGTGTCAACGCGCTGATGGGGCTTCTTCAGTTCACGGGAAACAACCCCGTAACATGGGACTGGTTCAGCACCCTCATCGTCGACAGAAAATACAGCGACTACCTCCAGCTTTCCAACGACATCAACTACGGCTCCATGTACGGAATGCTGTATCATTACAACTACGTCGGCAGCTTCGTGGGACTTGTTATCCCGCTGTTCACCGTCATGCTTATCTTCGACGGAAAGACATCCCACAGAATTCTTTTTGCAATATTTGACGTACTCGCTGTATTCATGCTGATGGGAAGCTCCGCAAGAAGCGGCTTCGTTGCCATCGCCGCCGCCCTTATCGTCGGCATAATCGTTTTCGCAAGAGTTATAATCAAGCACTGGAAGCGCTCCCTTGCCGTGGTCTGCGCTGCGGCTGTGATAGTCGTCGGGGCAAACTTTGCCATGGGCGGCAGGCTGCTCGACCGTATCCCGTCGGTATTCAGCGACGCAGTGAGCCTTTTCACCCCCGCCAACGACACCGACCTATTCTCTGCCCTCCCGGTAAGGGAGATACTCCACAACGACGACGGAAGCCTTTCCTTTAAGGCACAGACCGACACCCTGACCCTCACATATCAGCCCATCACCGGCGGATATTCCTTCACCGACGCCGAGGGCAATACCGTCCCCGTGGCTTACGACGAAAAGGGCGTCGTAAAGATAAACGACAGCCGTTTCAACGGTATCTCGCTTCAGATACTCAGCTCCGAAGAGGGCATGGACTACAAGGATGTCATTTTCTTCTGGTTCAACGATGACGACACCTCCATCCTCACCTTCAAGCTTTTCAACGAAAATCAGATACACATGATCGACGCCAACACCGGCGAGCGCATCACCCCCGTAAATGCCGAATCCTTCGGCTTCAAGGGCAAGGAAAAGCTCGGTTCCTCGAGAGGCTATATCTGGTCGAGGACCATGCCCATGCTGAAGAACTGCCTGCTTATAGGCTACGGCCCCGACACGTTCGCGTATGAATTCCCGCAGAACGACTTCCTTGCAAAGTATTACTCCTACGACGAGGGCTTCAACATCGTGGTCGACAAGCCGCATAACCTCTATTTGCAGACATTCTACTCCAGCGGACTTATCGCCCTCATCGCGTTCCTCGCGATCTGCGGATACTACATCGTGGACAGTCTGCGGTTATATGCGCTGAAAAAGGAATACCGCGCCGAGCAGATCTTCGGCATATCCGTTATGCTGGGTATAATCGGCTACCTCGCCGCGGGATTGTTCAACGACTCTGTCGTATCCGTGGCGCCCGTGTTCTGGATACTTCTCGGTGTGGGCTGCGCGCTCAACACCATCAACCGCCGCATGGACAGAAATCTACCCGTCGGCGATGAAGAGGAGGATGAAAGCGCCGTTCCTGTCCCCGTGTTCTCCGAAAAGGAAGCAACCATGGAAAAGCGCGCCGAGGACGCCGCAGTTGCGTTCGCGCAGAGCATCCGCAACAGCATAGACGTTGTTGAAAACACCCCGAAAAAGCCCGAGGAGCCCGTCACCAGGGAAAAGGTAGAGGATCTTCTTGCCCGCGTGCAGAAACTCACCACCTACACCGACGAACCCCCCGTGCAGGAGCAGAACAACCCCGAAAATACCGACAACACAGACAACAAACAGTAACTTTCCAAAGGAGCAAGGTATGAACATCAATATCCGCGACATAACCAAGATACCGAATATCCTTTCAGTTATCCGTATTCTTCTTATCCCCATATTTGTTGTAGTATTCTTATGGGAAAATGGAGAGATACGTTACAACATCGACATCGGCGAGGAGGCGAACGGATATATCATCGCTGCGGCGATAGTCATCCTTTCGGGACTGACCGACGCCGCCGACGGCTTTATCGCCCGCCGCTTCAATATGATAACCGACCTCGGAAAGGTCCTCGACCCATTCGCCGATAAGCTTACGCAGGCGGCGGTCGTAGTGTGCCTTTTCTTCCGCTACAAGGAGATATGGGCGCTTATAGCCGCGCTGCTGGCGCTCATCGTCGTAAAGGAAATAACCATGCTGGTAATGGGCGTGCTTTTTCTAAAAAAAGGGCAGGATCTCGGCGGCGCAAAGTGGTTCGGAAAGCTTGCAACGATAATATTCTATGTTCTGGTGATAGTGCTGCTCGGCGCACCGTCGCTCAGCACCCTCGCCGCGGTGATAATGATCTCCGTTATGATAGTGTTCACGTCGCTGGCATTCGCGCTTTATCTTCGGGAATACTACCGTATGCGCCGCGAGCGCGATGCCGAACCGGACGGAAAGGATTAATTATGATCACCGCTGATTTTCACACGCATTCTTTCTTCTCCGGCGACAGCGAGGAACCCACCGAAAACATCGTCCGCGCCGCATACGACCGCGGCATGAAAACCATCTGCCTTACCGAGCATATGGACTACGACTACCCCGAGGAAAATTTCGTCCTCAATACCGATAAGTACATGGCGGAGCTTGCCCGCGTGCGTGAGCTTTTCAAGGGGAAGATAGAGGTGCTTTTCGGCGTTGAACTGGGGCTTATGGACTACCTTGCGCCGCGGCTTTACGACTACACATCCAAGTACGATTTTGATTTCATCATCGGTTCGTCCCATCTCGTCGACGGCGAGGATCCGTACTATCCCGAATATTTCGACAGGCTCGGCGACAAAAACGGTATCCTACGCTATTTCGAGAGCATCCTCGCAAACATATCCGTGTATGACAACTTCGACGTCTACGGCCATCTTGACTATGCCGTGCGCTATTCCCATGCGAAAAACTACTCCCCCGCCGACTACCGCGACATCACTGATGAAATTATAAAAAAACTCGTTTCCATGGGAAAAGGAATCGAGCTGAACACCGCGGGTCTTAAATATGGACTTGGCTGGGCGCACCCTCACCCCGATTTATTAAAACGGTGCAGGGAGCTTGGCGTTGAAATAGTGACCGTGGGCTCCGACGGCCATAAGGCGGAGCACATCGCATGGGAATTTGAAGCCGCGGGCGATATTCTCAAAGCCGCAGGTTTTGAATATTACGCCGTTTTCAGGCACAGAAAACCCGAGTTTGTGAAAATTACATAAAGCTCTTTGTGCAGAATGTTAAAAATCAGATGAAAATAGCGCACCACCTATTGCATTTTTCATATAAATGTGGTACAATAAATACAGAGCAGCAAAGGTTACATAAGACAGACCGATCTGCTTTTCTACTAAATATCGGAAGGATGCGATAATATGAAAGTTATTATCTCCGCTAAAAAACTGAATATCTCCCAGTCTTTCACCGACTACGCCGAACAGAAGCTGAATACCAAGCTCGACCGTTTCTTCCCCGAAGAAGCGGAAGCAAGGATCACCCTTGCAGAGCGCCGCGACATGATAATCTTAGAGCTTACTGTTAAATACAATGGAATCATCTACCGTGCCGAGCAGACCGCAAAGGACAAGAACGATGCCCTCGACGTTACAGTCGACCGCATCATCCGCCAGATAAGAAAGCAGAAGACCAAGGTCGAAAAGAATCTCAGGGCAGACGCATTCGTGGGTCTTGCTCCCGAGCCCGAGGAGAGCAATTATGAGGTCATTCGTTATAAGAAATTTGCCCTCCGCCCGATGAACGTTGATGAAGCTATCCTTCAGATGAACCTGCTGGATCACACGTTCTTCATGTTCAAGAACGCTGAAACAGGCGCCGTAAACGTAGTTTACCGCAGAGATGAAGGCAACTACGCCGTTTTGGTTCCCGAGGAATAATTTTATTGAAACCTGAATAAACATTTCAGCCCTGCGCAGTCCGCGGGGCTGATCGTGTATTATCCCCGAGAAAGGAGCAGACATGACCGAAAAGAACGCGCTCTGCCGCGTGCTGATGATATCAAAGGCGGCATATTCGGAAGTAAGCGGCGGCACGGCGGAAAATCCCTGCGCCCTGCTCGACAGCCTGTCCGCCGCGCTCTCCCATGCCGGAAATGAAACGGCTCCCCTTGCAAAGCTCATGCGCACGCTGAAGCGCGAGATAAAATCCAAAAACAAGCAGTTCTATCCCAAGGTAAAGCGGTATTTCTCGCGGCTCTACCCCGCCCTTGATTATGACTATGAAAAGGCGTTGAAGCATATCCCAGCTGTTATTTACGGCAACGACGCCGCCTGCGCCCGCATCGTTTCCGGAGAAACGGACAAGGCGCGCTCCATGTGCGACGCCCTCAAAAGCTACCCCGGGTTTCTTTTCGGGGAATTCGAAGTGCTCTCGGATGAGCAGTTCTACGACCTCGTTTTCGGCTACTATCCCAAGCTTTACGGCGAGGAATTCATGGAGCCGCAGCGCGTGCTGTTCATCGCCGACAATAATTAAACAACTTTGCCCCGCAGGATATCCCGCGGGGCATTCCATATTTAAAATTGTAATTATTCGTTTATCTTGCTTCCGCTCTTGAATATCAGCGCCGCGATAAGCCCGAAGAAAACCGCTGCCGCTATGCCTGCCGCCGTGGAAGTAAATCCACCCGTAAAGGCACCCAGCAGCCCCTTTTCAAGCACGGCTTCCTTAACGCCCTTGGAAAGCAGATAACCGAAGCCCGTCAGCGGCACTGTCGCGCCGCCGCCCGCGAAATCCACCAGCGGCTCATACAGCCCCACCGCGCCGAGGACGACCCCCGCCACAACATACGATGTCAGTATTCTCGCGGGAGTAAGCTTCGTCAGGTCGATAAGCACCTGCCCCACCGCGCACAGCGCCCCGCCGATAAGAAACGCCCATACATATTCCATCAAAGTATCCATGCAGACCTCCTATTTCGATGTTATCTCCACCGCGTGCGCTATTCCGGGGATAGACCCGCCCTGCTGCACCATCGTCGGCGACATCAGCGCACCGGTGGCGCAGAAAAGAATGCGATTCAGTTCGCCGCTCTCCACCCGCTTCAGAAAATGCCCGCACATCATCGAAGCCGAGCATCCGCAGCCCGAGCCGCCCGCGTGAACATCCTGCTTTTCGCGGTCGAAAAGCAGCAGACCGCAGTCCTTATGATGCTGCTCCAGCGCTACGCCGTCGCGGCGGAAAAGCTCATACAGCATCTCGCTTCCGACCTGTCCGAGATCCCCCGTGATGATGAGATCGTAGCTTTCGGGATGAGTTCCCATATGGCGGAAATGCCTGCTTATCGTGTCATAAGCCGCGCCCGCCATCGCCGCGCCCATGTTGTTGAGATCCTTTATGCCCATATCCTGTATCTTGCCAATCGTCGCCGCGCGGATATAAGGAGCCTTAGGCGCGGAGGAAACTATCGCCGCACCCGACGCTGTTGCCGTCCACTGCGCCGTGGGCGTCCTCACGCCGCCGTAATTCAGCGGGAAACGGAACTGCCGCTCCGCCGAGGAATAGTGCGAGGACGTCACCGCCGCGGCGTTGTCCACATATCCCGCGTTGACCATCGCCCCCGCCAGCAGCAGCCCCTCTGCAAAGGACGAGCACGCGCCGTATATCCCAAGAAAAGGAATGTAGAAATCCTTCAATCCATAGGAAGAGCCGGTGCACTGGTTCAGCAGATCCCCCGCCAGCACAAGATCCATCTTCTCCGGGATAAGCCCCGCCTTGTCCATTGCGTGCCCGAGCGCTTTCTGCTGGAACAGCGCTTCCGCCTGCTCCCATGTTTCAGCGGTGCCCTTGTTGTCCTCTATCACCTCGTCGAATTCATCGCCGTAGGGTCCGTCGCTTTCAGCCTTGCCCGCTACTGCGGCATATGAAAGTATGGAAGCGTTGCTGTATCTGAATGTTTTTCCCTCGCAGACTGCCATCACGATCCCCCCATCATAAACACAGCGATATAATAAATTATCCCGTAAAGCACGGACGCGGATATTCCGTAAACAATTACGGGGCCCGCAATTGAAAACATCTTCGCGCCAAGCCCGAGGATAAATCCCTCGGATTTGAAATCAAGCGCGGGCGATACCATCGCGTTTGCAAATCCCGTTATCGGCACCAGCGTGCCCGCGCCGCCCCACTGCGCTATCCTGTCATAAAGCTTCAGCCCCGTAAGCAGAGCGCTTAGGAATATAAGCGTCATTGACGTCAGCGCGCCCGCGTTGGTCTTTCCCATGCCGAGGTAGATATAAAGGTTCATCAGCGCTTCGCCGAGGGTGCATATCCCGCCGCCGATTACAAAAGCCATGGGGATGGTCCTGTACATTGCCGAGGGCGGCGAGTGGCGCTTCGCAAGCTCGCCGTATTCCTGATTAGATATATTCACGGTAATTTCTCCTTTTTAGATGTATTGGTGCTATTATTTTGTCGGAATCCTGCGGAGAAATTCTGATTTTATTGTGGAAATTAATGCATGAAAAATGCCGCCGAATCAACGGCGGCTCGTTCTGTTAAAAATCAAAGCTGTAATAAATCTCACTGGCGGAAATATCATCCCCGCCCGCGTTTCTGTATCAGTTCATCAATTAATAACCGCTCATTCTTCATGCTCCACCAGAAGGACAAACGGAGTTTCGGCCGTCGGCACGGGTTCATTCCTGTTGGGAAACAGATAAGTAAACTCAAACGTCCGATACCTTGTCACGACCTCAACGTTGTACCCGAATTTCATAAAATACAGCGTAAGCGGGTAGTAATTTACCATCGTGACATCGCATTTGTATATTGACTGCCGCACACCGAAGCGGTCGTACGCGCTGAATTCTTTCCCGTCGAATTCGTATTTATTCGGTTCGCCGTTGTACAGCTTGTGTATAACGCGCAGGGTCAGCCACAGCCACACCAGAAACACCACCGTAAGCCCCGCCAGCGCCGTATCCGTCGCAAACCTGCGCAGGCCGTTGTTCATCGCAAGCGTGACGACGCAGTATACCATCCCGCCGAAAAGTATAAGCAGCACCGCCGAAAACACCGCCGTCAGCGGAAAATATTTTTTCAGCGGGGAATTGAATATCCCTTTAAGCGGCACGCCGCTCTTGCCCTTTTCGATGGAAATATCCCCGACGCCCTCGATGTGTTCCTTTTCCGTTTCCTCGTCAGAAAGCCGCGTGTACGCCTCGTATTTTTTCAGACCCGCGCGTTCCTCAATAATATTGAACGGTGTTTTTTCCGTGGGATAGCTCAGCCGCATTTTTTCGAACAGATACACAAAGGTTTTAGTGAAGCCTGTGGTTTCTATCCGCACCTTGTACCCGCGCTGATATTTGAAATAATACAGCGGCGTATAAGTCACGCTCTTCACCTGCGTGTATTCAAAAACAAGCACCTCGTCCTTGTATTTCGTTATAAATCTTTTCGCGTCCGCTGTGTAGGTATACCTCACGCCGCGCATCGCCATCTTTATCACCGAGGCGATAATAAAAAACCATGCCGCCTCGAACATCGCCGTCATTATCCCATAAAACAAAAATTCGTTCATATTGGCGTGCGGCCCCAGTATCACTATATCCAGCACCACCGCGATTATCACAGCCGCAGTGTGCAGCACGATCATCGTTGCCGTGTCAAGCTCAGTCGCGCAGAGAAACGAACCCGTCGTCTGATACCCGAACCTCTCCTCTATCGGCGAAAAGCTCGAATCGTTCGAGTAATTCAGCATAGAAACCGCCCCCTTTTCATATTTTAAGTATGACATATTTTTCAGTTTTTGTCAAGTGATAAATGCCGTGCTGTCGGTAATTTAAACACACATCCCGCCGCGATGATGATATTTTTTGTTATACCATGCATTGATTATTCTATAAAAAGATGATATAATTATATTGTAGTTAGTTATAACTAACAGAAAGGAAAACTATGGACTCTGATATTTTCATCGGAATACTTATTCCGTTCATCGGTACGACTTTAGGCGCCGCCTGCGTGTTTTTCATGAAAAACACGCCCCACAGAAACGTGCAGCGCTGCCTTACGGGATTTGCGGCGGGGGTCATGACGGCGGCTTCGGTATGGAGCCTGCTGATACCATCCATGGAACAGAGCGAGGGTATGGGGCGGCTCGCGTTTGTGCCTGCGGCGGCGGGATTTATCCTCGGCATACTGTTCCTGCTTGCCCTCGACAGGCTGATACCCCATCTACATATGAACTCCGACACCCCCGAGGGGCACAAAAGCAGCTTCGCAAAAACCACCATGCTCCTGCTTGCCGTTACGCTGCACAATATCCCCGAGGGCATGGCGGTGGGCGTCGTTTATGCCGGCCTCGCCTCGGACAATGCTTCGATAAGCGCTGCGGGTGCGCTTGCGCTGTCACTTGGCATCGCAATTCAGAATTTCCCCGAGGGCGCGATAATCTCTCTGCCGCTTAAAGGCGAGGGAATGTCCCGCGGAAAGGCATTCGTTTTCGGCACCCTCTCTGGGGCGGTGGAGCCTGCGGCGGCGGTGCTTACGGTGCTGCTGGCAGGACTGGTGGTGCCCGTGCTTCCGTATCTGCTGAGCTTTGCGGCGGGAGCGATGATATACGTCGTTGTGGAGGAGCTTATCCCCGAAATGTCCGCCGAGCCGCACTCAAACCTCGGCACCATCGCTTTTGCCGCGGGGTTTGTTGTGATGATGTGCCTTGACACGGCGCTGGGATGATTTTTGTGCATTATCACCGCGCGGGCGGCAGTTTGCACGGCATGAATATTTATTAATTCCATAGACATTGTATTTATTTTGTGTTATAATAAACGCATAGCGTTTATTATAAATCAAAATGCCTTGCACATTCGTTCACCTCCGGTGAACTCCGTGCATATCGGCAAATTATAACCTATCCTTGCGGATATGTTATAATACTTTATTGGAAGCAAAATAATAAGGAGCCAATGTTATGGAAATAAATATAACCGAGCTGTCGCAGCTCTCCCCCGAGGAATACGCCCTCATCGACATACGCGACAAATACGCCTTTGAATACGGCCATATAGACCACGCCATAAATATCCCGCAGGATGAATTCACCCCCGAAACCGCCGAGCCATACCGTGGAAAAAAGCTGATAATCTGCTGCCGCAGCGGCATAATCAGCCGGGAGATCGCCGAGAATATGCGGGACGACGGCTGGGACGCATATAATCTGACGGGCGGCTACGCCGACTGGCTGCGCGGCCATCTTGCGGCGGAAAGCCGCGCGGAGGAAGTGGAGCGCTCGCTGCGCAAAAAGTTCCACAAAACAATTCTCAGCAAGTTTACAAAGGCGATAGTGGAATATCAGCTCGTTCAGCCGAACGACAAGATCGCCGTCTGTATCTCCGGCGGAAAGGACTCCATGCTGATGGCAAAGCTGTTTCAGGAGCTCCGCCTGCACAACAAATTCCCGTTTGAGCTGACGTTCCTCGTAATGGACCCCGGGTACAGTCCCGAGAACCGCGCTATCATCGAGGGCAATGCAAAAATGCTAGGCATTCCGATACAGATATTTGAAACCCGCATTTTCGACTCGGTATTCAATGTAAAGAACAACCCCTGCTACCTCTGCGCGCGTATGCGCCGTGGGCATCTCTACAACAAGGCTAAGGAACTCGGCTGCAATAAAATAGCCCTCGGGCACCACTACGACGATGTTATCGAAACGATACTCATGGGCATGATATACGGCGGTCAGGTTCAGACCATGATGCCGAAGCTGCACAGCGACAACTTTGAGGGCATGGAGGTCATCCGCCCGATGTATCTCATCCGCGAAGCGGACATAATCAAGTGGCGAAACAGCAACGATCTTCATTTTATACAGTGCGCCTGCCGCTTTACGGATACCTGCTCCGTAAGCACGGGCAAGAGCAGCCCCACAGGATCGAAGCGCCTTGAGATAAAGCAGCTCATCGCAAAGCTTGCGAAGGGTAATCCGCAGATAGAGCAGAATATTTTCCGCAGCGTGGAGAATGTCAAGCTGGATACTATCATTTCTTATAAGAAGAACGGCGTGGTGCATAATTTCCTTGATGATTATGATGATTATGGGAAATAAATGACGGGCGTAATAAATTTAAGGGGGGACTTTCGTCCCCCTTGCTTTTATTAAATCGCGCGGCTCTCAATGATCTTCCCGTCGATAGAAACAACATCCACGCTCGCGGGGATATTCTTCCCCGAATTCTCCAGCGCCTTTCTTACCGCCATTTCAAGCCCGCCGCAGCAGGGCACCTCCATGCGCACCACCTTGACGCTCCTGATATCGTTGTGCGTGAATATGCCGCTCAGCTTAACGGAATAGTCCTCGTCGTCAAGCTTCGGACAGCCTATCAGCGCCACCCTGTTCTTTATAAATCTCTCATGAAAATTCGCGAAAGCATACGCCGTGCAATCCGCGGCCACCAGCAGATGCGCCCCGTTGAAGAACTGCGCATTCACGGGCAGCAGCTTTATCTGCACCGGCCATCTTGTCAGCCTGCTCGGAAGCTCCGCATGGGCGCTTACGGAAGCGCTGTCCTCATGCGAAATACTCCTCGCCATCGTGCCGGGACATCCGCATGGAAGCTTTTCGCCCTGCGCGTGCTGTGCGTGCTTCGCCGCCATGTTAGCCTTTACCGCCGCTTCGTCGTATGCCGCTGCCTCGCGCTCGACAAAGGTTATCGCGTTCGTGGGACAAGCGGGCAGGCAGTCGCCAAGACCGTCGCAGTAGTCGTCGCGGAGAAGCTTCGCCTTTCCGTTTACCATTCCTATCGCGCTTTCGTGGCATGCCTTTGCGCAGGCGCCGCAGCCGTTGCACTTTTCTTCATCGATATGGATAATTTTTCTGATCATATTTTTTCACCTTTCTGTGTGGATGTACTTGCGTTTACAATGATATTATAATATAATAAAAGAAAAATGTCTGTTGTAAATCCAACAAAAAGGAGAAAATCATTATGAAATTTTCGGAAGTCATACGCCGCTGCAAATTATTTTCCGATATCCCCGAAAACGAGCTGCCGCAGACCCTCGCGCAGCTCGTCCCCCGCGAAAAGGAATACCCCGCGGATTCGTTCATTCTCTCTGCGGGAGAGCGCACCCGCGTCATGGGACTGGTGCTTGAGGGCACGGTGATGGTGATACAGGAAGATTTCTGGGGAAACCGCAGCCTTATAGCGCGGCTGAGCGCGGGGGAGCTTTTTGCGGAGAGCTTCGCCTGCTGCCCCGAAACCCCGCTGAATGTAAGCGTCACCGCCGAAACCGACTGCCGCATACTCTGGCTTGACGCCGCCGCAATGCTTTGCGGCGGGGGCGCCCTCGTTCAGAAACTCGTATCCGAAATATCTTTCAAGAACCTAATGCTCAGCGAGAAGCTGACCCACCTCGGAAAGCGCACCACCCGCACGAAATTACTTTCCTACCTCTCCGCCGCCGCACAGCGAAAAAACTCCCGCGAATTTGAAATACCGTTCACGCGGCAGCAGCTCGCAGATTACCTCCTTGTGGAGCGCAGCGCCATGTCCGCTGAGCTTGGCAGGCTGAAAAAAGACGGCGTTATCGACTTTGAAAGAAACCGCTTCATCCTTAAAAGTTGATGACCCCGAGGTGCTCCAGAAGTATCTTAACGCCGATGAGCACCAGTATGATTCCCCCGACAAACTCCGCCTTTGCCTTGTATTTCGCACCGAATACATTTCCGACTTTCAGTCCTGCCGCGGAAATGATAAAGGTCGTCGCGCCGATGATACCAACGGAAGCGAAAATGTTTATCTCGGATATCAGCGCGAACGTAATTCCCACCGCGAGGGCGTCAATGCTGGTCGCTATAGCAAGCAGCAGCATGGATTTGAACCCGAAATTTGCGTCAGCCTTTTCCTCTTCCCTGGAGAAGGACTCGCGAATCATGTTTCCGCCGATAAGCGCCAGCAATATGAACGCTATCCAATGATCGACGCTTACTATGTATTTTTCAAATGTCGAACCGAGGAAATATCCGATGGTGGGCATCAGCGCCTGAAACCCGCCGAACCATGCGCCTGTGATAAGATAATGCTTCGGTTTAAGCTGCCCTACCGACAGCCCCTTACAGACGGACACCGCGAAAGCGTCCATGGACAGCCCTATTGCCAGTAAAAGTAATTCAATGATTCCCATGCCTTTTTCCTCCGTAAAATAAAAAAATCGGGCGCATATCTGCACCCGAACATAAAAAAAGACGCAGGTACAGCTATACTGTACTTGAGTCTCGCTGTTTAATACAAGCCAGGCTTAACGCCGATGTGTTGACTTGTCACGCCTATTGCGCCATCTACTCCCTCAAAGTTATCCCATTGTAACATATTTTTAGTTGATTGTCAAGACATAAATGCTGTTGATATGAAAAATTTTCAGGAAAAACAAGCCGCGCAGGAAATAACCTGCGCGGCTCAGACCGTCGAAAAATTCAAAACGGCAGAAAATTTGCAATAGACTGTGGGGGAAAACTCTTGTTTTCCCCCACACCCCTTTAGCGCCTTTGAAGCCGTAAAACCGCACTGCGTGCGGAGTGGCGGGGGCTCTGCCCCCACAACCCCCGCTTCCTTTTGTGTCAAAAGGAAGCGAAAACCAATACGCTACGCGGAAATTTTAAAGGTTTTTCGACAAGCTGAGCCACGCAGGAAATAACCTGCGCGGCTGCGCTGTATCGTTTCGGGGGGAGTGTAAATTTTGCGAAAACGAAAACAGAAGAGTTTCGGGTAATTTCAGAGATCGTTACGATGATGAAAACAAAGCTTCAGTGAGGATATATGTCATCACTCCCCCTCTGAATATATTGTATCATAAATAATATAAAAGTCAATATAAGTAACAAAACTGTAATGGAACTGTAATTGCATTGTAACAATAATGAAACTTTTGTAATAATTTATCCCCGATAGCCCGTGTGTTTTATTCGCAGCGGGGTCGGGGATATGTTATTTATTATTAACCCTGTGCAGAAATGTGGCGTTTCCGCATGGGGATAATTTTTTTACTGCTGTGCCACGGTTACAATGCCGCTGGTAAGGCTTACGTTAAGCTTGTGCTTGTTTTCTCCGCCGAATTCGCCCGAGGTGCCCTTGCCAAGGTTCATGAAGCTGCCCTTTGCGTTTCCGATGTCGGTCTTGAGCATTCCCGAAATACCCGAGAAGCTTACGTCAAAGCCCGATTCCGCAGGGAGCGAAACATTCACGCTGCCGCTTATCGCGCTGATATTAAGGTCTCCCGCCCATTCCGCGTAGTTGACCTCCACTGTGCCTGATGTAACGGATATCTCGCCCGCGCCGCAAGCTCCGTTGTAGCAGGTCCTGCCGGATACAGAGTGTACCGAGAACTTCTCCGCGCGGTAGCCGTTTATGCTTGCACTGCCTGATACGGCGCGGGTGCTGAGGGACTTTGCGGTGTTTTCCGTTGGGTTGGAAAGATTGATGCTGCCCGAAGCGGATGTTACCTTGATATTGTCAAAGTAGGAATTTACGTTTATCTCGCCGGAAGCGGTGTTGAGTTCAAAGTTTTCCGCATTGATGTTTTCGACGTCCGCGCCGCCTGACGTGGTGTTTATCTTTATCCTGTTATAGCATACCGCAGGCAGGAACACCGAAATCGTGTAGTCCTCCGCAGGCTTGTTTCCGATTATGCTGAAAGAAAGCAGCTCCTTTAAGGTAAGGGTCTTGCCGTTCAGCACCGCGCAGAATTCGGGGGTGTCTTTAGGGTTGTCGTACTCGACATACATGCCCTCCTCGTCATGCGGGCGGACGATTATTTTCGCGCCCATGGATGTTATTTCGATCGTGTCGATCTCGTTCGGAAATCTGTATATCTGCTTGTCTGCCATAATGAATACTCCTTTCACTGCGGAATTATCCGCGCTTTTCCTATCGTAAGTGTGATTTTGCCTGTATTATGAGCGCACCCGTGGTTTACCGCATGGTCATGCGGTATTTTTCGTGTGCGTTTTTGAACCGTTACATCTCCGTGACTTCCACTGCCTCAGCCTCGGCAAGAGTAGATATCACAACCTCTTCGTATGCAGCTTCCTCAGCCGTTCCTACGTTCGGCTCCGATGTTACGCTGTCGGTGAACTTAATACTGCCCGAACCAAGCTTCGCCTTTATTTCGTATGCGCCGCCGTTGAGCGTTGCTTTCTGCCCGTCGTTAAGGTTTGCAGAAACTCCGCAGGCGTTGACGCGTATGCTGCCCGAACCGATGTCCGCCTTGATCACCGCGCTTGCGTCCGGCGGGATAACAATATTCAGCGAGCCGCTGCTTACATCCAGAACGGAATTTCCGTTCACCTCGCCGTAACGGATAGTGCCATTGCCGCTGCCCATGTCTATAACTCCGCTGCCCGAAAGCCCCGAAACATCAAAGCTTCCCGAGCCGACATTAATATCGTATCTCTGCGTCGCCGTGTTTTTAAGGCTGAAATGTCCCGAACCGAGGTCTACGTTCATCTTATCCACAGTAAATCCATCCACGCCCGTGTAATAAAATCCGCCCGAGCCGATCGTTATGTCGTTCATCAGCGCCTGTAATCCTTCAACAGTGACGCTTCCGCTGCCCATGCTGATATCCAGCTTGTCATATACCTGCTGTGGAACGGTCACATCCAGCCTTGCCGTCGAGAAATCAAACACAAAGTTGTTCTTTATCCCGTCGGTTATGCGCCTGATAAGCTCGCTTACGCCGTGGAACGAAAAATACTCGTCAGCCGAAATTTTCAGCGTGCTGCCATTTATCTCCGTGGTCACATTGCCCTTGTAGTCCTTTGCCGTGAAATTCACAGTGGTTTCGCTGACGTCCGCAGGGGTCAGCACCAGATCAATTGCCCCCGTGTCGATTTCAATGTTTGTGTAGTCGCCCTCAAGCACCCTCGTCCATGTATCGCCTGCCGCCTCGGTGTAGCCGTCGCTGACAATATCCGAGGTAACCGCCTTTTCGGGTTTGCCCGCCACTGCAACAGAAATTCCAAAGGCAATAAAGCTGCATATGCACAGCGGTATGAATATTCCGAACAAATGCTTCATTTTACTGCCTCCTTAAAGATCATACAGCGCCTTGACGTGCATAATGACTATCTTCTTTATCATGTTTACGATACCCTTTACCAGCAGGATACCCAGCATGAAAATTATCACGCCTAGGGAAATCAGCGCAATGCCGAGGAAAAGGTTGCTGATAAAAAAGTAGCTTCCGCTGAATATAATGCCGCATCCGGAGCCGACAACGCCGAGCCCGCTGGTTATAATGCTTATCGCAATGCCGACCAGCATACTCAGCAGCCACGACCACAGCGCAACATCCATTATTATCGCGCCGAAAAGTTTTCCGAAATTCGGATTCATCTTCATTCCCTTGAGGTCGGCAAACTTGAAACCCTTTCCTGTGTTTATCGTCTGCCCCGACTGCGGCGGGATGTGACATTCGCGGTCGTCGGACTTGTTTTCCCTGAAGCTGTCGCTGGGGCGGGGAACATCATCGTTCTGCGCCTTGTGCTCGTTTTTCGCGTTTTCTGCAGCGGTTCGTATCGCTTCCGCCGTGGCGTGGCCTGCGGTTTTGATAGCTTCCGCAGCGTTTCTGCCCGCGTCTTTCATGCTTTCGCTGCCGAATGCTTCCGCGATGGCATGACCCGCAGATCTTGCTGCGCTTGCCGCCGCTGCACCTGCCGCCGCAAATGCGCCCGCAACGGTGTCGTTATTATTGCTGTTGTTATTGTTCTGCGTACCCGCCGGTTCGGCGTTATTTGTATCCTGTGCGGATGTATTCTCCGCGGTCTGCGCGGAGCTTTCGGGAGTTTCCGTGCCCTTGGAAAGATCCACCGAAGCGCTTTTGCTCTCGGGATATATCTCCTCGGAAATGTGCTCGGGGGTGTACTCGCGCAGGGGTGCGTCGGTGCTTTCCGCCGCAGGCTCCTGCATATCGGCTTCCCGCTTATCCTTTACAAGCGAGAGATCCGCGGGTACATCGCGGCCTGGCTTTGTAAGGCTCACATGGGGTCTGTCGGACTCTATCGCCTGCGCCACGATACTGTTAAGACGGCTGCTTTCGATGTTGATATAGCTGCGCGCTATTTCCTTAACATCGCCGAGTCTGCGGCAGGTTTCCTCCTCGGAAAGCCCCTCCATGCTGCTTTCCTTGAAATGCTCCTCGAAATCCGCGAATATTTCTTCATCGGCGTCAACGCCTATCCTGTGAAGCTCGTTGTGGAGCTGAAACAAGAAATCATCCTTATTCTGTGCTACCATCTTTACCGTTATCCCCTTTCAAAAGCCTGTTGACGCTTTCCGTAAACTCAAACCATTCGTCCGTCAGGCGCTGTAATTCTTCTCTGCCGCTGTCGGTTATCCTATAATATTTACGCGGAGGTCCCTCCTGCGATTCCACGATGTAGCTGTCTATCATTCCTGCGTCTTTAAGGCGCTTCATCAGCGGGTACATCGTGCCCTCCGTTATCTGCATACACTCGGATATTTTGTTTACCAGCTCATATCCGTAGCAGTCGCTCCCGCTTACTATCGAAAGCACGCAGAGTTCCAACGTTCCGCGTTTAAGCTGAGAGTTCATTCTTTCACGCTCCTATCAGTCCGCCTGCTCGGCGCTTTCCGAATAAGTCCCTTGTTTTTCAAGGTATTATGCGCTGCAAGGTACCGTCCTCGGAAAAAAGGATACTTCCGTATCCGTTGATAATATTCTACCACAAGGTATTATGTTTTACAAGGTACTGAATAGACAAATTATAGCTGTATTTTCAAATCAAATTTATTGATATTGCACAAACAGCGGCGTTTTCCACAGAAAATATGCAAAAACCAGCAATTAAAAAAGGACCGAATTAACGGTCCCCAAAAAATCATATTGCTATGTACTGCCCCTCGGTAACGACCGGCGCGATATCCAGCGTGAAATCCCTCTCCACGACCAGTCCACGCTTCGCCAGCAGGTCAGCCGTGCAGGCATAAGCCGTATCCGGGGTGTTGTTTTCCTTGCTCAAATGCCCGAGGATGATATGCTTCGTGCCGCCGCGCACAAGCTTTTCCGCAAACTCCGCGCAGTCGCGGTTGGAAAGATGACCTATATTACTGGATATTCTCCGCTTGAGGTCAAACCCGTACCGCATATTTCTCCGCAGCATATCGGGGTCGTAGTTGCTTTCCAGCAGAACTGCCTCGCAATCCTTCAGCGCTTCCGCCGCTTCGTCGGTGACAACTCCCGTATCCGTGCAGACCGCAAAGCTGCGTCCGTTAAACTCAATACGATAGCCGACGCTCTCTGCCGCGTCATGCGATGTTCTGAAAGGCTTCACCTCGAACGAAGCGCTCTTGTACCCCGTTTCGGTGATATTGTAAACGCTCTTTCCCTCTGGGATCTTCCCCGCCGCCGCCAAGGCGGAAACGGTTCCACCCGTTGTAAAAACGGGCAGCGCAGTGTGCTTGAACACCTGCTCGATACCCTTTATGTGATCGTAATGCTCGTGCGTCAGAAACACTGCTTCAATTCCGTCGAAGTCCGTGTCGATAAGCGCCAGCGCATTTTTAAGCGCACGAAACGAGCACCCCGCGTCCACAAGGATACCATGCCCGCGGGTGCCGATGAATGTGCAATTGCCCTCGCTGGAGGAGCATATCGGAAATATCCGCGCCATTATATAGCCTTTTTAGCGGGAGCGTCCGCCGCGGGGTCGGGTTCGTCGACCTTGATTATGTCGGCGCCGAGGCTGCGCAGCTTGACTTCCATGTTTTCATATCCGCGCTCAACGTGGAATATGTCGTAAATCTCGGTTATACCATCTGCGCTGAGTGCCGCGATGATAAGCGCCGCGCCTGCACGCAGGTCGGTGGCTTTTACAGGTGCGCCCTTTAAGCGCTCCACGCCCTCTATAACAGCAACCCTGCCCTCAACGGAGATATTCGCGCCCATGCGGCGAAGCTCGTCAACATAGCGGAAACGGTTGTCGAAAATGCTCTCCGTTACCATGCTTGTGCCCTTTGCGCAGGTGAGCACCGCAGCCATCTGCGGCTGCATATCCGTCGGGAAGCCGGGATGCGGCTGGGTCTTTATACTGGTGCCGACATACTCGTTTCCGCCGATAACGCGCACCGCGTCGTCATACTGCTCCACCTGTACGCCTATCTTCAGCAGCTTGTTTGTGATGGGCTCAAGGTGCTTCGGGATGACGTTCTTTATCAGTATCTCGCTGCGGGTAGCCGCCGCGACTGCCATAAACGTTCCCGCCTCTATCTGGTCGGGGATAACGCTGTATGTTGTGCCGTGGAGATACTTCACGCCGCGTATCTTGATAACGTCCGTGCCCGCGCCGAGGATATCCGCGCCCATGGAATTAAGGCAGTTTGCAAGGTCGACAACATGAGGTTCCTTTGCGGCGTTTTCGATGATGGTAAGGCCGTCGGCCTTTACCGCTGCCATGATACCGTTTATCGTCGCGCCGACGGAGTTCTTGTCAAAGAAGATCTGATTTCCCGTGAGTTTGTCCGAGCGGAGATTTACCATGCCGCCATCGATATCGTACGTCGCACCGAGGGCAGAGAAGCACTTGAGGTGCTGGTCAATGGGTCTGTCGCCAAGATTGCATCCGCCGGGCATGGAAACATGAGCCTCGTGGAAACGCCCGAGCAGCGTTCCGAGAAAATATGTGGTAGCTCTCATGAGCTTAGCCTTTTCGTAGGGAACAGACAGATCGTTCAGCGGACGCGTGTCGATCTCGACGGTGGTTTTGTTAAGCATACGGATCTTCGCGCCCATTTCGGACATGATCTGTAACGTAATGCTGACGTCGCTTATGTTGGGTATATTTTCAATGATGCAGGGTTCATCGGAAAGGATGGTTGCGGGCAGTATCGCAACAACGGCATTCTTTGCACCGCTTATCTCGACCTCGCCGCCAAGTTTCTTTCCGCCCCTGATAACGTATTTCTCCAAAAAAACACTTCCCCCCGCCCCTCAATAAATTAGGGGCTGATTATTTGTATGTATATAAAAGCAGCATTTTGGGACATCCAGCCGCATTTGTAAATTCATAACAGTAGTTTTGTATTTTTCACACTATGGTTACTCACACTGATATATTATAGCACACTTTAATTAAAATTTAAAGGTCATTGAAGAAAAAAAATTAACTTTATCGCTATTTTGTAATAATGCACTAAAAAGCCGCAGGTATTTTTCAATATATTTTCCATCCTTATGAATTTTCCCGAACAGCTTTGTTCAGAAATCAGCTTGTTGAAAAAATCGTCTTTGCCCGCGAAGCGGGCTTTTTAAATCCGTTTTTCGCCACGGGTCAAGGGTGACTGTGTCGACCCTGCCGGGTGCGAAAAACACTTCTATCCGCACAAGTGTGTTAGCGACAGCTTCGCTTTACGCTTAATTGTCGGCATAGCCGACAATGAGTGCGCGCAGTGTGCCTTTTGTTTTGCAAAAGGCGTAAGGCATGGCTTGCCATGCCAGTGGATGTACCCTGTCGGAAAAGTCGTAAGACTTTTTCGACAGATTGTTCAGAAATATTGTTGCCGCGAAATAATTTTTTAATCCCGCAGACGGCGAAATTCCGTATAAAGGATTGACAAAAAGGCATTTTTATGATTAAATATAAAGTGGATGAATATCTGCTTCAAAAAAGCGGAAAAGAAAGGACGATAAAACAAAATGGCAAAGCTTAACGAAAATTTTTTCAAGCTGAAAAAGAACTACTTGTTTATTGAAATTGCAAAGAGGATCAAGGCATACTCTGCTGAGCATCCCGAGGAAGCAAAGCGCCTTATCCGCATGGGTATCGGCGATGTAACACGCCCGCTGGCGCCCGTCGTAGTCGAGGCGATGGAAAAAGCGTGCCGTGAGATGGGTGTTAAGGAAACCTTCCGCGGATACGAGGACAGCGGCGCAGGCTATGACTTCCTGCGCGAGGCGGTTTCTAACTATTACAAGAGCTTCGGCGCGGATGTTTCCGCCGACGAAATACGCATTTCCGACGGCGCAAAGAGCGACTGCGGCAATATCATCGACATCTTCGGCACAGGCAACACAGTTCTCGTTACCGACCCTGCATACCCTGTATATGTTGACTCCAACATAATGAACGGAAACGACGTTATCTACGCCGATTCCACCGAGGAAAACGGCTTTGCTGCCATGCCCGACAAATCCGTAAAGGCAGACCTTATCTACCTCTGCTCCCCGAACAACCCCACAGGCTCCACCTACACCGCTGCGCAGCTCAAGGAATGGGTCGATTACGCCCTCAGCAACAACGCCGTGATCATTTACGACGCAGCATATGAAGCATTCATAACCGAGCCCGATATTCCGAGAAGCATTTTCTGCATCGAGGGCGCAAAGAAGTGCGCTATCGAGATATGCTCCCTGTCCAAGACGGCCGGCTTCACCGGCACACGCTGCGGCTACACGGTTGTTCCGAACGACCTTGTTCAGAAGAACAGCTCCGGCGAGGACGTAAAGCTTGCGGATATCTGGGGCAGACGCCAGGGCAGCAAGTTCAACGGCGTATCCTACCCTGTCCAGCGCGGCGCGGAGGCTGTTTTCACCTCAGAGGGACAGAAGCAGACCCACGAAGCCATCGCATATTATCAGGAGAACGCACGCACCATCGCAAAGACCTGCGACGAGCTCGGCATCAAGTACACCGGCGGCATCAACTCCCCGTACATCTGGCTCAAGTGCCCGAACAACATGGGAAGCTGGGATTTCTTCGATATGCTGCTGACCAAGATACAGGTTGTCGGCACCCCCGGCGCAGGCTTCGGCAAGAACGGCGACGGATGGTTCAGACTGACAGCGTTCGGTACTCATGAAGCTACCGCAGAGGCTATGGAAAGGCTCAAGGCGCTGCTCAAGTAATTTATAAATAATATTAGTGCCCCTGCCTGAATGCAGGGGCTTCAGACCGTCGAAAAAGTCCCGTTTGGACTTTTCCGACGAAACATCCGCCCTGCGCGCACGGTTTGTCGGCATTGCCGACAAACCGCACACTTGTGCGGATAGAAGTGTTTTTTGCCTCGGCAGAGCTGAGGCAAAAAACGGATTTAAAAAGCCCGCTTCGCGGGCAAATACTATTTTTTCGACAAGCTGGTGCCCCTGCCTGAATGCAGGGGCTTTTTTATATCCACTTTTATTCATAAACACACCGCATAAAATCTCAGTCCATCGTCGGAGATTTTCAGCGGCAGGCCCTTTTCACCGAAGTATTCCACAAGAAAATATCGCAACTCCTTGCTGCTGGAATCCATGGTGAAATTCTGACCGCTGCAGGAACCGCTGTAATGCAGCTTTGCCGCAAACTGCCCGCTGACCGTCTTTTTCAGCGGTGACATTTTCTGAACGTTTATTATCCTTGCAGCCATAATATATCATTATGCAAATATGTTATATTCATCCTCGCAGCTTCTCATTGCAAGGATAGTATCCGATATCAGGTCGTCAAGGGAAACTCCCATAAGCTCTGCGCCGCGCTCGATGACTTCCCGCGAGCACCCCGCGGCGAAATTTGCGTTCTTATATTTTTTCTTCACCGACTTAAGTTCCATATCCTGCACGGATTTTGAGGGGCGCATAAGCGCAGCCGCGCCGATAAGTCCTGTAAGCTCGTCCACCGCGTACAGCACCTTTTCCATCTCGTGCTGCGGCTCAATATCAACTGTAAGCTTCCAGCCGTGGCTCGCCGTGGCGTGTATTATCCGCTCTCCGACGCCCTTTTCACGCATGATCTCCTGCTCCTTTATGCAGTGCTGCTCCGGATACATCTCAAAATCAAGGTCGTGCAACAGGCCAACTATCCCCCAAAGGTCTACCTCATCGGTATACCCGAGCTTCTCCGCATACCACCGCATAACGCCCTCTACCGTAACGGCGTGTTTCAGGTGAAATGTGTCTTTGTTGTATTCTGTAAGCAGATCCCATGCTTCCTCGCGTGTTATCATTTTATTTCCTCCTTCTAAAGCATACTAAATCTATAGGCTATATGTATGATACAACATTCATGCTGAATTGTCAATAGCTTTTGAAAAAAATGTATTTCTGCAAATCCCGCAAAACATCGTTGACAAACCATATTGATCATGATATAACGCTTATTAGATCAGCAGGCAATAATACATAAACAGACCGTCGAAAAAGTCCCGTTGGGACTTTTCCGACGAAACATCCGCCC